>JAISWE010000146.1 GCA_031271175.1 Bacteroidales bacterium | reverse complement strand
TCTTAACCTGCTCCGAAAAGATGCTCAAAAAGGCACATTAAAGGGGAAACGACTCAAGGCCGCATGGAATAAGGATTATCTGATAAATTTACTCGAAATTTAAATGCGTTTGCCCTGGGAAAAGTACAAATTATTTTCATTTTCATCAAAATGATACTAACTTTGTTCGTCATAAAAAAAATAATACTAACTTTGTTTGTCATATAAAATAGATTTCGATGAAAAAATTAGTTGTTTTGTCAGTATTTTCCATGATGCCGTACATGACGGGCGTGTCGGCATCTAACGGTGTCGATGGTTTGTCGCCCAAAGCAGCGCTGTCGATAAAAGATGTTTGCGATTTCCTGAAGAAGTGCGGGCATTATTTCATTGCCACAGTGGACGGCGACCAGCCGAGGGTACGTCCTTTCGGTACGGCGGCAATTTTCGAAAACAAACTGTACATTCAGACCGGAAAGCACAAAAGGGTTTCGAAACAGTTGAAAGCCAATCCGAAGATTGAAATATGCGCTTTGGATCAGGCTGGAGGACAGTGGCTTCGGATAGAGGCGATTGCGGTAGAGGACGACAGGGTGGAAGCCAAACAGTTCATGCTGGACGAATATCCTTCGCTAAAAAAGATGTATAAGGCCGATGACGGCAATACGCAGGTGTTTTACCTTAAGGATGCGACGGCTTTCTTTTCTTCTTTTGAAGGCGAACCTAAAACAGTCAGATTTTAAAAAGCTGCGATGGGAACCATAGAAGTGGTAAAGGGCGATATCACCCGAATGGCGGTGGATGCGATTGTCAATGCCGCCAATTCGTCTTTGCTGGGAGGCGGCGGTGTGGATGGCGCCATTCATCGTGCAGGAGGCCCCGCCATTTTGGACGATTGCCGTAAAATCCGGTCACGGCAAGGCGGATGCAAAACCGGCGAGGCGGTGATCACCGGTGCGGGAAATTTACCGGCAAAATTTGTTGTTCATACGGTTGGGCCGGTATGGAACGGCGGACAATCACAGGAACCACAAAAACTGGCGGCATGTTACCGCCATTCGCTGCTGCTGGCGATTGAAAACGGATGCAAAACAGTGGCATTTCCTAATATCAGCACTGGCGTTTACGGCTATCCTAAGAAAGAGGCCGCCAC
This sequence comes from Bacteroidales bacterium, assembly GCA_031271175.1. GTDB lineage: Bacteria > Bacteroidota > Bacteroidia > Bacteroidales > UBA4181 > JAIRLS01. The sequence continues at coordinate 13,872 of JAISWE010000146.1, read as the reverse complement.
CATAGCGTATCGCACCGTGTCGGATTTTCTTTCCGAAAAGCATGCGATCGAAAAGGTGATTTTTGTCTGTTTCGATGAAGAAAATTACCGCTTGATGTCGGCAGAAGTAAAATCCCACTGCTGACAGCGGTCTTTAGACCTTGTCGGCAGCAAAGATGCTTTCTTCCCGCATTTCGAAAATGCCGGTATGCTTGTGGTCGTTAATGATTCACCGGCGGGAATGCGGAGATTCTCAACCGCGCCGCGCCTGTTTTTCTCACTTTTTTCTGGTTGTTTTCAGATCAGTTTAATATCAATTAGTTACCAGAAAGTTTTTTGTTTTTTGGGTGTCCCATTGAGAAAAACAGGAGTATTCGGGGCATCGCCAAATGCTTTTACCTTTTCTTTTTTTCTTTCATCATGAAGAAAAAGTCGCAAATTTCAGTTAATTTTGTCGCGATCAAATTTGACAATATTGAAGCTCATGCACGATAAAATCATCGTTCTCGATTTCGGTTCCCAGACAACGCAACTCATTGCCCGCCGGTTGCGGGAACTGAACGTTTATTGCGAAATCGTTCCCTACAACCGCTTTCCGGCAGACGACGCATCGGTAAAGGGTGTGATTCTTTCCGGAAGTCCTTTTTCCGTCAATGATGCGGGTGCCTTTAAGCCCGACTTGTCCTCCGTCAGGGGACGGTTTCCGTTGCTGGGCATCTGCTACGGAGCGCAATACCTGGCCTGGCTTTCGGGCGGGAAGGTCGAAAAGGGCGACAGCCGCGAATACGGGCGGGCAGTCCTGCAACCGGCAGACAAAAATGACCTGCTGCTGAAAAACGCGCAAACCGTTTCGCATGTGTGGATGTCGCACGGCGACAGCATCACCGGAGTGCCGGCCTGTTTCCGCATCATCGCCTCTACGGACGACGTGCCGGCGGCAGCCTTCAAAATCGACGGAGAACCCACGTGGGGAGTACAGTTTCATCCGGAAGTATTCCACACCGATGACGGAATGCTTTTCCTGGAAAACTTTACCGGCATCTGCGGAATAAAAAAAGACTGGACGCCGGCCTCATTTATCGAGGAAACCGTGCGCACGCTCAAGGAACAACTGGGCAACGACAAGGTCATCCTTGCGCTGTCGGGAGGCGTCGATTCGTCGGTTACCGCCGTATTGCTCAACAGGGCGATAGGCAGCAACCTGACCTGCATCTTTGTCGATCACGGACTGTTGCGCAAAAACGAATTTGAAAACGTGCTGCGCGACTACGAACACTTAGGGCTGAATGTCGTCGGAGTGAACGCGGCCGAACGGTTTTACCGGCAACTGGCCGGAGTGAGCGAACCGGAACAGAAACGAAAAATCATCGGCAAGGGATTTATCGATGTATTCGAGGAAGAAGCCGGCCGGCTGAAGGACATCCGGTGGCTGGGGCAGGGAACCATCTATCCCGACATTATCGAATCGCTGTCCATCACCGGCACCACCATCAAATCGCATCACAACGTGGGCGGACTTCCCGACAAGATGAAAATGAAATTAGTGGAGCCGCTCCGCCTGCTCTTTAAGGACGAAGTACGCCGTGCAGGCCGCGAACTCGGCATGATGCCCCACCTGATCAACCGCCATCCCTTTCCCGGACCCGGGCTGGGCATCCGCATATTGGGCGAAGTTACTCCGGAAAAGGTGCGAATCCTGCAAGATGCCGACGACATCTACATTCGGATGCTCAGGGAGTGGGATTACTACGACAGGGTATGGCAGGCGGCGGCTATCCTGCTGCCCGTCCGCTCGGTCGGCGTAATGGGCGACGAACGAACCTACGAAAACACCATTGCCCTGCGCGCCGTCACTTCCACCGATGCCATGACGGCAGACTGGGCGCACTTGCCCTACGATTTCCTTGCCAGAGTATCCAATGAAATCATCAACAAGGTGAAAGGCGTAAACCGCGTAGTGTACGACATCAGTTCCAAACCGCCGGCTACCATTGAATGGGAATGACCGGTCGGCGAAGGAAATACTGTCGACAGTAGGGTGTTAGTAGGCGTGATCGTCTTCGATGATATCCTCCACGGCAGTGCGTTTCTTTTCCATTGAGTACCATGCATATACGATATATGCCAGCACAAATGGGATGAGCAGCGACACCCACGACATGGCCGTCAGCGTATAGGGGCTGGACGAGGCGTTATAGATGGTCAGCGAACTTTGCAGGTCGGTACTTGAAGGATAGAAGGCGGTGCCGTTATAACCTGCCATCAAGAACAGGCTTAACACCGTTACTACCGTTCCGGCGCCCGCATACCAGATGCCTTTTTTGAATCCTTCGCAGAACAGCGAGGCAATGATGCCGTACAGTACGGCAACCACGCCCAGCAGCAGCAGTATCAGCACCACAGGCATTTCCACTAAGTTGGAGAAATATTTGAACTGTACGAGCGATACGACGCCGCTGGTTTTATCTACGGCATAGCCTTCGTCCAGCAGCGTCCAGATAACAAAAACGAGAAAGAATACCACAAACGGCACGGCATTGGTCCACAGCGTTTTTTTCAGTCGGCTCTCCAGCGAGGCATGACTGAGGCGGTTGACAAAGAACAGGGTAGCCAGCGTCCGTGCCAGAAAGAACACGGCGAGGCCAAGGCTCAGGTTGCGCAGGCAGGCGAGCAGCGTTCCGTTGCCCACAGGCAAAGCCGCATCCAGTCCGTGCCACCCGCTGCCCCATGCACTGATAATGGGGGCAAAGCCCTCGTTCAGGTTGGTGAGGTTGCCTTTGTTGACCACAAAGTCGGAACCCGTAAAAAAGGTGGAAATGGCCGCGCCTATCAGGACGGTACCCAGCAGTCCGTTGATAAACAGGAAGACCTGATAGGTCTTTTTCCCGAAAAGGTTGCCGGGTTTCGATTGGAACTCGTAGGCAACAGCCTGCAACACGAAACACAGCAGGATGAGCATCCATACGTAATAAGCGCCACCGAAACTGGTGGAGTAAAAAAGCGGGAAGGAGGCAAAAAATGCGCCTCCGAAAGTGACCAGCGTGGTGAAGGTATATTCCCATTTCCTTCCCAGCACGTTTACCAGCAAACGTTTTTCATCGTCGGTTTTCGACAGCGAAAAAATCATCGACTGGCCTCCCTGCACAAACAGCAGGAACGCTAAAAGACCGCCAAGCAGTGATACTAAAAACCACCAGTATTGTTGAAGAAATTCGTATGACATAATTGATAACTTTTTTAAATAATTTACATTGGATAAAATACATTATTAATTGACCTCGGCTTCGGGGCCTTTTTTGATTTGCCGCGTCAGGATGCCAAGTTCTGCTACCAGCAGGACGGTGAACAGCGCCAGAAACAGGAAGAAGGTAAGCTGCACCGAACCGGTGGATATTTTCGACACGGCGGCATTCAGCGGCAATACTTCCTGGATAGCCCACGGGTAGCGGCCTACTTCTGCGACAATCCATCCCGCCTGACCGGCAATGTAGGCAAGCGGTATCGTCCAGACGGCAAGTTTTTGCAGCCACCGGACATTTTCAAACTTCTTGCGGTACACCAAAATACCCGCAACGAGGAAGAAGGCGATGAAATACATGCCCAGTATCACCATGATGTGGAACGAGTAGAATACCAGCGGCACGTTGGGTATAAGGTCTTCCGCCTTGTTGATGTACCCGTAGCCGAAGTAGTCGTAATTTTCTTCCAGACCGGCTTTTGCCGTAGCTTTGGCTTCGGTGTCGCCTGCGGTGGCAGCCTGGCGGAAATCCGACAGGAACTGTATGGCTTCTTTGCCGCGGCGCTGCTTTTCTTCGAAAGACAGGGCTGTTTGGCCGTTCTGCAACTCATAGCCTCCGTTGAGGATGTCGCTGATGCCCGGTACGAAAGCGTTGCAGTCGTCATAACCCAGCCACGAAAGCAGCCCGGGGATAGGCACCGGAATACTCAGCAAAAGTTCGTCTTCCGTATTGCAAAAGGTCTTCGACGGGTTGAGAATACCGAATGCCAGCAGGTCGGCTTTCGCTTTTCCGTGGTAGAGGCCTTCCATCACGGCCAGTTTCATGGGCTGTCGCTGTGCTACGTGGTAAGCGGAGCCATGCCCTGTGATGAGCAGGATGATGCTTGAGAGCAACCCGAAAACCGTAGCAATCCGGATGCTCTTGAGGGCAAAGTCTGCTTGCCTTTTCTTGAGCAGGAACCACGAACTGATGCCGATGACGAAGATGCTGCCCAACACCCATGCGGAGATCACCGTGTGGAAAAATTTGTTCATCGCTACCGGCGAGAACAGGACGCTCCAGAAGTCGGTCATCTCGTTGCGCACCGTTTCGGGATTGAACGTGGTGCCTGCGGGATACTGCATCCATGCGTTGGCTACCAGAATCCACAATGCCGAGATGGTCGCGCCGGTGACGGTGAGCCAGGTGGAGGCAAGGTGAAACTTTTTGCTTACACGTTTCCATCCAAAAAACATGATGGAAATAAACGTGGCTTCCATGAAGAATGCCACCACGCCCTCAATTGCCAGAGGTGCGCCGAAGATGTCGCCCACAAACCAACTGTAATTCGACCAGTTGGTGCCGAACTCGAACTCAAGGATCAACCCTGTGGCTACCCCCACGGCAAAATTAATACCGAAGAGGGTCATCCAGAATTTGGCTGCCCTTTTCCACTGTTCGTTTCCTGTCTTTACGTACAGTGTCTCCATCACCGACATGATAACGCCCAGCCCCAGCGTGAGCGGTACAAACAGCCAGTGATACATGGCCGTCATGGCGAACTGCGCCCGCGACCAATCTACTAATGATGATAATATTTCCATAATTGATTGATTAAAGATTTATTGATTAACTCTTAAAAGCTCTTGCTGTACGTAGTCTGCTTTGCTTTCATTGCTGTCGAAACGACTGTTGAGAAAATCCGGAAAGAAAAAAACTTTTAATACTGCAAACATGATAAAAAGCTTAATCAATACTAATATCCATAATGTTTTCCCTACGGTCATGTTCTTGAAGCCGTCACGATAGAAGGTGTAGAGACGATGCAAAAAAACAGGTTTCATAAAACAAAAACTATTATTTTACGACAAAGGTAAAAAGAATAATTGGATAAAAAAAATAAATCGGATAAAAATTAAAAAAAAATAAGATAATTTTTCATAATGCAAGTTCTTTTGTTCTATATTTGCAACGTGGTAAATCATTAAATGGTTATTCGGATGTATTTGCGTGGAAAATATAGAGAAACGGACAAGATGTGCGACCTCATCTGCGAGCATTACAGGGTATTGCTGGTGATGAGCCGTTTCGGCATCAGGTTGGGGTTCGGCGACAAGACCGTAGGCGATGTGTGTCGGGAAACGGGTGTGGATGTGCGTACTTTTCTGGCGGTAGTGGATGTTCACATTTTCCCGGAAGACGAGCAGGGGATGGATTTTCCGGAAGTATCCGTCGAGGCATTGATTGCGTATCTCCATCTTTCGCACGACTATTTTCTCCACTACCGCTTGCCGGATATCCGCGCCAAGTTGGAGAATGTTCTCCGCCATGAGCGTGATACGCTGGCAAAGGCCATTCTTCTCTATTTCGACGAATATGCAACAGAAGTAAGCCGGCACATGAGATATGAAGAAGAAACGGTTTTTCCCTACGTGCGGGCGCTGCTGGGCGGAAAACCTCTGGAACGGTATTCTATTGCGGTATTCGAGAAGAAGCACGACCGGATAGAGTTGCGCCTGAAAGAGTTCAAGCAGATTATCATCCGTTTTTATCCTTCGCAAAGCACCAACGAAATCAACAGCGTGCTGTTCGATATCTTCACCTGCGAACAGGACCTTGCCGCGCACAATAGTGTGGAAAACCGTCTGCTCGTTCCCGCCATCACGAAAATAGAACGTCAAAAAAGTATGAAACATGAGCGCACCGCTTAAAGTGGCTATTGCAGACGCTTCGTTCCTTATGCGCCGCGGCATGATGTCGATATTTGAACAAATAGAAGCGGGGAGTGTTATAGAGTTGCTGGAGATAGACGATCCGGAGCAATTGAAAACGATACTGTTGAATCGTAATCCGGATATTTTAATTGTTAATCCTTCGTTGCTGGGGCTGTATTCCGTGCAGCAATTTCGGAAAGAAGCTCCCCAAATGAAATGTGTTGCCCTGTTGGTATCGCTTGCCGACACCCACCTGATGGGGGTTTACGACGACGTCATATCCATGTATGACAGCGCCGAACAAATCAGGCACAAACTGACGCAGCTCCTTGCCCACTGCCGGCGAGGGACGGAGAAACGGTACAAGCATCTCAGCGACCGCGAAAAAGACGTACTGCTGTGCGTGATACACGGCCTGACTACCAAGCAGATTGCCGAGAGGCTGTGCCTTTCCTTCCATACCGTGATGACACACCGCCGCAATATTTCCGCCAAGTTGCAGATACACACTACGGCAGGACTTGCCATTTATGCCGTTGCCAACCAGTTGGTGACGCTGAGCAATCATTTGCCTCCGCCGGACAAGGACGGCAACGGAAGCCTTCCTTTGCCGCCGGCGTCGCTTCTTTTTTGATAGAAACAGCCCTGTTTTTCAAATTTGCTAAGAAAAACCCCGTGGATGCTTTCGTGGATGCCCAGCAACAGGATGCCGTTGTCAATCAAATGCCGGTAGAACAAATCGAAAATTTTGTTTTGCCGGTGGTAATTAAAGTAAATGATCACGTTGCGGCATATGATCAGGTCGAACGGGGTACTGGAGAAGTTGGGTTCTGTAGCCAGGTCATGTTTGGCGAATACGGCTTTTCCCAACAGGATAGGCCGGACTTTTATTCGGTCGCCGGCAGTGTCGATTTCAAAGTATTTGTTCCACAATTCTTCTCCGGAAAAGGCGGGGTTATCGGCAGATTGAATTATTTTTTCGAAATTATCGAGGTAACTCAGGTTGAACCTGTACTTGTAAATGCCTTCCCGCGCTGTTTCCAGGACGTCGTTATTCAGGTCGGTTGCCCATAGGTGCGTTTTTTCCAACAAGCCGGCTTCGGAAAGCATGATCATCATGGAATATACTTCCTGCCCGCTCGAACATCCTGCGTGCCAGATGTGGATGGCGTCTTTTTCTGCCAGCGCCGGCAGAATGTTTTGCCGCATATCGATCCAGACAGCAGGGTCTCTGAACATTTCTGTCGTATTGACCGTAATTTTTTTGACCACCGTTTCCAGGAACTGTGGTTGGGTTTCCAACTGTCTGATCAGTATGGAGGCTGGAATGCGGTAATCCATCAAGACCTTTGAAAACCTTCTGCGCAGCGATTTGTCGGAATAGTCGCCAAAGTCGTAAGCCGAATGTTCCCGTATGACGGCAATGATTTTGTCAAATTCCGAATCGCTGATGTCCATTTAGTGGTATTCGTAAGTATATTTATACAACGAATATAGTTTATAGGTGGCGAAGTAAGATTCTATTTCCCGGTAAACGCCGTCATCGCCATATTGCATCTTTTTTTTGGAAAATTCCTTCGATTGCCGGTTCTTTTTCCATGCCTCTTCTTTCAAGTACTCAGCATTGTACCGGTACTCGTGGGAAACATATTTTTCGCCGTCCATGTTGGCGGTTTCTTCCATGATGGGACGGTCGTATTCGTCGTACCGGTAAAATTTTTCATATTCAAGCACGTCGCCCCGTTTTTTTGTTTCCGAAAGCAGCAGGATGTCGTTTTTGTAGGTACAGGATATCGAATATACCGTTTTCCCTGTGTGATCGGTTTTTATTTCCGACAGCAGGTTCCCTTTGTCATTGTGGATATTTATTTGTTTGAACAACAGGCTGTTTCCCGCATCGTAAATGCGGATATCCGTTGTGTTGCCGGAGAGGTTCAATTTTCTTTTTTCCACGGGCTGTTGGTTGCTGGTGTACTGTATTTCCACCAACTTCCCGCTGTTGTCGTAGATGTAAGCGTTGCTGTAGGAGGCGACGCCATCGAAACCGTATTCTCTGGTTTTGTTATCGTCGGCGCCGTAAACGATTTTCTGGCTGTACTGGAGTTTTTCCCGGTTGCCCTGGTATCTTTCGTAATTAACTTGACGGTTTTTGTTGTCGTATTGATAAACGGCTGTGGAGATTACTTTTCCGGCGGCATCGTAATTGACTGTTTCCGTGATGTTTCCTTTGGCGTCGAATTGTTTGACCGACGATTTGTATCCCTGTTCGGACGGCTGTCCGTCCTTGTAGTCGTGGGTAAATTCCGTTTGCGTTTTTACCCCGGCTTTTGCCATGCGTTCTCTTTCGGCGACTTTCAGGTCGTACTGCGCTTTGGCGATGCCCATTCCAACAAACATCAACAATACTGCTATTCCTGTTTTCGTCATGGTATTAAGTTTTTATTATTTCTTTTATACATTTTATTATTTTGTCGAAAATATCTTCTTCCGACAGCATTTTTTCCTGCCATCCACATTCTATTTTCAGCAGTCCGGTTGCATCAGCCAACGACAGGTACATTTGCCTGACGTTTTCCTGAAACCTCAGACTGGACTCGTGTATGTCCCGCTTTCCCCGGAGATATTGTCTGTCGTCGCCTTTTCGGCTTTCCGACAGATTGCTGCGGGTGAAGTCAAAAGGCACGTCCAGAAAAATGTTCAGGTCGGGTTTCGGCAGGGCATAGTATTCAAACTCCAGGTGAAGAATCCATTCCTGCAAAGCCGTCTTTTCCTTTTCATCCTGCAGTTTGGCGCACTGGTAGGCGATATTGGAATACACGTATCTGTCCAGCAGAACCATATCGCCATCGTGCAGCCACCTGTCCAGTTCCGGCTTGCAATCGAACCTGTCGCCTGCGTAAATCATCGCCGCCAGGTAGGGATTTACCTGACGGCGATCGCCCAGTTCTCCGCGAAGGAACCGCGCGATTAACTCGCCGAAGACCGTCGGGCTATCTGTACGGGGAAAGTGCAACATTCTGCACCGTTTGCCTTTTGCAGACAACCACTGATGCAACTTGTTGATTTGAGTTGATTTTCCTGCTCCGTCGAGTCCCTCGATTACGATTAATCCCATACCTGCGGAAGGTTCACATTTCCTTTAATCCGAAGAACACGCCCACGCAACCTTCCACCCTGCTGCCGGGCTTACTGCCCTTAGGTTCGGGAATGCGTACGGTGACTTTTATCTGCTGACTGGCGTCCGAACGAAAATCCCATTGCCGTATGTTTCCGTTTTTCCGGCTGTCGAACAGGATGTTCCTGTGAATATCGGATACAATAAATTCCACTTCGGGGATGATTTGTTCGACACATACGTACAGGCGGTACTGCTGTCCCGCAAACAGTGTCTTATATACTTCCGCTTCTTCGCCCTGGCTCATGATGGCCGCCTGATAGCTGCCGTCGTGGATATAAGGGGTGAGTACCGGAATGCAGGTTCCCTTGACAAAGACCTTGCACTGGGCTGCCGCATCAAAGGAAAGGATGGTAAGAAAAACGGCCATGCCGATTGAAAATATTCGTTGCATAAATACCTTTATTTTATAAAATTATGACGTAATGTCTGTATTTGCTGTTTAATTTCCGTAAAAGCTTCCGCATCTATACTGCTTAACGATACCGATTCGATAACGGAGGTTTGGCTTTTTTCGTCAAATTTCACGTTGCTCTGTGTCTGATCGACTTTTATCTTGTCGAAAGCCTGAGCCAGTACGGTCATCTCCGACATCAACGCAGCGATTTCGGGAACTTCCTGTATCTTTTGTGCGTCGGACATTGCTTGCCAGATCATGTCAAAGGTCAGTTTCTGGTCGATGACCAGCTGTTCGATCTGTTTCTCGTTGATGGCCAGATTTTCGTTGGTCAGACTTGATGCGATATACATGCCTTCCACCCATCCGCCCACAAGCGTGGAGATGATCAGAAATTTACGGTTCGTGTCGTCGTTGAGGTGAGCCGAACAGGAAGAATAGATTTCGGCGAGGATACGCAACAGGTCATCTTTATTATTGATGTCTTCTTCCAGCTTTTTTAGCAAATTATTGTCCACTGCCGCTGACAAGCCAAGCGCCTCCACTATTTTCTGGATAGCTAACTTGTAGCGAAGCATGGTTTGCGTCTGGTTGAAAAGACCTGCATAGACCAGATCGGTAACGTAAATGCCAAAATTAATCGCCATCTTACTGTGTGTCACATATTTCGACACCGACATGGGATCGTTCAACAGGCTTGCCTGATACTCGATGCCCAGGTTCTTTATCAGGATTGACATTTCAATAGGTGTGGGCAGGGAATAAAACACTTTTTGAGCTATCTCGACGTAAGCCGAATCCTCTTTCAGATCATTTTTATCCACTATCTCCATGTTGTCCTGCTGTTGCCTGCTACATGTAGAACATGAGTGGCAAAGCAAACAAATCCATGCTGCCATGAGAAAAAAGGGAACATACGGTTTTTGCATTTGCATCCATATTTATTGATTATCGGCAGCAAATTAACAAAAAAAAATGCATATTACCGTCATGCTAATGCATTTTTTTTCGAAACATCTCATTAACAGGACAATGAGAATGTAAAATATTTCGTAAATGACGATTTATTTCTTGTATAAAAAAAGCAATACTAAAAAAAGACGCTTTTTGAGGATAAATATTCGCAAATGGCCGTTTATTACTTGCGGAAATTCCGTACATTTGCAAAAATTTAATCTCTAATAAGTATCTAATAAAATGAAAAATAAAGAATTGAGCAGACGTAATTTTATCGGCGCCGTATCTGCAGTTTCTGCAGGAATGGCAACAACCGGCTTTACCTCTGTATTCGGAGGCGCAACGGACACAAAGGACAAATTAGCCATACTGGGAGGTAATCCGGTACGCCAAAACAAATCGTGGCCTCAGTGGCCTTACATGGATGAAAAAATAGTGGCGTCGGTCGAAAAAACCGTCAGAAGCCGCGTGTGGTGCCGCATCGACAATCCGGTGAACGGCACTGTGGCCACTTTTGAAAAAGAGTGGGCGGCCATGCTGAACGCCAAGCACTGTGTAGCCACCGGATCAGGCACCCAGGCGCTCAACACCTGCGTAGAAGCCTTGGGCATAGGGCCGGGAGACGAAGTCATCACCAGCCCCTACACCGATATGGGCACCATCGCGTCCATCATTGTCAGCCGTGCATTGCCCGTGCTGGTGGACATCGACCGGGAATCGTTCCAGCTGGATCCCGCCATTGTCGCCAAACACATCAACGCCAACACCAAGGCCATCATGCCCATTCACGTCATGGGGCAACCCTGCGATATGGACAGCATCATGGCCTTAGCACAGAAACACAACCTGTATGTGATTGAAGACGCCTGTCAAGCGCATCTGGGAGAATTTCGCGGAAAAAAACTGGGCACTATCGGCAATGTAGGCTGTTTCAGTCATCAGTCCTCCAAAACGATATGTTGCGGGGAAGGAGGCTCTGTCGTGGGCAATGACGACGAGTTGATGGACCGCTGCTATACCGTGCAGAACCACGGCACATCGCGCCGGGGGAGATCTGAAACCATCGGCTCCAAATACAGGATGAACGAACTGGAAGGCGCTATCCTGGTCGCCCAGTTAGTCAATGCAAAAGAACAGTGGAAACGCCGGAATGAAAATGCCGCATACCTGACCTCCAAATTGAAAGCCTGTCCGGGCGTCGTACCTCAAAAACAGTATGACGGGATGGAAAGCGGCTCCTTTTATCTGTACACGATGGGGTACCGCAAAGAACATTTCAATAATGTGGACAGGAGCGTATTCCTGAAAGCGCTGGCAGCCGAAGGAGTAGCGCTATCCTCTTATATTGGCAACGGTTTGCACAGGGAACCGTGGGTAGAGCATATCCTCGGTCTGAAGGAATATAAGGCCATGTATTCGCCGGCACGGCTGAAACAGTACAGGGAAAAACTCGACTGCCCGGTATGCGACAAAATATGCAACGAGGAGATGCTGATGCTCTGGGCTTCCGGGCCGCTACTGGGAACGAAGGCCGACATGGACGATGTGGTGAATGCGATCATGAAAGTCTATGAAAACAGGGATCAATTGACCAAAGTTAAATAAATAAGGTATGTCAGAAACCACTTGTTCCCGTAGAGATTTTATCCGACGAAACGCTTTGGCCGGTATGGCCGTGGCGGGGATGCCGTTTGTAAATGCGGGAGCCGTTTCCGTGAAAAACGACAAAGCCTTGCGCATCGCCGTTTTCGATGTGGACGCTACTCCTCCGGTAGGCAGTTATCTTACTTATGATCGGATGATCGGCTCTTATGATCTGGGATTGCGAGCGAAAGGAATTGTGCTGTCGGGAGCGGACGCCCCCATCGTTTTATGTGCTGTTGACTGGATCGGCATAGCCAATGAAAGTCAGGACGTATTCAAACAGACGCTGGCGGATGCCGCCCACACTACCCCCGACAGGGTTGCCGTACATGTACTGCACCAGCACGACGCCCCCATCTGTGACTTTTCGGCGGAAAAAGCATTAAAAGCATCCGGCATTGCACCCCAAAGTTTTGACGGCGCATTTGCTCGACAGTTGCTGGAACGGCTGGGAAAAGCGGTGGAAGAAGCCCTGACCCGCCAACAGGATATTACCCGGATAGGACTTGGCAAAGCGCCGGTGTACCAAGTGGCTTCCAATCGGAGAATCGTCAAAAACGGCAAGGTAGGCGCCATGAGGGCTACAGCCTGCAAAGACACTGCCTTGCGCGATGAACCCGAAGGATTGGTTGATCCGGACGTTACGCTGATCAGCTTCTGGAATGAACAGTCGCCAATAGCGGTGTTGACTTTCTACGCCACCCATCCCCAAAGTTATTATCTTACCGGGGTGGCCAATCCTGATTTTCCGGGTATCGCACGTTTCTACCGTCAACTGGCGGTGCCGGACGCGCTGCATGTACATTTCAACGGAGCAGGCGGCAATATTGGAGCGGGAAAATACAACGACGGTTCTCATGAAAACCGGCTGGTGCTTGCACAGCGGCTGGCCGACGGAATGGAAAGGGCATGGCGGAACAGCGTCGTCACGCCGGTTTCGGCTGCGGAAGTGTCGTGGCAAACGCTGCCGGTGCTGCTCCCAACGGTAAAAGAGATGGAAGAACAGGTGGAACGCCAAATAAAAACCGCCGATATGCGTTTTTTAAGCAACAACATGCCGAAACTCGTCTGGCTGAAAAGGCGGCAATCCGGCACAGCCATTAATATTTCCTGTTTGACGGCAGGAAAAGCGCGGGTGTTGTTCATGCCCGGCGAACTGTTTGTCGAATATCAACTGGCAGCGAAAGCATTTCGTCCCGAATTAGCCATTTCTATGGCAGCCTATGGCGATTACGGGCCGTTTTATATCGGAACGAAGGATGCCTACGCCCAGGGTGGTTATGAAATCAGCGTAAGTCCCGTGACTTCGGAGGCGGAAGAGATGTTAATGGATACGATTCGTCAATTGTTGCGGTAACGGCTGCTTTCACCATACCATATAATATAATGTAAATATAAAATTAATATAATATAAATATAAAGATAGATGATACAATCACATTCACGAAGAAAGTTTATCAAGCAAAACTCGCTGGCGGGTTTGGGGCTTTTGTCCACAGGCATTTTCTCCGCAGAGGCGGGCGTTTTTGTTCCCGCCGATCGACCGGCCATTTTGGGCGGCCGGCCGGTACACAGTACGCCGTGGCCGGCTTGGCCCCGATGGACGCCGGAAACCGACGAGCCGCGGTTGCTTGAAGTGATGCGAAGCGGCGTATGGTCGCGCGCCGGGGTGGTAAAAGAGTTTGAACAGGCATGGGCGAAAATGATTGGCGCCAAGCGTTGCCTCGCGCTGGTCAACGGTACCGGCGCACTGCATACCGCCCTGGCGCAACTGGGCGTCGGCGGCGG
>JAISWE010000139.1 GCA_031271175.1 Bacteroidales bacterium | reverse complement strand
ATATTCATTTATTTTAAATTGTCATCATTTCTTCGATATTCATCCGTAGAATCAGGGTTGTAGCTTGTCCTCGCGGTTCGGCGGCTTTCGTGCAGTTGCTTGAGTTCGCCGCTGCCTTCTATGACTTGTGCGCTTTGGAAGAGAAAACGTACTACGGGCGGCTGGTATGATGTTTCCGTACTTTCGCCGTTTCCTTGCAATTCGGTAAATTCGACGGCGCTTCTACAGTTCAGGATGGCTTTATGACCGTCGTATGCAATGATCAGGTTACCCGTATTTCCGAAATGTCCCATTTGATAGTATTTGCAGACATTGCCGTTCATCTCGTAGGAAACATAGAACGCGGTGTCTTCGGGAATATCGAAAAATGAAAAACGGGATTTTGAAAAATCAAATTTCATCTTTTTTACCACCCGCCTGACAGATTAGGATTTTAAGCAGACAGCCATTATTCCGGTCGGCATCCCATCTTCCGATACTTCTTTTCTTCGACTGTTCATGGCGGTCTCCATAAAAAATGTTTCCGGGCTTTTATTTTTCGCCGGAAAATTTTACTTTTCCCCTATAAATTTTGCAAGACATTTTTATTCGTTTGTGTGTAATCGAAAATTTAATGCTAACTTTGTACCGGATAAGAAATGAAAATTAGAAAATCAATGGGTATGGAAAAGAAAGGATTAAACCTCACATTAAAGATATGGCGTCAGGAGAATGCCAAGACAAAAGGCGGCTTCAAAACTTATAAAATAGACAATATTTCGCCTGATTGTTCCTTTTTGGAAATGCTTGACCAACTTAACGAACAGTTGGTGGACAAGATAGAAAAGCCCGTATGTTTCGACCACGACTGTCGCGAAGGGATCTGCGGGATGTGCAGTTTGTTCATCAATGGGCGTCCGCACGGGAATGACAGTGGCATCACTACCTGCCAGTTGCACATGCGTCGCTTTCGCAACGGCGATACCCTTTGGATTGAGCCGTGGCGCTCGGCGGCTTTTCCCGTGGTGAAGGATTTGGTGGTGGATCGTAGCGCCTTCGACAAAATTATTCAGGCGGGCGGCTATGCGTCGGTGAACACGGGCGGCGTACCCGACGGCAACGCTATCCCCATCCGCAAGAAGAACGCCGATCTTGCCATGGATGCCGCTGCGTGTATCGGCTGCGGGGCATGCGTAGCCACTTGCAAAAACGCATCTGCCATGCTGTTTGTGTCGGCCAAAGTGTCGCAACTTGCGCTGTTGCCGCAGGGACGGGTGGAGGCAAAGGAACGTGTCGCCAAAATGGTGTCGCGCATGGACGAACTCGGATTCGGCAACTGTACCAATACCGGCGCCTGCGAAGTCGAATGCCCGAAGGAAATCAAAATATCAAATATCGCACGGCTGAACCGTGAATACGTCTGCGCGCAGTTTGCCTGAGCAAACGCTATCTGTCCCTGTTTTGGTATAGCTCTCGGACATTCTTTTCAAACAATAAACAAATCGGACGCGATCCGGTCGGCGATTAATTTCCCTTTATGGGAAAGCGTATAAACGGCAGCATGTTCGTTGATGTAGCCCTGCCGGAGATATGAGTCGGCTTTCCGCACAAAAGAAAAAGCCGTGTCATCTCCGAATTTTTTGCGGATGAAGCCGGTATCCACGCCCCACATCGTACGCAGCGATGTCAGGACATAATCATTATAGCTTTCCGAAACAGTCGGGATTTCCCGTTCATACCATTTTTCACGCCCGTTCAGCAACAGTTCAATGTATTGTGTATTATTGCTCACATTCCATTGACGCGACGTCCCATCGTAGGAATGAGCGGACGGCCCGATGCCGGTATAGGGAATCTGCTGCCAGTAGGCGGTGTTGTGGCGTGAATAATGTCCGGGACGGGCAAAGTTGGATATTTCATAATGTTCATATCCGGCATTCCCGCATGTTTCCGACAAAATATCAAACTGCTCCACGCTTTCCTCTTCCGGCACGGAAAAGGATTCTCCCCTGCTTTTCCGTTTTCCGAAAACAGTACGCGGTTCGATGGTCAGATGATAGGCGGACAGGTGCGGTATGTCCAGCGATAATGCCGTTTTCAAATGTTGTTCCCACTGCGACACAGGCATAGCAGGGATACCGTACATCAGGTCGATATTGATATTTTCAAAACCCCTATTTTGTGCCTTCCTTACCGCATGTATAGCCTCCTGCGCGGTATGCCGGCGATTCATCCGGCGAAGAATTTCATCGTCAAAGGATTGTATGCCGATACTCAAGCGGTTGAAGCCCAAATCGTGCAATCCCGAAAGATATTCGTCGGTGAGGTCGTCGGGATTGGCTTCCAGTGTGATTTCCGCATCGGGCGACAATGAATAATGCCGATGGAAAGCATCCAGCAACATCGAAAGGTCGGCGACAGACAGCACCGACGGCGTTCCCCCACCGAAATACAGCGTGTGCATGAGCGGAAAAGGAAGATAGTCTTTCCGGAATTGCATCTCCTTTTGCATGGCCGTTAGCATTTCCGATTTATCGTTTAGCGCTACGCGAAAGTGAAAATCACAATAATAACAAACTTGCCTGCAATAAGGAACGTGAAAGTAAAATCCTGCCATCGCTTTTAATATACGCGCATCCTACACAGGACGCTTGTGAACATTTTACCGCAAAAATAATATTTTATTTTCATCGTTTTTTAATGGTATATCATTTTATTCACTAACTTTGTCCTTTGAAATTTTCATAAACCTTATAAACTTTTATATCATGAAAAAATTTGTATTTACAGTAATTTTAGCAGTAGCAGTAATGAGTGCACATGCACAGGTAAAGGCTGTTTTTGGAGCGATTTCTTCCAATGCATCGCTTTATACCGAAGGGTTTAACGATGTTTCTATTAAAGTCGTTACCGTCACTTCCGACCAGTTCAGTTTGGTGTCCAAATTAGACAAGGTGAAAGACTACGTTTACAATGAGTTGTCCAAGGAATTGCCCTTTACCTTGGTGCCGGAAAGCAGTGTGTTGGGCAATGAGGCATTTCAGGCGTATGCGAAGGAAGATAATGGGAAGGTAAATGCGATTAACACTGCCGTCAAAGTGGTAAGCGCCGGAAGCGGCGTAACACGCATCGGAAGCGATGGTTACCTCCTGAGACAGGGTTTCGCCAAAAAAGAAACCGCGACCATCATTAACTTTTTCACGGAGGAACAAGCCAACGCCCTGTTGCAGATTGATATGGATTTCTATCTTTCGCCGAATATTCTTGTCATGGGCAACGGATCCGCCGCCGCCAGGGTGAGGATTTTCATCAAATTGATAGATAAAAACGGGAAACTGTTGATGCACGTCTGGGCAAACGGAAAAAGCGTGCAGGACTTCGGCATCGCAGGCGGGCAAATCGTTAAAAACAGGGGCAACATTCCCATCGCACTGAACGAGGCAATGGACAATGTATTCGTTGACATGCAGGAAAGCCTGCCCAAAGCCATCAAAAAATTTGAAAAGAAATTAGTAAAATACAAATATAAATAACCAATTTATGAAGCCATCGCGTATTGAGCACATCGGCATTGCCGTCAGAAACATCGAAGAATCCCGGAAATACTACGAAAACGTATTGGGGCTGGAGTGTTACAAGATAGAGGAAGTGATCGACCAGAAAGTCAAAACGGCGTTTTTTCAAGTCGGGGAAACCAAAATTGAACTGCTGGAACCTACCTCCGACGACAGCGCCGTTGCCAAATTCCTGGAAAAGAGAGGCCCCGGCATCCATCATATTGCCTATGCCGTCGATCAGGTGGATACCGCTTTGGCGGAAGCCGAAGCCAAAGGCGTGCAGCTGCTGGACAGAAACGCCCGCAAAGGCGCGGACAATCTCAACATCGGTTTCCTGCATCCGAAATCTACCGAAAGCGTATTGACGGAATTTTGCAGCAAGTAAATATCATTAATATTATATATGTCACAAAAGGATAAAATCAAAAACCTGATAGACCTCCGGGTAAAAGCCAAATTAGGCGGAGGCGAGAAACGCATCGAATCGCAACATGCCAAAGGCAAACTGACTGCCCGCGAACGCATTGACCTGTTGCTGGACGAAAGAAGTTTTGAAGAGTTCGAC
>JAISWE010000095.1 GCA_031271175.1 Bacteroidales bacterium | reverse complement strand
TACAAATAGCTCAGCCGTCCCATCGGCATGACGCTTCCGGATTTGTAATAATCCATGATATCGGAAGGATTTGCCACGCCCATTGCCACCTTGAAGTAGCATTGACCGGCGTTGTCCAGCCCGACCTTCGAACGCGGTACCGACAGGAGTATCACATCGCTGTTGCGGACAATCGTGGCCTTTCCGGTTTCCGTTGCGGCAAATCCGCTGCCGAATTTTCCCACAGACGCCTTGTCATTTTCGATGTTCCTTCCTACGACATATTCGTAGCTTTCCCAACCTTTGGCAGACGGTTCGCCTGTTCCGACGAACAGGTTCAGCCAGTTTTCGTTACCGGTGTCGCCGGTAAAGCTATCCTTTCCTTTCAGATAAAAATAGAGGTTCTCCGCGTCGTGCGCCACCCTTATTTCCAACAGTTTATTTTCCGGCGCCGCCTGGGTGTAGCGCACGGTTTGAGAAACGCCAAAGGCGTCGCGTGCCATGAATGTCTCGTCCGTATTGCGAATAACATATTTCACATCGTTCCATTGGGACAGGGATCCTGTCAAATCAATGGTTTTGGCTTCATTTGGTTCCGCCGGTTCATTCATGCCTTTGTAGCGGCGGATATTGCGAATCAGTTGGAGGTAGAACGCATCCTGATAGCCGCCCTTCATCGGTTCAATGTCGCGTGAAAATTCTTTGCTTGCCGCATCCACCAGTACATATTCGCCGTCGTAGGGCTGTTTACCGGCGATCCATTCATTCCAACCGCCGACGGAGATCATGGGAGGATCAGCGTTTATCGCCCGATCCCACTGCGACTGGAAGAAGGTGCCTTTATCCACGTCGGCGGAAATATTCTGTCTCGTAGAAACATTCCATCCCCGCCCCCAGTTGATCCAGCCGGGACGTGTCAGCGAAAAAGACATCGGGCATCCCGGATGGCTTGCCACTGTAACGTTCATCACCTGCGACTGGGTATGCAGGGGTTGAGGGAAACTCCATTCTACCCAGGGGAAACCGTCGGGATAAACAGGATCGAAGGGCCATTGCGGCCTCAGAAAATGAAAAAAGTTGAGGATTTCGGCGGAAAGCGTACCGGGCTGATAAGCATTATCGTTGCGTTGCGCCGCTTCCCTCAGGTCGTCTGCGGTATTGGTATAGGCAATAATCATCGGCTTACCGTTGATCCGGTACCAGGTATCGGGGTAAAGATTGGGCTGATACAATTCACTGTAGATAGTCCTTACGGTTTGAAAGCAATGGGAATGGGTATAGAAGACCACTTTCGGCGGATTCCATCCGTTTTTCAACATATCATCAATCACTGCACACACTTTCAGGAATACATTGGGGTAAGTCACCCCGTTGGTGGTATCGAAAAAGATAAAATCCACGCCGGCCATGGTAATCATCTGCATTTGTTTGCGAATCACCCATTCATCGACGGAATTGTAATACCCCCAAAGCGGTTCGCCCCAAAAGTGCGACTGTCCGTTCGGACTGATGTTGGGATCAAGATGATCGAAATGGGTCAGGATATTAAGTCCGTTGGGCAGCGCCGCAATTTTAGTGGCGTCGTAAACGCCCGAGGCGTAAGGCTGGCCAATCCAAGGCCAGAAAAACATCCCTACTTGCCGGCCTTTTTTGAAAGCCGAGATCGTCCCGAAACTGCGCCCGAAATGATCCACACCCACTATGTTGAAACTGTTGTAACGGGTGTTGGGCGCAGCTTCTACTTCCTCGTCCGGCGTTTTCGGTTCGTCCGGCGTTTCCGGTTCCTCGTTTTTCGGTTCGTCGGGTTGAAGATGCTGGGGCTTGGAACAGTTCGACAAGCCGCCGAAAAACAGGAATTGGGCGACAAATAATAATAATAATGTTTTTTTCATTTCATTTTATTTGTTTTTAATTTTAAACTGATAATTTCCCGATCCGGCTTCGAGAACGACATATCCGTTTTCTTTGCGCAGGAAACGGATGCCCGTTATTTTGCCGACGGGTTTGCCGTTTTCGCTGACGCTTTTTTCCGACTGTGCCGGCACATAAACAATGGCTTTGGTATTGCCCGGCACGGTGACACGGAACGACAATTCATTGCCGTTTTTTCGCCATGCGCTTTTGATGACGCCTTTCACCGTGTTCAGTTCGCCTTCGGCAAAGGTCAAATCATTAAATATAACCGGTTTGATAATGAATTGTTCGAAGCCGGAATGTGCAAAGTCGGAACGGATACCCAGAACATATCTGTAGAACCAACTGCCGACGGAACCCATCATCGGATGATTGTGGGAGTTCATGGCGTCGCCGGTAGAATATTCCCAGCGTTCCCAAAGTGTTGTCGCGTTTTTCGACAGCATGAAACCCCAACTCGGATAAGTCGTTTGTGAGGCAATCCGGTAAGCGGCTTCGGCATGTCCGTACTCGGTGAGCATTTCCAGCAGATATTTGGTACACAGGTTGCCGGTGGTCAGGTGAAAATGGTGATTTGCAACGTCTTTGGCCAGATTTTCCACTACGGTCGGGATGTTTTTTTCGGCCACCAGTCCCATGTAGAGGGCGAAAGCATTCGACGCCTGATTGCCGGAAGCATAACCGCCGATCTTTTCATTCCAGTACTCGCGGTTGAACGCTTTTTCTATTTCCGCTGCAAGCGTCCGGTAGTGGGCTGCTTCCGTTTCCTTTCCGATAACGGCCGCCATTTCGGAAAGAATTTTGGCGCAGTAGTAAAGGTAGCCGGTGGAAATCATCTTGCCCGGGGTATCACGCGAAACGCCCGATCCGTCAGGGTCTTGCAGAAAATCGCGTGGCGGGCACCAGTCTCCGTAGTAACTGTAATTAACGATACCGTTATCGGTGCGCGAATACAGGTAATCCGTCCATGCTTTCATACCTTCGAAATGCTCCGTAATGACTTGCCGGTTGCCGTAAAACTCATAACATTTGTATGCCAGCAACAGGTAACTTGCCGAAACAGGATCGGCGGGACGCGCTCCGAAACGGAAAGGCGCCACGCAGGTGATAGTACCTTGTTCATCCTGCGTATCGCTGATGTCGGCGATGAACTTGGGATAAAACCGCGACATGTCAAAGTTGTACATCGCCTGTTCAATTCTAACCGTCAAATCATTCAGCCATCCCATCCGTTCGTCGCGCTGGGGACAGTCGGTCGGAACGCTGTGCAGGTTGCTGCTTTCGGTGTTGACCACCATGCGGTGAATATCGTTCAGCAATTTGTTGCTACAGTTAAACTTTCCGGTTACCCCTACGGCAGAGCGTACTACATGCACGGTGATGTCGTCGGTTTTTGGCCTATACGGAAATCCTTCTACCTGAATGTAGCGAAATCCGTGATAAGTAAAAGCCGGATGCCATATCTCCACACCTTTACCGCTAAGGATATAGCTATCTTCCGCTTTGGCGTTGCGCAGGTTTTCCTGATTGACAAGTCCGTTGTCGTACAGGGTCTCCGCAAAGCGTAGCGTGATTTTATCGCCTTCCTTTCCGCTCACCTTTAACTCTGCCCAGCCGGCCAGGTTGCGTCCGGCGTCCACAACATAAACGCCCGGTTGAGGCTCGGTAATCGCCACAGGCATGATGGTATCGACAATTTGAATCGGTTCGACGGCAGCGGCCTGCATGTTCGCACCAGTATCGTCGGTGTTGTGCGCCCATGCCCAATCTTTGTTCATCAGTCCGGGAGGATCGTAAGGTCTGTACAAACCTCCCGTGGCCAAACGCGCATCATAAAGTTCACCGTCGAATATGGTAGAATACACCACAGGGCCGGTGGTAACATGCCTCAGCCGGTCGGAAGTGAAGCAGTCACGGCTCCCGTCCGTGTTTTCAATCTCCATCTGGAAACGTAACGAAGGCGTACCGTACCATCCGGGAGCTACCGCCACATAAATGACATTGTCGCCTTCCAACAGATAATCACCTACATCGTAGGTAGTGTAATAAATGCGTTTCGGATAAGTGCTTTGTGCCGGTTCGAGTACGCAGTCGCCGACTTTCCGGTTGTTGATGTACATCTCGTAGAAACCCAAGCCCGACACGTAGGCTCTGGCCTGTTTGACGGTTTTTTCGGAATGGTGCGTCATTTTGAAATAGAGTACGCGCCCTGGCATACCGGGAATATAAGCTATCCAGCCGCTCATCCAGTCGGAAGGGTTCAGCAGCGCCGTTTCAAACCACGCCGGAGGAGACCAGTCGCTGACCGCGCCTTCTTCCGTCCGGATACACACTTTCCAGTAATAACGGCGGCGGCTCTGCAAATCCTTCCCGCCGTATTCCACGCCGGCAGACCGAGAGGAGACGATCCAGCCGCTGTCCCATGTGTCGGCCATGCCTTCGGACAGCAATTCGGGCGAGGTCGATACCAGTATCCGACAGGCCTGCTGCCGTACGCCGCGACTGTCGGATACAATATGCCAGCACAACTGTGGACGTTTGTTGTCGATACCCAGCGGATCAACAGCATACTCGCATTTCAGGCCGGTTACACGCAAATCGCCTGTAACCGCATAGGATGTAAGGGATAACATTCCCAATAACAGGCCGAACAAATATCCGGCAATGGTTTTTTTCAACATGATATTACTTTTCATTTTTTTGACAGAGACATTAGTTTGAATTATTGAACTGAAAAACGGTAATTTCCGGAGCCGACTTCAAATACGCAATAACCGCCTTCCGTTTTCAGGAATTTGACGTCTGCAACCGAAGACAGGGCTTTGCCGCTTTCGGTAACTTGATGGGCTTCGGCGGCGGGAAGATAGACTTCGGCTACGGAATTTGCCGGGAGGGTAATATCCCACGAAAATTTACCGGCTTCCTTTTTCCATGCGCTCTTGATGACGCCGCGTACGGAGTGGTATGACGCCGTTACGTAATCCAGACCGTCAACCGCAGTCGGGCGCATTGTGATTTTCGCGAATCCATTGCTTCCCGCTTCGTTCCGGATGCCGGCAAGATATTCATAAAACCATACCAGCAGGTCGCCCAGCAACATGACGTGGTTGTGTGAATTCATTGCAGGGTCGGCCGTATTACCGTTCCATAGCTCCCATATTGTAGTAGCGTCATTTTCGATCATATACCCCCAGCTCGGATAATCGCGGTTGGTGGCGATTTGGTATGCAAGATCGGCGCGTCCATAGTCGGACAGTCCGCGCATCAACCACTGAATACCCACCAGACCGGTACTGACATGTCCCTTAAATTCATGAAGGGTTTTTTCTTCAATATTGGCAAATACCCTGTTTTCATGGCCTTCGGGTACAAGTCCGTAGCACAGCGACAAAAGGTTGGCGGTGACGGTATTGTTGCTGTACCGGGCTGTTTCCGTATGGAAGAACTTGTTGTTGTAGGCTGTCTTGACGGCATCTGCTTCTTCGGCAAACGCTTGGGCTTCGTCCGTTTTTCCTTGCAATTCGGCAAAACGCTGCAATAAAAATAACATCCTGTAATAAAATGACGTGCCGAGTAAAGCGCCATCGGTTTTCCGCGCGGGATCTTCCGAATGAATCAGTTCCGGACGTTCGGGAGGCATGCACCAGTCGCCGTAAAGGTCTTTGGGCATTATATTGTCAACCATGTATTTACTGCGCATATACGACATCCATTTTTTCATGGATTCGTAATGTTTGACAAGAGGCTCGCTGTTTCCATACTGTTCATACAGCATGTTGGCTATGATGAGATAAGCGCCGGGCCATGTCATGTTGTCGTTGTACAGCATCCAGTAATTCGGCGTTACATCGGGGATGCTGCCGTCTTCGCGCTGTGCCTGTTCAATATCGTCCAGCCATTTGGCATACAGGTTATTGTTATTGAAGACAAAACTTTCCCCATGCGAACCGACGGCGCGGTCGCCAAGCCATCCCATGCGTTCGTCGCGTTGTGGACAGTCTGTCGGCATTCCGCGGTAATTGCCGCGGATACCCCAGTACGCATTCCGGTATATTTGGTTGATGGTTTTGTTGGAGGTTTCAAATGTTCCTGTCGTTTCCATTTCGTCGTAAAGCACGCAGCCGGTGAAATCGTTCACAGTCGGTGTTCCGGGAAATCCGGTTATTTCCGCATAACGGAAACCATGATAGGTGAATGATGGCTCAAAGGTTTCCGTTCCACCGCCTTTCAGCGTATAAATATCCGTCACCAGAGCGCCGCGAATGTTTGCCAGGTAAATGGATCCGTCGGGATTTACCGTTTCGGCGAAGCGAAGTTTGACCTTATCTCCCTTGTTGCCATTTACTCTCATGCGCAGCCATCCCACCATATTCTGTCCCATATCGAGAACATAAACACCTTTTTCCGGCGACTTTATGCCAACAGGTTTCAAGGTTTCCATGATTCTGATATTCGGGTTGGTTTGAGCTTCCAACTTGTCGGCGGGGGCTTTTACCGATTCTGCGGCAAGCCATTTTGCATCGTCGAAGCCGGCAGCATCCCAGCCCGGCATTTCTTTTGTCGCATCGTATTCCTCGCCGTCAAATTCATTGTTTGCACGGATAGGGCCGTCGGCGGTTACTTTCCATGAGTTGTCGCTGACGACTGTTTGGCGGCTGCCGTCGGCATATTCCAATTCCAGTTGAAGCAGCATTTTAGGGAATCCGAAATGCCTGACAGTCGGAATGGCATCCACATTTCCGATACGCATGGAGAAAAAGCGTCCGTTACCCAAAACGGTAGCCAATGCGTTCTTGCCTTTGGCAATATTATCCGTAACATCGAACGTATTGTATTTTACCATTTTGGAATAATCCGTAGGCGTCGGGGACAATTCCTGTTCGCCGATTTTTTTGCCGTTGACATACAATTTATAAAGTCCCAGACCGGAGATATAAAGCGTGGCCTTTAGCGGTTTTTGAGCGGCTTCAAATTCCTTGCGGAAGTAACGTGCTGCAAGGCGCGTTTTCCCTTCCGGGACGTCGCCGTCGAATGACCTGTCAAGTCCCGTCCATGTTGCCTGCCAGTCGGTGTTTTTCAGCAAACCCATCGTCCATACGGCAGGCTTACTCCATTCGGAAACACCCTGATTGGTTGTAACCCGCACCTTCCAATAGCAAACGGCGCGGCTTTCAAGTGGCTTTCCCGCATACGGCACAAAAACCGATTGATCCGAATTTACTTCTTTCGAATCCCATAAATCTCCCTCGTTGGCATTTAGTTTATCCTGCGCCGAAGCAACCAGTACATGATAAGCCGTTTGCCTGATGCCGCGTGCGCTGCCGCTGATTTCCCAGCTCAGGCGCGGCGAAGGAGAGTCAATTCCCTGCGGATGGTTCAGTAATTCGCAACGCAGGTTTTGCGGCGTAATTTTATCTCCGCCTCCGCATCCTAAAAGCGAAATTACCAATGTTATGCTTAAAATTTTCGCATTCATCTTGTTAATTATTAGCATACGATCATTTTCCAAACAATACTTTCCGCATGAAGCGCGAGGTAGCCACTGCGTCGTTTCGCCTGACCAGTGCGTCGATTTCGGCCATGTTTTCTTCGACAATTTGCTCGAACGCTCTTACCCAGTGGATGCTTTCGGCGATAGCGTCGGTAGCGTCTTCGCGGTAGGGATACTGGTCCATCGAAAGCCAGCCGGCGTAACCTGTCTTTTTCAGGTTGTAGAGCAAATCCACATAGATGGTGCTGTGGACGGATCCGACGATCATGTCGTCGTC
>JAISWE010000045.1 GCA_031271175.1 Bacteroidales bacterium | reverse complement strand
CGTGAATCGCCGTCCATTCCGTAAGAGAAAATCCCATCTCCGGCAAGCCATCCCTCCGTCCGATCCAATAACGCCGTCCATTCCTTATCCGGTTCACAAACAAATGTCGGCTCCTCCGTCGAAAACGTAAGGCATATTAATGAAAATAAGATTATTCCGAAAAATCTCATGGCAAATCTCCAATAAAAAACAATACTGACAAATGATATTTGTCCGCAAAGTTAATCTTTTTTTCCAAAACAGGCAATCCTCATTTTTATTCGGTAACGATAACAAAGCCGGTCGGTATCCTTCCGAATGTTCACATATCCGGAAAAGTTGAAGAAAATTAGGTATTTTGCCGGAATAATGCTATTTTTGTAAAAAAAATGGCATCTCATAAAAAGAAAGCAAAAATCGTACCTTCGTTCAAGACGTGGCTACGATGGGCGGGAATTATCCTGCTGGTTCTTGTGCTGTATTCCGTCACGACGGTTGCAATCTATCGGTGGCTAAATCCGCCGTTTACCTTGTTGATGCTTAGTCGCAGCATAGAAGGCGTAAAGTCCGTTGACAGGAAATGGCTGCCGTTCGACCAGATTCCCCAAAGCATGATTGATGCGGTGGTAGCCAGCGAAGACAATAACTTTGCCGTCCACTACGGCTTTGAATTCAGCCAGATGAAAGCAGCCTTTCGGGAAAACAAAAAAGGGAAACGAATACGGGGAGCCAGCACCATCACCCAGCAAATGTGCAAAAATGTATTCCTGTGGGAAAAACGCAGCTACTTCCGTAAAGCCCTTGAAGCATGGTTCACGGTGTGGGTGGAGTTGATCTGGAGCAAAGAACGGATCATGGAAGTGTATCTTAACGTGATTGAGATGGGAAACGGCATATACGGGATTGAAGCAGCTTCGCAAAGCTATTACCGGCATCCTGCTGCCCGGCTGACGCGCGAAGAAGCCGCCATGATCACCGCCGCACTGCCTTCGCCCCGCAAACGGAATCCTGCCCGGCCAACGGCCTACCTGATCCGGAGACAGGCGCAAATCCTAAGCCTGATGGACAAAATCGGAAAAGTGAAACTGTCCCACACAAACCATTCGGTATCTCCGGATTTGCGTAACATGAAAGGATTATTAGAAGTGCCCAATAATATAATACCAAAATGATAAAGAAACAAAGTGTTTTCCTGTCTGTCAGCAGTTTGCTTTTCCTGGCGGGTTGCGGTTCAAAAACGGTGGAAAAACCGAATATCATCTTCATCCTGGCCGATGATATGGGATATGGTGATGTTTCCGCATTGAACAGGGAGTCGAAAATCAATACTCCCAATATAGATAAAATAGCCGGTAACGGGGTTGTTTTTACGGATGCCCACAGCAGTTCGGCGGTAAGTTCTCCGACGCGATACGGCATTCTTACAGGCCGGTACAACTGGCGATCGACGTTGAAGCGCGGCGTACTGCATGGATATGACAAAGCGCTGATCCCGGCCGGCCGGACAACAACGGCTTCCATGCTTAAAAATCGAGGATATGAAACGGCATGTATCGGGAAATGGCATCTGGGGTGGACATGGAATAATGTAGCGAAAGGAACGGACAGCGTGGATTTCACAAAACCTGTTACCGGCGGGCCGGTAGCCATCGGATTCGATTATTTTTACGGTATCTCCGCATCGCTGGATATGCCTCCGTATGTTTACGTGGAAAATGACATGCCCACTGCTCTTCCCAACCGTATCACCTCCGGCAAAGGCATGGAAATGTGGCGCAGCGGCCCAACGGCATCTGATTTTGAACACAAAAAGACACTTTCACATTTGGTTGACAAAGCAATCGAATATATCAACGGAAGAGGAAATGGGAAACCGTTTTATCTCTATCTTCCGTTACCTGCACCCCATACGCCGATTTTACCGAGCGAAAAATTTCAGGGGAAATCGGGACTTAATCCTTACGGCGATTTTGTTATGGAAGTAGATTACATGGTCGGACGTATCGTTGAAACTTTACACCAAAACGGGATAGAAAATAATACCATACTTGTCTTCACTTCCGACAATGGATGCAGTCCTACTGCGCGTATGGACGAATTGCAGGAAAAAGGGCATTATCCGAGTGATATCTATCGCGGACATAAAGCCGACCTGTACGAAGGAGGCCACCGGATACCGTGTATCGTGCAGTGGCCGGCGTGCATAAAGCCACATTACGTCGAACAGACGGTTTGCCTGACGGATTTTATGGCTACATTTGCCGCCGTAACGGGTTATCAGCTGAAAGATGACGAAGCGGAAGACAGTTATAACATACTGCCTTTGTTATTGAACACCGCCGAACCGAAAGCAATCAGGGAAGCTACTGTCCACCATTCTATTAACGGCGAATTTTCCTTGCGTAGCGGCGAATGGAAATTATTATTATCGCCGAGTTCGGGAGGCTGGAGTTATCCCCGTCCCGGAAGAGATACGGCCGTAATCCGCACATTACCCAAAGTACAACTTTATAACATCAAAACCGATCCGGCGGAAAAAAACAATGTTTATACGGAATATCCCGAAGTAGTCAATGAATTAAAGGAGATGATGATGCGTTACATCAGGGATGGCCGTAGTACGCCGGGAGCGCCCCAGAAAAATGAAGGCCACAAAGATTGGGGCAACAGACTGATGGAAAACTGGAATTTATAAACCGTATTTATTTTTGCGTCATGAAATTATCGGCTTTTTTTTGTGTAATCATTTGTGGGATTCAGCTGGCGTCGGCACAAAGGATTACCACCGAGGTTTATATCGAAACCTATAAGGCATGGGCTATTGCCGAGATGAAGAGAAGCGGGATTCCGGCCAGTATCACGCTGGCGCAGGGAATTTTGGAATCGGGCAGCGGCAATAGCCGGTTGGCCGTTGAATTTAAGAATCATTTCGGCATCAAATGCCACAACGACTGGGAAGGTAAAAAAGCCTATCACGACGACGACCGGAAAGGAGAATGTTTCCGTCACTACAAAAATGCCGAAGAATCCTTCCGCGATCATACGGATTTCCTGATGACGCGCAGCCGCTATGCTTTCCTTTTCAATTATAAGCCTACCGATTATGCCGCCTGGGCTAAAGGCTTGAAAAAGGCAGGGTATGCCACCGATCCCCACTATCCGCAAAGATTGATAGAACTGATTGAAAAATATCATCTGCATCGGTATGATGATGCCGAAAGCGCCGCCAAAACCGGAGCAGGTACCCGTTCCGCAACAGCAGCCGGAAAAAAGAGCGTGTCCATCGATCAGTTTACCGTTGATATTGAAAAATATGCCGTAAAAGAAAACAACCGGACGGAATACATTCGGGCGAAGGCAGGCGACACCTATGCCTCTCTCGCCTCCATGCGGGAGATGATGTCGTGGCAACTGCCCAGGTACAACGATGCTCAGGCGTCGAAAAACCTGACGGAAGGAGAAATCGTGTATCTACAGCCCAAACGTCGTCGCGCTGCCCGCGGGAAAGACACTCACCGCCTGCGGGAAGGGGAAACCGTGCGCGACGTATCGCAACTGTATGCCGTCAGGCTGAGTCGCCTGTATGTGCTGAACCGTCTGGAAGAAGGCACGGAACCGAAGGCAGGGACATTGCTTCATTTACGGAAAAAAAAGAAAAACTGACATGCACAGGTCAATCGTTTACTTCATTCTTGCCCTTTCCTCCTGTTTGTCGACTTTCCGGCTTGCAGCCCAGCACGTGGCCGACACTGTTTTTCGCCATCCGCTTGATATTCCCGTTGCACTTGCCGCTACTTTTGGGGAACTGCGCTCCAATCACTTCCATTCGGGCATCGATTACCGCACGCAGGGAGTTGTCGGCCACAAGGTATATGCCGTCCGCGACGGTTATGTATCTCGGGTGAGGGTGGATCCGACAGGTTACGGGAAAGCGCTGTACATCACTCATTTTAACGGTTATACCACTGTTTACGCCCATTTGGAAGGCTTTTACGATGAAGTGGCCGCGTATGTGAAGCAGCAGCAGTATCAACGCGAACGCTACCGGCTGGATATTCGTCTCGACAGCATGGCCTTTCCCGTCAAGCGGGGGCAGTGGATTGCAGTGTCCGGGAATACGGGCAGTTCAACCGGCCCGCACCTGCACTTTGAAGTGAGAGAAACCCAAACGGAACATCCTGTCAATCCTCTCCTCTTCGGGCTGGGCGTGAGCGACAGGGAAGCTCCCGTTATCCGGCAATTGGCGATTTATCCCGTCGGCGACAGCAGCACGGTCAATGGCGTTCACAGTCCGCTCATTCTCCCGCTGGATAAGGCAGGGAAAAAATATATGATACGGGGCAACATCCGGCCGACCATCAGGGGAGAAGTCGCTTTCGGCGTCGAAGTCTATGACCGGGTTTCAGGGACGGAAAACAAATGCGGCCCCTACAGCCTCCGCCTGTCGGTGGACAGCCTGACATGTTTTTCCCAAACCATGAACCGCTTTTCCTTCGACGAAAGCCGGTATATCAACAGCCTGACGGATTATGGCTATTTCATGAAAAAGAAAGTCCGGATCAACCGGCTGTACATTGAGCCGAACAACCGGCTGAGCATATACGACAGCCACATCCGGCGCGGTATCATATCGTTCGGCGATGCTGCGGAACACCATGCCTCGGTGACGGCGTGCGACTTGCACGGAAACAGCAGCCGGCTGGAGTTTCGCTTCTCATATACGCCTGCCGCTAAAGAAAAAGAATTGCCGGTCTGGATGAAAATTCCCGACTTCCTGCAAAACGAATACGAAAGAGAAGTCGTTTACCGCTATAACGGCTTCAAAATGACTGTCCCTGCCCACGCGCTGTACAACAATGCCAACATCGAAATTACCGCGTCGGATCGTCCGCCATCGCTTTATTCGAAAATATATCATGCCCACGACATATTCACTCCATTGCATCAACCGGTTATCATTGATATCGCCGCC
The DNA here is from genome assembly GCA_031271175.1 of Bacteroidales bacterium. Lineage (GTDB taxonomy): Bacteria > Bacteroidota > Bacteroidia > Bacteroidales > UBA4181 > JAIRLS01. Next base: position 645 of record JAISWE010000045.1, on the reverse strand, counting down.
GATAGCCTTCCCGAACGCCTGCACGATAAAGCGCTGCTGGTGCAGATCGATGAAGAAGGCAGGATGGCGGGCGTCGGCGGCACATTCCGCAAAGGCCGCGTCGTAACATCTTCTTTCTCTTTCGGTAGCTTTGCCGTTGCGGTGGATACCGTCCCGCCGACTATCCTTCCCGTCAACATCCCCAAAAGCAAAAACATGCAGGGATACCGAGATATCCGCATCCGTATTGCCGATCAGCTTTCGGGCATCGAAAGCTACCGGGGCGTCATCGACGGCCAATGGGTGCTCTTTGAATACGACGCAAAACGAAACCTGCTCATCTACACCTTCGACGCCGACAGGCTGACACGCAATACGCAACATTCCTTAACGGTAAAAATTACCGATGCCATGGGAAATGAAGCGCAGTACCGGACTTCTTTCAAATGGTGAGGCAGGCATGAAAACAGCCCTCAGAGTGCCTGTTCCTGCGCGGAAGACTTAAAACGCCGAACAATATAACGCTTACTGCAAAAAAAAATATTTGATCTTTTAGATTTAATCTAAATAAATATTATCTTTGTGCCGTTAAATGTTTCAAGTATGCGCACAAAATACCTTTACAAATGGATATTTGCGGCGTTTCTGTCGTCGCTTTTTGCGGCG
>JAISWE010000013.1 GCA_031271175.1 Bacteroidales bacterium | reverse complement strand
GACGTTGCGCGTAACGTCTCTGCGGCGCGCCGTATCATCCGTACAGGCAGAGACGCGGCGCGCCACGTCCGTACAGCGCCGGCAGACGGTTTGCATATTGCAAATATTGTCCCGCAGGTTGCGGCAAACGGTTTGCACATTGCAAATGTTGTCCCGACAGTTGCGGGATACCATTTGCATACTGCAAACGCTCTCCCGACAGTTGCGGCAGATGATTTGCATACTGCAAAAGATGTCCCGACAGTTGCGGGAGACCATTTGCATACTGCAAACGCTCTCCCGACGGTCGCGGCAGAAGATTTGCAGGGTGTAACAGGCGTTTCCGGCCATGGCGGGACACTGGTTCCGAAACCGGCAAAGTCTCTCGCAGGAGGGAAAAGAGGGAAAAGCGGGTGGAAAAATATGCCCGCAAAGGGGTGTGATTTGCGATTTAAGCCATTGAAATAAAGAGGATTACCAATCGCTATTCGGGAAGCGGCGGCAGGAGCGCGTTTGAGGGCTTCTGCGGGGATGTTTTCGTATGGCAAAAATGCGATCATTCTGATGGATGAAATGTCAGCAAAAATAAAAAAAAGAAATGAGAAGAAAAAATTATTTTAGGGTTCATGCAGGGATTTACTGTAATCTTTTTTTGTGGAAAAGGGTTTAAACCTCTTGCTATTGCGCGGCGTGCATGGGGACAGACGCGGCGCAGGGTGTAACAGGTCTCCCGGCAGTTCTCGATCAATAAATTGTCAAAAAGGCAATATTTAGTGTCTGCCCGAAAACTCACAATATCTAAATTGCGTCTCTACTACTGGAAATAATCAATCACATCGTCAACCAAGTCCCTGCGGGATGAATCCACTCGAAAACATGCAGTGATGAAAAGTGTCATTGTAAACGCAGTGACGAATTAAGAATATTCTCTATTCTCTATTCTCTATTCCCTATTCCCTATTCCCTACCTACCTCGCTTTCAGTAAATTAATATTTTTTTGAGTTTCTATCAGTAAAATATTTGCAAAATGAATTTTTATGTCGTATATTTGTCGTGAATTATTCAATTCACCAATTGAAGTATTCGTCATGGTGGCAGTCACATTTTATCGGAAAACATGCGGGAAAGGAGAAAGCTTTCCCATTTATCGTCTTCCGGAAAGCCTTGTAGCAGCAAGCGCGGGAGTAAGGCCTATCTCAAAAGACGCCCTGATGGCGACAAAGCGTTTTGGTAAGAAAAGCAAAAGAGCCATCAACTCGAAATGTCAACTCCCATCAAAGGCGTCAAAGGGCAAACAGTGCAAGCAAAGCAGAGAGATAAGGCGGATGTTGATTTATTTTCTTTGGATTAATTTTTTAATGGGGCAACCCTTCATTCGCATCATTAGATGATGAAAAATACAAATACAATGATTGTTGAGCCGGCGCGTTCGATTCCTGTACGCGATTCGGTCGATGTACTGGTGGCCGGTGGAGGTCCTGCCGGCATTATTGCGGCAGAGGCGGCAGCGTCCGACGGATTGAATGTCTTGTTGGTAGAAAGTCGCAATTTCCTTGGCGGTAACCTCACTGTCGGATTGCCTATACTCGGCTTCCTCGGTCGAAAGGGCAACCAAATCATACGGGGCTTGCCGCAAAAATTCATAGACCGACTGGCAGAAAAGAATGCTGCCAGTGGCCACAGGGCTTGCCCGCTGCATGTCAGCCTTACCATCATAGACCCGGAGGAGGTGAAGCGGACGGCGTTGGAAGTGTTGACGGAAAGAGGCGTGAAAGTACTCATGTATGCTTTCTGTTGCGGGGTGGTGATGTCCGACGATAAAATAAGCGGCGTTATTATTGAGAGCAAAGCAGGACGGGAGGTCATCATGGCCAAAACGGTCATCGACTGTACGGGCGATGCGGACATTGCTTTTCGCGCGGGCGTCCCCTGCGAGAAAGGAAATGATGACGGCGGTATGCAGCCGCCAACGCTTATGTTTTGTATGAAAGGGGTGGATGTGGAGAAGCTGCGCTTGAGCATCGCCGACCATCCGGAGATGTACGATATGGACGTCATTCCCAACGAATTTTTCAGGGAAGACAACTATTTTATCACCGTGGGACTTCGCAACCGGATCAAAAAAGCCGAAGAAGAAGGGCTTAAACTTTGTACGGAACGTACCATCCTGATCACAGGCCTGAAGAAAGACGAAATCTGGGTGAACATGTCTCGCATCGGCGGCGTTGACGGTACCGAGCCGGAAGATTTGACGCGCGGAGAAATGGAGGGTCTCAAGCAAATAGAACACCTGCAGACGTATTTGAGGCGTTACGTTCCGGGCTTCGAACGCGCCAGTCTGCACCGCGTCGCTCCGTTCTTAGGCATCAGGGAAAGCCGCCGCATCAGGGGAAAATATGTTTTGACGAAAGAAGACATCCTCAGTTGCCGCTATTTTGAGGATGCGGTGGCCGTCGCCAGCTATCCGTTAGATCTGCATCACCCGCAGGACAAAGGCTGTACGTTGATTTGGTGCGACGATTGCTATGATATACCTTATCGTTCGCTGCTGCCGGCGAAGGTAGAAAACCTGCTTGTCGCCGGTCGCGCCATCTCGACAACGCATGAAGCGCTTTCGGCCATTCGTGTCATGTCGTCGTGCATGGCGATGGGAGAAGCGGCCGGACGTGCAGCCAAACAGGCGGTCAGGAAAAACATACCGCCTTCTCAAATAGATGTTTCGGAACTTCGCCGCGAATTGTTGTCGAACGGCGCCTTTTTACGGGCAAATACCCCGACCGCCTTATGAGAATCGTCCTGTTTGTCCTTACATTATATATATGTATCTGTTTTCCCGTGCCGGCACAGGAGGCGTATCGGAAACCGGAGCTGCAAGACAAAGATTCGTGGTCGATGGTGATCGTTCCCGATCCGCAGAATTATGTGAAGTATCTCAGGAACCAGCCCCTGCTCGACTTGATGACGGCATGGATTGCCGAAAACATTGACACGCTCAACATCCGCATGGTTTTGTGTACCGGCGATCTTGTCGAACAAAACGACCGTGTCAACAGAGGTCTCTCCGGCAACGTATCCTCCGCAAAACAATGGGAGGCCGTCGCACATTCGTTCTCGTATCTTGACGGCTTGACGCCCTATATTACCGCCACAGGGAATCATGATTATACTTACGACCTGCAGGGAAAAAGGTCTTCAAGGTTCAGGGATTATTTTCCGGTGGACAAAAACCGACTCAACCGGAACATCATCTGTCAAGACCTGCCGAATGAAGATGGACTTTCGAGCCTGGAAAACTCGGCGTATGAATTTATTTCCCCGCATGGCGTGCCGTTTTTGTTCTTGACGTTAGCGTTTGCGCCGAGAGATACGGCGCTGGCTTGGGCGCATAAAATAGTGAACATGTCCCAGTACAAGCATCACAAAGTGATTCTTCTCACCCATGCGTATTTGAATGCGAACAATAAACGCATCAACACTCCTGTACAGGTGACATGCTATCAACCTTATCAGGAAAACGGCGATATATTGAAAAGACGCCAAACGCTTGAAGACGCCAATAATGGAGAACAAATATGGGAGAAATTGGTGAGGGAATCACCGAACATCGAACTCGTTGTCTGTGGACATATCGGAGGAAAAGACAACTTCAAAGCACACGTCGGCTTCCGGACGGACGACAATAAATACGGCAGAAAGGTGAACCAGATGGTTTTTAACGCTCAATTCATGGGCGGAGGACATTACGGCAACGGGGGCGACGGATGGTTGCGGATTGTCGAGTTTCTGCCCGACGGAAAGACGGCAAAAGTGAGAACATTTTCGCCCTATTTCGCTATCTCTCCCACGAGCCGGCCGTTTGCGTGGAGCCGGGAAGCTTTTAATGAGTTTTCTTTTACGTTTGATTAAAAATACCCGAAAGAAGAAATGGACGATTCTACGAACATAAAGAAGGGGCGGCAGACGGGCGGCATGTCATTCCTGCAAGATCCCCAAACCAGACGGTGGTACATCGTGGTAACTATTTTTGTCGCCATTATATGCAATTATCTTGACCGGCAACTGTTGTCCATCCTCAAACCTGTGATCAAGGACACTTTTGAGTTTGGCGATGAAGGCTATGCGCTGATCGTAAATATTTTCCTGATATGCTATGCCGTCATGTATCCCGTTTCGGGTTGGTTGACCGACAGATTCGGTCCCAAAAGAATCATGCTCATCGGCATCATGGGATGGTCGTTGGCTTGCATCGGCGGCGGATTATCTACGAACGTATGGCAGTTTGCCATCTGCAGGGGAGTGCTGGGGCTGGCAGAACCTACGATCTTTGCAGGTCAGATCGTTGCCGTTACAGTATGGTTTGCAGGGAAACAGCGGGCAACGGTGAACAGTTTCTGTGCCGCCGGCGGCTCTATCGGGACGGTCATAGCTCCGGTGTTGATCGCATGGCTGTCCACCCTGTTCCCGTGGCAAGAGATATTTGTGATTGCCGGCGCTTTCGGCCTCTTGATAGGACTGATATGGTGGAGCGTTTACCGGAATCCTCCCAAAGAAATGATGCAAGTTGCTTTACAGGAGAACAAAGCCAATGAATCCTCCTCGGCGACGTTCTCGTGGTGGAGCCTGTGGAAAACGCGCAGCCTTTGGGGCTGTTTGCTGATACGTTTCATCAGCGATCCGGTTTGGTACTTCTGTCTGTTTTGGTTGCCCGGATATTTACAGGAAGATTCCGGCCTGACGCTACTTCAAGTAGGATGGGTCGGCTGGATTCCCTTCTTCATCGGAGCGACGGGCGGCATCCTGACCTCCTGCTGGTCGGATTACATGGTCAGGAAGGGAATGTCATTGCTCCGTGCGCGTAAAATCATGATGTCGGTCGTCGCCCTGCTTGCGCCGGTATGCATTCTGGTTCCTTACCTGCACAGCGTGGCCGTCATCCTTGCCCTGTTCAGCGTCATATCGGTAGTATGCCTGAGTTGGCTATTTACCATTAACGTAGTGATCGCCGAATCCTTTCCCGTAAAAAACGTAGCCAGCGTCGTGGGGATCACAGCAGGATTCGGAGCCGTTGGCGGCGCCTGCTTCAATTATTATGTCGGACAACTGATCGGCTCCATCGGCTCCGGCAACATTTTCCTCGTAATGGGAGCGCTACACATTGTCTGCATCATCATTCTGTGGAAAATGACGCGGCCGGAAATACCGGTAAAGAATGAAACGATGAAAACAATAAAACTTTAACAACATGAATAAAACATCAAGAAGAACATTCGTTAAACAAATGGGAATGGTGTCCGCCGCCACCATGTTCCCATTCGCTTCGGAGGCAAAGAGAGAAATATTGGAAGAGAAATCGGCGCCTCACAGGATTTTGTCCGCGAATATAAGAGTGGCATTGCCCGAAGATTCGGAAAAAGGGTTCGGTTGGGAATCGCGAAAAGACATCTGCGTGAAAATCATCCGAAGGCATCATCCCGACATTATTTGTATGCAGGAGGTGCTTCGGGTACAAAATGATGACATGAGAGATTGTTTTCCCGATTTCATGCCCTTCGGCTTTGACGGCCCCGATATGGACGCCTATCCCGAAGGATATCACGGAATAGCTAAAAATGTCATTCTCGTATCGCGGAAGCGTTACGACTTCATCTCTTCGGGGAATTACTGGTTGTCGGAAACACCTCTCATCGCCGGAAGCCTGTCGTGGAATACTGCACGTGCAAGGCATTGTAACTGGATGAGATTAAAGGATAAGCATACGGGAAAGGTCTTCCGGATATTAAACACACATTTAGACCACATTTCCCAGGATGCACGAGAAAGGCAGACGCAGATCATATTAGATGAAAGCCGGCAATATGCTGCCGACTTCCCACAAATCCTTACCGGCGATTTCAATTCGGGCATGACCAACGAAGTGCATAAAAAAATCAAGACGGACGGATGGATTGACAGCTATTCCTCTCTGCATGGAGACCTTGAAACAGGCGCCACCACACATGGCTTTCTCACAAATACCCGAAAGCAGGGCGGACACAGAATCGATTTCATCTATACCAAAGGCGCTGTCAAATCATTGGTTTCCGAAATCATCAAAGACGACATAAACGGGAGGTTCCCCAGCGACCATGATTTCATTTATACGGATGTATTATTCCCGGAGCAACCGGAACAGCAGCATCAGGGCAGCTGAAGCAAGTAATAAACCCAAAATGTCCATTATAACATAACTGATTGATAATACGCACATGTTACTTAGTCGCTCCTTAATATACAGTTATCCATTTATATTTCAATAAAATAGTTGTAAAAAAGATTGTTTAATCCCTAACTCCGTCATATTTACCCCGTCTATGGTTGTAATAGTTTAGTAAACAAAAGTATGTAGGATTTTATAGACTCCCTAATTAGGTAGTCTATAAAATCGATGTAATAGCTTAAATGTTAACGTTTGATAGAAAATGGCTACCTAACTTTTGCGGAGTTAAGGGTTGAATTTTCTTGCAAGCGAGCGCAATGCCAAACTTGTTTGAGCATTGCCGAGCATGAGCAGTTTGGGCGAAGCCAAAGCACCGCCAACAAGTGGCTTATGAAGTTTTTTACCAGCAACTTGGCAACAAAGCAGGCACACGGCACATACTCGAAAAACAGTCCATAAATTTAGAAACGCAGCCCAATCGGCTGTTTTTCTGTTTTTTTGCTCTTTTTTCTCTTCCTTATCCCAACTTGGGAAGTATGACATTGTAATACTCGTTCACACAGCCAGTTATATTTCAGGCTTATCACTTATGGGGGACTACGGCTTTTTTTCTGATACTTGGGTTAGCGTGTTTAAAATTGAGTGTATTATATATAACAGCCGCCTGTTGATTAGCCCTTGCGGGTTGACGTATAATCAAACAGTCTTTGTTTTCCAGTTTCATTCTCGTAGTCACCAGAGTTTGCGCTGACATAATATTGCGAATATGTCTCCAGTCATACCGGATATTTTTCTTTTTCAGTTC
>JAISWE010000010.1 GCA_031271175.1 Bacteroidales bacterium | reverse complement strand
GCGAAGCCGCCAGGGAAATAGCCGGCGGCGGCGGCGGACAGCCTTTCTTCGCTACAGCCGGCGGCAAAAATGCCGGCGGTTTGGAAAAAGCCATGGAAAAAGCGCTTGAACTGCTGACGGCATGTTAAGGGATACAAAACATATTATTTATGGCGCTTAATTATATTTGGATAGGTTTTTTTGTGGTTGCTTTTGCAGCGGCTTTGCTTCACTATCTGGTTTCGGGCGATGCAGCTTTGTTTCAGGCAGTGATCGACAGCACTTTCAGTTCGTCCAAAAGCGCTGTGATGGACATTGCGCTCCCGCTGACGGGAGTGATGGTACTGTGGCTCGGATTGATGAATATCGGGGAAAAAGCAGGCGCCGTCAATTTCCTGTCCCGGATAGTGAGGCCGTTTTTTTCGCGCCTTTTTCCCGAAATTCCCCGCCATCATCCGGCATTCGGTCAGATGTTGATGAATTTTTCAGCCAATATGTTGGGACTGGACAATGCCGCTACTCCGCTCGGATTAAAGGCAATGCAAGGACTTCAAGATTTAAATCCGCGTAAGGATGTTGCTTCCGACGCCCAAATCATGTTTCTGGTTATCAACACTTCCGGTTTAACGATTATTCCGGTCAGCATTCTCGCTCAACGCGCTATCCTTGGCGCATCCAATCCCACAGACATCTTTATTCCCGTTTTGCTGGCTACGGCCGTTTCCACCATCACAGGGATGCTGGTGACGGCAATCCGGCAGCGCATCAATCTGTTCGACATCGTGATAACGGCATGGCTGGGCGGTATCATTGTCGCTATTGGCGGGCTGACCTGGTGGATCGGAACGATGGACAAGGAACAGGTGGAAGCCATATCGAAGACGGGCAGTAACCTGATGCTGTTCTTAATCATCATTTCTTTCATTGTGGCGGCGTTTTTAAAAAAGGTAAATGTTTATGAAGCCTTTATCGAAGGCGCCAAAAGTGGTTTCGAAGTGACGGTGCGCATCATTCCCTACTTGGTGGCCATGCTGGTAGGTATTGCCGCATTCAGGGCGTCCGGTGCGATGGACTATCTTCTCGCCGGGTTGGGATATCTTTTCGGGGCGGCGGGGGTCAACACCGACTTTGTGCCGGCGTTGCCTACCGCGTTGATGAAACCGCTGAGCGGCAGCGGTGCAAAAGCCATGATGGTGGAAGCCATGCAGCATTACGGCCCCGATTCCTTTACCGGACGGCTTTCGTGTCTGTTTCAAGGTGCGGCGGACACGACCTTTTACATCATTGCCCTGTATTTCGGGTCGGTGGGCATCCGCAAGACGCGCTATGCGATAACTGCCGGGTTGATAGCCGATCTGGCAGGGATAATAGCTGCTGTTGTATTGGCTTACCTGTTTTTTGCCTGAAAGTTTACTGTACCGTCTCCGGATGAAAATACAGGGCTGGATGCTGTTCATACGGATAGCGTTGCGAATGGATTTTACGCACTTCGCAGAAAAGCATTTCCCGCAACAGTTCGATATTCAGCTTTTTGGCTGCCGAAATGAATACGCACAACCGGTCGTTGTTGGCGGCCATCCATGTCTGTTGCAGTTCATCTAAGCTAATATTTTCTTTTTCTTTGGGCGTCAGGTCGTCCGGATCCTTCGGATGGTAGCGATAAGCATCTATTTTATTAAATATCAGAATTGTAGGCTTGTCGTGCGCTTTGATGTCCGACAGGGTTTGGTTGACGGCCTCTATTTGTTTTTCAAACTGCGGATGCGAGATGTCCGCCACGTGCGCCAGAATGTCGGCTTCGCGCACTTCGTCCAGTGTGGATTTGAACGATTCTACCAGATGATGCGGCAGTTTGCGGATAAAGCCTACCGTGTCGGTCAGCAGGAAAGGCAGCGTGTCGATAACGATCTTCCGGACGGTAGTGTCCAGCGTGGCAAACAGTTTGTTTTCGGCGAAAACGTCCGACTTGCTCAGCAGATTCATCAGTGTTGATTTGCCTACGTTGGTATATCCCACCAGCGCCACCCTGACGATGTTGCCACGGTTTTTCCGTTGAACGGTCATCTGGCTGTCTATTTTTTTCAACTGTTCTTTCAGGCAGGCAATTTTTTCACGGATGACGCGGCGGTCGGTTTCTATTTCCGATTCTCCTGGGCCGCGGGAACCGATGCCTCCCTGCTGACGCTCAAGGTGCGTCCACATGCGGGTAAGACGCGGAAGCAGATATTGGTATTGGGCAAGCGCTACCTGCGTTTTGGCATACGAGGTTTTTGCCCGTTGCGCGAAAATATCCAGAATCAGATTGGTACGGTCTAATATTTTACATTCCAGTTCGGTTTCGATGTTCCTCCATTGCGAAGGACTGAGTTCATCGTCAAAAACGACCAGCCCGACGGCATGTTCCCGGATAAACGTCTTTATTTCGCTCAACTTTCCGCTGCCCACAAAAGTTGCCGCATTGGGTGTGTCCAGCCGCTGAGTGAATTTTTTCACAGGAGTACCTCCGGCGGTTTCAATAAGAAACGCCAACTCTCTGAGATATTCCTCTGCTTCCGCTTCCGGTTGCCGTCCGGAAATCAGCCCTACCAGAACGGCTTTTTCCGGCTCTTTCACCATCATGATAGCTGACTAATTCAACCGGAAATTAACCGGAAACTGGTATTTTACTTTTACCGGTTTACCGAGTTGCCTGCCGGGCGTCCATTTGGGCGATGCCTTGATCACGCGCAAAGCTTCGGCATCCAGCGACGGATCGATCGGACGCAGAATCTTCACATTGATAACCGTTCCGTCTTTGTCGATGGTAAATTCGACAATCACTTTTCCCGTCACGCCATTTTCGGCTGCTACCGGCGGATATTTGGTGTTTTGAAAGACATATTCGCGGAATCCTTCTTCTGCCGGTTTCCCGTTAAACATGGGCTTGTCTTCGATGACAGCGAACAGAAATTCTTCTTCCTCGTCTTCGATGACTACGGCTTTTTCAGTGAACTCGACAATTGCAATCTGTTGATTTTGATCCGTTTCAACGTCAATTACAAATGTGTTGTCAATCTGAACACTATTGTCCACAATGGTGAGGATTTCGGCCACTTTCGGCGGCTCCGGCGGAGGCGGAGGCGGTTCATCCTGACGGGTAACAGGGATCACATCCTCTTCTATCGCGCCTTGTGACGCTTGGACGATGGCTACTTCGGCAGGCGCCACCTTCCATTCAAAACCCACAAAAACAACTCCTAACGCGATGACCAGTCCGATTTCGACGAATAAACCGCGTCTCTTTTCTAAATTTGCTTTATCACTTTTCTTCAGTTCCATAACATAAAATTTTAGAAGGTGTAAAAATAGATATTTTTTTTAACATATTTCAAAATAAATTTCAAATATTTTTTTTGCATTTTATAATCAATTGATATTTACTACTGTAATCGGAACGACAGGGGAAAAGAAAATCTTGCTTTCACCGTTTTTCCGTTTTTCATTCCCGGTGTCCAGCGCGGTGCATTCCGATTTCGAAGCAGCCGCAACGCTTCGTTGTCCAGCAGCGGATCCACACTTCTGACTACTTGCGCTTCGGTTACATATCCTTCTCTGTCAATCACAAACTGAACAATGACGGTACCGGAGATGCCGTTGTCTTTGGCGGTCTGCGGATAGTTAAGATTTTTGACGATATATTCCCTGAATCCGTTCATGCCCGGAGGGGTATCGATAAATCCGGAGTCAAAAACGGTATCGGTTTCAACCGTCAGTTGAACGGGTTTGAAGAGATCCGGCGGAAGAGGATTGCCCGTGATGGTTTCGACGTCCACCACAATGGGAGCGATGTCTATCGGGGTATCATTGTCCACAATGGCGAGATCAAAGCCTACGGGAGGAGGGGGTGGAGGAATCGGCTGTTCCCACGTTACGGGTATTGGAATCACCGGATCGGCGAATATGGGCGTCCATTCCCTCTCGACAACAGGCGAGGCCATCTGCCATTCAAAGGCTGCAAAAACAACGCCCAACGACAGCAATAAGCCTGTTTTAAAGAAAAGACCGCGTTTTTTTTCAAGATCGGCTCGAACATTTTTTTTGGTTTCCATGACAAATCGTATTTTTTATATTAGTGTTTGTACAAAAAATGTGCCTAAATGGCTTTGAATGGTAAAAAATGTTAAGAATAACGAAAAAATGTTTTGTGAAAACAAATACTTTCTCATTTACAATGGTTTAGCATTTGTTATCTATTGGTTCCTTCAAACAGATCGTGATTGACTTTTTCGTCGCCGGCCTTGGATTTGAAATTGTTGAATGCATAGGTGATCGAAACTCCGATGGAAGGCCATCGCGGGTGGATGGCGGTACGGGAATAAAGATGCGCGGTTTTTTGGCTGCCGATGTATTGGGCTGTGGAAAAGACATCGCGGAAGTGAAGGGTAGCGGTCATTTTTTTGTTGAGGAGTTGCTGCCTTACCGAGAAGTTGAAGTAGAAAAAATCGTTCACTCTTCCCTGCGTGCTTACCGACGGGCCGAGGTAATATCCTTCCAGGAGAAGGCGGGTGTTTTTTCCGATGTCAAAATGCTGGTTGACGGCCAGTTGCCAATTGAGGCTTTCCTCGTCTTCGTCGTTTGTTTTGTATTCGTTTTTTATTCGATAATAAAACAGGCTGCCGCTAATGTCCATGCTCCACCATTTACTGCATTGGAACGAAGCGGCTGTCTCTGCTCCCGATGAGTAGTCATTGCCCACGTTGGCCATCGAATCGAGGGTGACTCCGGTATGGTACGGCACGCGCACCCGTTCGATCTTGTCTTTTCGTGTGCGGTGAAAGAGCGTTCCCGACACGGAATGGTCGCCAAAGCCTTTGGACCAACTCAATTCGTAAGAATGGGTGTATTCCGGCAATATTTTGGGATTGCCGCGCTGGGCGGTGTAATAATCCACATATACTACGTAGGGTTCCATGTAGAACAGTTGTGGTTGCGTGACGCGCCGCGCGTACGAAAGGTTCAGCCGTCCGCCGCGCTTCAGGTTACAGGCGGCGTGGATAGAAGGGAACAGGTCAAAGTCGTGCCATACATGGCGCGCCCATTCTTCGTTGTTGCCCAGTTTCCGGTAACGGTATTCGCCCCTTAATCCTGCCTGATAGCTGAATGGGCCATGCGTATCGGACAGCATGGCATACAGTGCGTGGATATCTCTTCGGAAAACAAAACGGTTGTACTGGTCGGCTTCCCACACGAAGCCGTTGCCGAACTTGCTGGTTGCCTCCGTTTGACGCTCGTCCCAGAACCAGATATTGTAGTCGCCGTCTTCAGTATAGGTGAAAAAATAATATCCCGCTTCCAATTTTCCTTTTTGTTCGTTGAAGGGATGAACATAGTCAAGATTTCCTTGAGCGGTGAAGCGATATTCAAATTCCTCCGCGCGATGTCCCTGTGCGCGGGAGCCGTCGGCATTGAAAAGGTCGGTATAGAAAAATTCCATGGCATCGCCTTGGTAGAGCGCGAAAAACGAACCGCTCAGCCGGCGGTCTTTTTGCGGGAAACGATGTTCGAAACCTGCGTTACCATAGGCCGACCATTCGTCAAGCCTGACGTAATCGTCGCCGGAATAGTTTTTCCATGTTGTTGCATCGCCAAAGGTGTAACTGTCCTCGTATCGGAGGCTTCCTCCCCGGTTTCTGATGCCGTAGCGGCCTTCAACGGAAGCCGACCAGGTGGTGTTGCCTCTGTCCCAATCCATTCCCGAACGGAGATACCAGGCATCGGTATAGCTTTTCCGTTCCCCGAAGGACCGGGTGGTGGTAACGGTGTCCATGCGGATTTCCTTGTACTGCTCGAAATCGCTGATGCGATATATTCGCGACGCATTACCGGAGGTTTGCCACCGTACCTTGTTTTTGCGATAGGAGGTGAAAAAATCGATCCCTCCTGTGCCGAGCGTGCTTCCTTTGGCATTCAGCATACCGCTCCATCCGTTTTGCGTCTGTTTCTTCGTCACGATGTTGATGATGCCTGCGATGCCGTCTGCTTCGTTCCGTGCCGAAGGCACAGTCATGATTTCAATGTTTTCGATATGCTCGGCGGGTATTTGTTCCAGCGCTGCGCTGCCCTCCAGCGTGGAAGGTTTCCCGTCAACGTACACTTTAAAACCGCTGCTGCCCCTGAAAGTTACTTCTCCATCGGCATCTATCCTTACCGAAGGCGTCTGGGAAAGGAGATCGACGGCCGTACCTCCTGCGGCTGCAATGTTTCCTGCCGTTGCTATCACTTTTTTGTCCAGCCGGTAGATGATTTGCCTTCTCCTGCCTGTTATTTCCACTTCTTCCAGCTCCAGCCCCGCCGGACGAAGAACGACATCATACCGATCCTCTTTTTTGGTTTCCGTCAAGCGGAAAAGTTCGCTTTGATAGGTCTCATAACCGACAAAACTAATTTCCAGATAATATTCTTCCGCTTTGGAGCAGGAGAGCGAATAATTGCCGTCGCTACCGGTTGAACCATAGGCCGCAATAGCCGCATTTTGCGCCTTGCGGAGCAGGACATTGGCAAATTCTACCGGATTGCCGGAAGCTTCGTCCGTCACTTTCCCGGAAACAGTCCATGACGGCGTATTCTGGGCAAATAACCCTGTTGAAAAACAACAGAACAGAAAAACAAGGATAGGTCTTTGCATGAAAAAAACAAAAGATGACAAAAGTAGGTAAACTAATATGAAAACGAAATGAATTAACATTTTTTTTCTCCCGTTCTTGAAAATCTAAAATTTTCATCTACTTTTGTGTTTGATAAAACGCAATGTTAAAATGCGGAAAATAAGGCTAAAATGCGAAAAATAAGGCTAAAATGTGAAAAAGATGGCAACAGGTAACGAAAATGACCTTGACCTGTTAGGCAGGATTCAAAAAGGCGATTCCCATGCTTTTGGATTATTGTTCGGGAAATATTACGCACCCTTATGCCTGTGGGCTGTAAAATTTGTGCACGATATGGATACGGCGCGTGATCTTGTGCAGGATCTTTTTGTTTATATCTGGGAGAACCGCGAAAAACTTGTTATCGGTCAATCTGTTAAAGCCTATTTGACCACTTCCGTGCGCTACAATTGCGTGCGCTACCTGCACAAACAGTCATCCGGCGTATCCATTGACCTGCTTGCGGAAAGCAAAGAAATCCCGGACTGCATTTACGATGCATTGGAACTGGAAGATTTGTACCGGCAACTGATGAACGCCATCGAACGATTGCCGGAACAGTGCAAAAAAATCTTCAAACTCCACCGTTTCGAAGACCTGACATACGCCGAAATAGCAGCCCGTCTCCAGATCTCCGTTAAAACCGTAGAAGCGCAAATGGGCAAGGCGCTGAAATTATTGCGGAGCGCCGATTACGACCGCTAAGGGATGCGAAATAAATAAGCTATAACAGTTTTCCTGTGTCCCGCAGGGACGACTCCTGTGGAGGGGGTATCCTAAGGACGGTGTGGGTTTCTCGACTGAGCAAAACCTGACACTGTCAAAGTCCCGCAGGGACAACACTTTATTAACCGTATGCTTTAGCTTACGGACGAGCAATCGCATCAGCGACTAAGTCCCGCAGGGACGACACATCAGGAGTATCTGTTTCTACCAACATTATGTCCCTTCAGGACATGAAATCGAACCGTTACATGCTATTTATTTCGCGTGCCTAAGCGAATGAAAAAGATTCGAATCCTTTTTCTCATACAAGTCACGATAAATTTGGATATTGTGCGTTTTCGGGCAGACACTATGTAGTGCGCAGATTCAAGTAACCAATGCAACTTTTTTATAAAACCATTCTATCCAGAATGGGTTGGGAACGTCCCGGAATGATTTGGGAACGTTCCAGAATGGGTTGGGAACGTTCCGGAATGATTTGGGAACGTTCCGGAATGATTTGGGAACGTTCCGGAATGAGTTGGGAATGTTCCGGAATGATTTGGGAACGTTCCGGAATGAGTTGGGAATGTTCCGGAATGATTTGGGAACGTTCCGGAATGGGTTGGGAACGTCCCGGAATGAGTTGGGGTCGTCCCGGAATGAGTTGGGGTCGTCCCGGAATGAGTTGGGGTCGTCCCCGAATGAGTTGGGGTCGTCCCCGAATGAGCTGGGGTCGTCCCCGAATGGGTTGGGAACGTTCCAGAATGAGTTGGGGTCGTCCCCGAATGAGTTGGGGTCGTCCCCGAATGAGCTGGGGTCGTCCCGGAATGAGTTGGGGTCGTCCCCGAATGAGTTGGGGTCGTCCCCGAATGAGTTGGGGTCGTCCCC
>JAISWE010000132.1 GCA_031271175.1 Bacteroidales bacterium | reverse complement strand
CCGAAACCGTCAATACGGCACAACAAACGGCATTCCTGATTTTTTTGATATTCGTTATTAATTTTTTCATTTTATTTTTATTTTTTTAACTTTTAACTCTCAACTTTCAACTAAAAAGAGGCCTTAACCCCCAGCGTAAAGGTTCTGGGGAAAGGATAAGCGCCGTCGTCCCTGCCTTCCACATCGTTGTAGGCTTCCGGGTCCATTCCTGTGTAATTCGTCAGGGTAAGGACATTCTGCACGCTGAGTGATACGCGAAATTCTGCAAACTTGAGCGCCTTTCGCGGGATGAGGTAGGCAATGCTGATATTGCGTATTTTCACAAAGGACGCGTCTTCCAGCCACATGGTGGAGTCGCCGTAATATTTATTCAACAGGTTTTTGTGGCTGGGATACAGGGCATCCGCCTTGTTTTGTACATTGTCCCAACTCCTGAAGTAGGCATCGCGGAGCGAGATGAATCGCATTTCCCCCACCATGGAGGCGGTGCGGAAGCGCGTTAAGTTTAAACGGTTAAATCCTGTTGCCGCATGGATGAAGACATTGGCTTCCCAGTTTTTCCAGTTGATGGTGTTGTTCCATCCGAAACTCCATTTGGGATTGACCTGTCCGGAGATAATTTTGTCTTCCGGCATCGGTTCTGCGGACAGGCTGCCGTCTGCCAAGCGGAAGTAATTGGCGCCGGTTTTGTTGAACCCAACCCAGTCGAATACGTAAAAAGAGCCGACAGGTTTTCCGGGTGTGACAATGGAGGTGGCCCCCGTTACGCTGGTGTTACTGCTGTTGGAGAGCAGGTACGGGTCGTCGCCGATGTCGATCACTTCATTCTTCAGGTAGGAAGCCGTTAAAACGCTTTCCCAGGTCAGGTCTTTACCTGTAACAGGAAGCGCATCAATGGAAAAATCCCATCCTGTATTGTTGATTTTTCCTTCGTTGACCCAAAATCCTCCACCACCGTTGTAGTAGGGAATGCTTTTGACCAGCAGCATGTCCTTGGTCTGTTTGAGGAACCAATCGACGGTGAAGTCTAATCTACCGTCCATGACACTGAAATCCACTCCCAAATCATATTGGTAGTTCGACTCCCAGCGTACGTCGGGCGTGGAGAGTCCCACGGCGGTGTAGCCGGTATAGAGCGTTCCGGCGCCGAAGCTGTATGCTCTTGTGCTCAGCCCGCCCAGCGTACTGTAGCGGTCAATGGCCTGGTTTCCGGTAATTCCCGCACTGGCGCGTACTTTCAGCTTGTGGAAGATATTCTGGCTTTTCATGAACTCTTCTTCGCCGACATTCCAGGCCACAGCGCCCGAAGGGAAATACCCCCATTTGTTGTTCCCCTGAAACTTGGAAGAGCCGTCGGCGCGGAAAGTTCCGGTAAACAGGTAGCGCCCCTTATAGCCGTACATCAGGCGGCCTACGCCCGAGAGCATCTGTTCCGCCGAATATCCGTTGCCGGCGGTATAGGTCGTGGCATTGGTTACATTCCAGTAACCGACGCTTTCGGTCTGCAAATCGGTGCCGTTCACGGCAAGGTAATTGTACTCGTATTTGCTCATTTCCCACACGGCAGTGGCGGTAAACTGGTGGTCGCCGATTTTTTTGAAATAAGTCAGGTTGTTTACATTTTGCCAGTTGAGTTGCCGGTTCATGGAATTATACATGGTGCTTTGCACGCCTTCGGCCCTTCGTTCCGAAGCAAAGCCGTAGCTTCCGGAATAAATAAAATCAATCCCTCCCTTGACGGATAAAGTAAGTCCATCGAGGATATTGAAACGCAACTCCAGGTTTCCGTTGGCCAGATAAGCCGGGTTGTCCTCCTGGGTTTCCACCCTTGCGCCGTAAGGATTGTTCGTGACTGTATTGTAGGAGTCGCTTTTATAAACGCCAGTTACAGGGTCTTTCATTTCCATGGTGGGCGAATAGGCCACCGTGCTGCGCAGGTCAATGCCCGGATTGTGCACCAATGTTTTGGCGACATTGAGATCGGTAACAAGCGTCAGCCACTGCGTAACGTCGGTATCCAGGTTGGCTCTGACTTGATAACGCTGGTATTTGGAAGTGATGCTGACGCCTTTCTGGTCGAGGATGTTTCCCGACACAAGGTAACGGGTGCTGCTGTTGCCGCCCGAAATACCTAATTTATAGTCCTGGCTGAAACCTGTCTGGAACATGATGTCCTGCCAGTTAATCCCTTTCGTTCCGTTTTTATATGCTTCCATGTCTGCTGCGGAAATAGTGGCAGAGCCCTTTATATCGTTTAACGCCTGTGCATATTCATAGGCATTCATCACCTTATACTTTTTGATGACGGAACTGGTTCCCCAGTCGGCTTCCAGTGTGATGAGCGGCTTACCGGCCTTGCCCCGTTTGGTGGTAATCAGTATCACTCCGTTAGAGCCTCGCGACCCATATACCGCCGTTGCCGAAGCATCCTTAAGCACTTCGATAGAGGCTATATCGGTCGGATTAATGCCTGCCAGCCCGGTAGTCCTGACAATTCCGTCCACCACATACAGGGGATCGTTGCTCCGGTGCACGGAGGAGGTACCCCTGACCCGGATTTTCGCGCCGGCGCCCAATTCCCCGCTCGTATTGGTTACTTCCACCCCTGCCATGCGTCCCTGGAGCACTTCCTGGATTTGTTTCACCGGCTGGTTTTTAAACTGCTTGTCTGAGAGCGAGGCCACCGCACCGGTCAAATCCGATTTGCGCACCGTACCGTAGCCGATGACCACCACTTCTTCCATTTCTGTGGCTTCTTCGGCCAGCGTAACGGAAATATCCGTCCGGTCGCCCACCGTCACTTCCTGCGTGCCATAACCCACGAAGGAAAACACCAGCACTGCGTCGCGATTGGGAACGGTAACGGTATATTTACCATTTCTATCTGTTACTACCCCTGTCATCGTACCTTTTACGACGACGTTCACGCCCGGCAGCGGCTCGCCGTTGGCGTCCGTTACTATTCCGGCAACGATGATATCTTGCAGCATAGTTTTGGGAGTGATGATAATAAATTTATCATTCTGTTCCCTGAAAGTCAGATTGGTTCCCTGAAACAACAATGCCAGCAGTTTGTCCACTTCCATGCTTGCCTGATGGACTGTAACCGGCTTGTTCAAGTCGAGGAAAGCGTCATTGTAGAAAAACGTGTACTCCGTTTGTTCTTCAATGGTACGCAACACTTCCTTGATGGAAGTCTGTTCATGAGGGTGTTCAAAATGTATTTTCTGTGAAAAGACATTGGCCGACACGCTCCATGTTAACGTAATACTAAAAAAAATAACAATTCGCATAATATTTAAGATTCTATAAAACTTCATTTCTTCGTTTTTGATTTTTTAAACTTGATTAATTTTTTAACCCATTTTCGGAAACAGATTTTTCCGTTTTTTTTTAGATTCGGATTTCACATAGGCAAACGTGTTTATTGAGGTGAATGAATTAATTTTTCGTATTTTATTTTCAACTGTTTGTCTTCCGTTATTTCCACATGGTTCTCTTTTATCGCAAAGCGGATGGGGGCGTTGAGGCTAAGTACTTCCAGTACCTGTTCCAGCGGATAGCTTTTCAAGGTTCCGGAAAAGACGTATTTTTTGACTGATTCGTCTTTGATGGAAACGGTCACATCATATTTGCGTTCGATTTTGCGCATCAGTGATTCCATATTTTCCGCCTTGATAACCCATTTGTCGTCCTTCCACGAGGTATATATTTCCTGGCGAATATTTTCCGTAAGGACGGGCTGGTCTGTTGTCGGTTTTTTCGCTGGGCGGGCAGGCTGGAGGTTTTCTGACGGATCGGCCGGCTGTTCTTTTTTCACATGGGATTTGGGGATGGTAATGGTTTGATTGGGTTTGAGAGTCGCTATCGGTTGGTTGGTTTGCGATTCGATGAATACGGAGCCTTCTATTAGCGTGGTTTCCACATCGTTTTCGTCTTCGTAGGCTTTCACGTTGAAGGTGGTGCCGAAAGCTTTGATGTTCAGCCCGGCTGTTTTTACCGTAAAGGGCATTTGCGGGTTTGTATGTACATCGAAGTAGCCTTCGCCTGTGAACCGGAGGTTGCGGTCTTTTTTGCCGAAGTCGCTGCTATAGCTCAGCCGGCTGCAAGCATTCAGTTTGACGACAGAGCCGTCGGGAAGCGTCACCATAGCCCGTTCGCCTTTGGCGGTTTGTACTTCGCAAAGGCCGGCAATGGCGGCAGGCGGTTTTTCGCCACTTCGGACAAGATAATAGGTAAACAACGAGGTAATCAGTGTTCCCAGCATAAAAACAGCGGCATAGCGGGTAAATGTCCGTATCCATCTCCGGTTTTTCGGTTCGGGCCTGGTGGATGATGTGATATGACGATAAATCTTTTCCCATCCTTTTTTCGTTTCGGCTTCCTTGTACAAATGGTGCAAGTGGTTTGCATCGTACAAGTCTTTCAATACGAATAAATGGTTTTCGTTTTCGGGATTTTCCGCTATCCATGCCAGAAGTTGGCGCCGATCTTCGACGGAAGACGTTCCGGAAAAATAACGGATCATCAAATTTTCATCTATCATGTGTGACATCAATTGTATCGTTTAACATTATTAAGATACATTTCTTGCCCCAACTACTCACATGTACTGTTCTTTTTTTTCATGCTCTAATCATTGGTGCAAAGAAAGCCCATGCATGTTACCTGTCCGTTACGGTACGATTATCTTTGTGTTAAGGCACGCGAAATAAATAGCATGTAACGGTTCGATTTCATGTCCCGTAGGGACATAATGTTGGTAGAAACAGATACTCCTGATGTGTCGTCCCTGCGGGACTTTTCGGCCGTCGCTGGCATCCGTAAGCTAAAGCATACGGTTAATAAAGTGTTGTCCCTGCGGGACTTAGTCGCTGATGTGATTGCTCGTCCGTAAGCTAAAGCATACGGTTAATAAAGTGTTGTCCCTGCGGGACTTTGACAGTGTCAGGTTTTGCTCAGTCGAGAAACTCACACCATCCTTCGGATACCCCCTCCACAGGAGTTGTCCCTGCGGGACACCGGAAAACTGTTATAGCTTATTTATTTCGCATCCCTAAGGAAAAATAAATTTCTCTCTAAGGAAAAATAAATTTCTCTCTTCCCTCTGTAAAAAACTTTTTCATTGCTCGCGCTTGGAAAACACGAGTTTTTCATTTAATTTTGCGGCTGTAAAATTTACGATATTTAATTCAAAAAAATAATCAATATGAAAAAAGTGAGTATTCTTCTCCTGCTGTGCCTGTATGGAATGGGGACAAGCGCACAAAAAAAGTATGATGTGGCCGCGTTCGTATGGCCGTCGTATCATCCCGACGATCGGGCGAAAATATTCTGGCCCGACGGCATCGGCGAGTGGCAGACGGTGAAATCCAACAGGGCAAAGTTCCCCGGACACACGCAGCCGCGCTATCCGCTCTGGGGCTACGTCAACGAAGCCGATCCGTATGTGATGGAGATGGAAATCGCCGCCGCCGTGCGCCACGGCGTAAACGTCTTCATCTACGACTGGTACTGGTACGACGGGATGCCTTTTCTCGAAGGATGCCTGAACGACGGTTTTCTCAAAGCGGCCAACAACCGCGACATGAAATTCTACCTGATGTGGGCCAACCACGACGTCAACCTGACGTGGGACAAGCGGCTCGCCGGACAGCCCAACCAGTCCCTGATATGGAAGGGCGGCGTCGACCGTCAGGACTTTGAAACGCTTTGCCGGCGCGTCATCAGGGAATATTTCCCGCAGCCCAACTACTATACTGTTGACGGCAAGCCGAGTTTCATGATTTACGAATTGCAGACTTTCATCAACGGATTGGGCGGTCTGAAGGAAGCCAAAGACGCGCTGGACTGGTTCCGGGCGGAAGTGAAAAAGGCCGGATTCAAGGGACTGGATCTTCAATTTACCCTGCGCGCCGACATGGAAGGTAACATTACCGGCATTGCGGGCGATAACGTGGGAACACAGAAAGAGGTCATCGAAGCCTTGCAGTTCGACGGCGCCACGCATTACCAATATGTTCATTTCCTCAACATCGACCGCGACTATCTCGACATCCAGGCCGACGCCGTAAAAACATGGGAGTATCTGGGCAGTGATCTGAAGATTCCGTATTATCCGCACGTCTCCGTCGGCTGGGACAACAATCCCCGCTTCGAGATGCAGATAGGAGGCATCGTGAAAAACAATACGCCCCAAAACTTTGAAAAAGCGCTGAGAGACGCCAAAGCCTACATTGACGCTCATCCGAAACAGGCGCCGCTGATCACCATCAACAGTTGGAACGAGTGGACGGAAACCAGCTACCTGCAACCCTGCACGATGTTCGGATACGGGTACCTCGAAGCCGTAAAGAACGTATTCGGCAGTGCGGAATGAACAAATTTTTAAATTCAGGTAAATGAAAAAGTACACGTAGATGAAATGGTTAAAAACAATAATGGCTGTGGCCGTATATGGTTGCTTTGTGTGGGGTCTTTCGTCCTGTAAAGATTGTAATCACCATGATGGGACGAAGGACGCCAACAGAAAAGCTTTCGTTTCCTGTCGTGTGGGATTGGGGCAGTCCTTACCGGAAGTTTGGCATCATGAGATGTTGGACCTGCTGGACAAATACAGGGGAGTGACGGACGAGATTACGTATTTCATCAACCGGTCGCACGCGCCCTGTCCGATAGACTCGATTATGCCGCGGTTGTCCATCCTGAAAATCCGTATGGAAGAGACCAGAGCCAGAGGTTACCGGGCGGGAATTAACGTGCATCCCACAATCGGTTTTTTCGAACAGAACTATCCCCATTCACTGCAACAGGAAGATTATACCTGCAAGATGGATATAGACGGAAAGATAGCAAGTCGCGGCAGGTTTTGTCCCCATGATCCGAGGATGCAGGAATATATTCGCCGGTTATATACGGCAGTCGCGCAGGCCAACCCCGACTATATCTGGATAGATGACGATGTTTATATGGGGTTTCAGGAATGTTACTGCGACCGCTGTATCCGGCATTTCAATCAGGAAACGGGCAGGGCGTACACACGCGAGAGCCTGAAGAAAGCCATGTATGCAGGAAGTTTCGAGGAGCGGCAGGCGACGAACAGGGCATGGCTGCAACACAACCGCCAAACGATACGCCGGTTGCTGGCGTTGATTGAACAAATCGTTCACGAAGTGCATCCTGCGCTGCCGTTGGGTTTTATGAACTATGACGGCACAGGCGACGGTATGGGCTACGGCCTCTGGGCAGAGGCGCTGTCGGGCGAAAACCGTTCGCCGGTGATGTGGCGTCCGGGTGAAGGCAATTATACCGACGAACTGTCGTCCGGCGTATCCACGAAAGCCCATCTGATAGGCCGTCAGGTATCCTTTTTGCCCGCAGGAGTGGAAAATATCCAGGCAGAAATAGAGAATTTTCCGTATCAGCGGTTGAAGAAGGCTGCAAATTATGTAGCGATGGAAGCCGCATCGTATATTGCATCCGGCTGTACGGGCGCGGCGTTCAACATATTTCCCTATGCCGTCCAGCCCTTGGGAGATGTCCGTCCCTTAGACGAATATGAACCTCTTTTGGCCCGCCTGCAAAAGCTGCGTCCCTTTCTTGACCTGATGGCTTCCGAACTGGGACGGAGTCCCTTAACCGGCATACAGACTTTTTTTCATCAGGACATGTATCTGACCGGGGTTCCCGTCCTTAACCATGAATTGTATGATATCGGCCTGCCCGCCTGTTACGCTGCCGGAAATGCACAAGTGGTCATCCTGAGCAAGGATAATGTATATGCGCTGAGCAGGGAAGAAATTACGGAGTTGCTTTCCAAAGGCGTGTATATGGATGTGGAAACGTTGCAGCAACTGAATGACATGGGATTTGGGCATCTGACCGGATTTGCGGTGGCGGAAAAAAATGAGGACAGGATAGAACGCTTCGCCGACCATCCGCTCAACGGACATTTCAGCGGATGGGTGCGGCATTGCAGCCATTTTTGGGGCAGCCGGGCATACGATCTCTACAAAACCGATGAGCGGGCGCAGGTACTTTCGTACCCTGCCGACTTTGAACAGCGGAAAACCGGTTTGTGCACGATGGGTATCTTTGAAAACGAACTGCATGGCCGTATTTGTGTCGCCGGTTATTTTCCGTGGACCTACATGGCAACCCTGTCCAAAACCTCCCAGATGAAAAGCATCTTCCGGTGGCTGTCCAACGATCGCCTTCCGGCATACATCGCCTCTTTCCATAAAATGAACCTTTGGGTGCGTGAAAGCGTAAACGGAAAAACGGTCTTGACATTCGGCAATTTGTCGTTTGATACGGCAGAAAATGTGACCCTGATGTTGAAAACCGGCAAACCGTCTATCCGGGTATATGACATGAACTGCAAAGAAACAACGATCCGTTCCACCGGCTCGGACGGCGAATATCGGAAATTTGTTATTCCCGCCGCAGAAGCCCGGCATGTATATTTAGTCGTTAATTAATTCAATCATCAAATATGAAAACAATGCGAATATTTTTATGTACGGCGTACGTGCTGTTCGGGGCAGTCTCGTTAGCCGTTGCGCAACAGCAAAAAGAAGTATCCGAAGATCACTTGAAAGCATTTAACCGGATAGCGCCGCCCCTGTATGTTGAAACGGACAACGGGAAACAGGGCAGGGAACTTAAGCTGCTGGTGC
>JAISWE010000129.1 GCA_031271175.1 Bacteroidales bacterium | reverse complement strand
ATGACGGCAATGAAGATGATGAAACTGAGGAAGCTCAAGTCCATGTCTGCCAGCGAGGGATGCAGCCACGAGAGCGCGCCGGCTTTCAGCAGGTAGTTTTCCAGCAGAAAGTTTATCGGCACGGTGACTATCAGCACGAAAATGACTGCCAAGCCGAGTCCCATCGAGGTTTTCACCGTTTTGGATACCGCAAGGTACGAACACATGCCGAGGAAGTAGGCGAAAATCATGTTGTCGATAAAGATCGACTTGACAAAGATGTTGAAGATGTTTTCCATGGTGGATGTTTTTTATGCTTGTTCGGGAGATTTTGGTTCTGAGGGTTGTTCCGCGGGTTTTTCGGCTGTTTTCCCTTTCAGCGCGTTCGGAATGCCCGGAATGGTTTTCATGATGTCGGTGACGGGCGCGATGGAGGCGACAAGTCCCGTCAGCAGGTTGGTGAGGGTGTTGCCTTGGGTGGTGTCCATCACATTGACGTTGCCCAGCCGGATATGTTCGAAGGCTTTCACCTGTTCGGCGGCTATTTCTTTCCACTGATCTACCATTTTCCACTGTATGGCGACCTGCGGGTTGTTTTCCGCCACTTTCACCATCGCTTCGAATCCTTCCGCCTGCGCCATCAGCGAGGCTTTTTCGGCGGCGGCTTTGGCAAGTCCCTGTTGTTCGATGACTTTGGCGTGCGCCAGTCCTTCGGCGGTGATGGCTTCGCCTTTTCCCTTGCCTTCGGCGGCAATGGCGTCGGCGTGTCCCTGCGCCTCGATGCGTTGTTGGTTGGCGTTGGCTTCCGCTTCTTTTTCGAGTTTCAACTGGTAGGCTTGCGCGTCAATCAGTTTTTGCTGTTTGGCGATTTCCGCAGGCACTATCTGTTCGGCTTTCAACGCTGCTTCCGTGCGTTTGGCGCGGGCTTCTTCCGCTTCCTTACGGGCAAGTTCCTTGTTTTTTTCTATTTCCGCTTTTGCTCTTTCGTCTGCCGACAGCGCCAATCCTTGCGACTGCGCTTTGATGACTTCCAGTTCGGCATTGGACACGGTGATTTTCTTGGAGGCTTCGATTTCTCCGATCCGTGCTTGCGAATTGAACTGGGCAACGTTGATGTCCCTGTTTTTCTCCGCTTCGGCGACCTTTGAATCTCGTTCCGACTCCGCCTGCGCCACCGAAATGGCTTGGTCTCTCTGGGCGTTGGCAATGGCGATAAGTTCTTCCTTTTTCGTTTCGGCTACCGTTGCGTTCTTGATTTTCAACTGTTCGGCGACTTGTGTTTCGCCTTCGCGTTCGGCGGTTGAAATTTCAACGTTTGCCTGATTGATGGCTTTTGCCTGATCTTTCTTGCCCAGTGCGATGATGTAACCCGCTTCGTCGCGGATATCGGTAATGTTGATGTTGATGAGGTGCAGTCCGATCTTGCGCAGTTCGGTGTCGATCAATCCTTTGGCTTTGACTAAAAACTCGTCGCGGTCGGCGTTCAGTTTTTCGATGGTCATGTCGGCGATGATGGTTCTCATCTGCCCATAGACAATGTCCTTCACCAAATCTTCGATTTCCGGCCTTCCCAGTCCCAGTATCCTTTCGGCGGCTGCCTGCATCACGTCCTGTTCGGTGCTGATGCCTACCGTCACCGTGGTGGGCACGTCCACCCTGATGTTTTGCGACGACAGGGCTTTTTGCAGGTTACAGTCGAATTGCAGGGGTTTCAGCGACATGTATGCATAACCCTGCAAGACGGGAACAACAAAGGCGGCGCCGCCCTGGATACACTTCGACGACTTGTTGCCTCCCGTTTTACCGTAGATTACTAAAATTTCGTCCGATTTGCACTTCCTGAAACGGGACAGGATGGCTATCATGGTGAGCAGGACGATCCCCGCCAACGCGGTTACAAGAATACTTATATTCATATCTGTTAATTATTTTGTTCTACATGAAGATGTACGGTTTTCCGTGTTCCGGACACTTTGATTTTCTGCCCTTTTTCGAGCTGCGTACCTTTCGGGCACTGCAAGGTGATGGTGACCGGACGCCCTTCGAGCGTGATGAACACTTCGCCGATTCCCGACTGCTCGTTCCAGAAATAGACTTCCGCTTCCGCCTCTTTTATTTCGTTGGTATATTGGATGTTCTGTTGAAGCGCCTTGATAGCGAAACGGTACAGGAAATAAAGCACAACGACAAATACGATGCCTGCCGCCGTACCCAGCGCTGCGGAAACGATGGTAAATTCCCGCATCAGCGTCAGCGTGAGCGAAAAACCAATACAGAAATGGATCAGCCCTTTGAACGATACGATGTCGCCCATGAGAAACCCGTCGGCGTGCACATCAAGATCCATGTCGCCGAAAAACAGCGACACGACCAGCGTCAGCAGGAATACCGCCGATGATGCAATTAAAACGATTTCATACCATACCATATAATATAATGCGCTAAAATTTTTGCAAACATAGTGTTTTTAGGTCTATTTTTTTACTTCTTTCGTATGCGCTTTCTGTACCCAGATAATTACACCGACGATGATCAGCGCCATAGGCGGAAGAATGATCAGGCTATTGTTATGGTAGCCGAAGGCGTAAAATCCGTCGGGTATTAGCTTCCAGCCGAAGAGGCTGCCGGAGCCGAACAGTTCTCGCACGAAAGCCACCGTTGCCAGTATGATGCCGTAGCCGCAGCCGTTGCCTATGCCGTCGAGAAAGGCGGGGATCGGCTTGTTGGCCATCGCAAACGCTTCCAGGCGTCCCATGATAATACAGTTGGTGATGATCAATCCCACATACACGGACAGTTGCTTGCTTACCTCGTAGGCAAAGGCTTTCAAAATCTGATCGACGATGATCACCAGCGCGGCAATGACGATCAATTGCACGATAATGCGGATGTTGTTGGGAATCCAGTTGCGGATGGTGGCGATAATCAGGTTGGAAAAGCCCGTGACGGCGGTTACCGAAAGCGCCATTACCAGCGCCGGCTCCAGTTTGACTGTTACGGCAAGCGCCGAACAGATGCCCAAAACCTGCACCGTTACCGGATTTTCCTTCAGCAACGGGTTCAACAGCGGTTTCCATTGCTTTGATGAGAAGTTGTTCATTTTTTTTAATTCGATTTATGTTGTGAGAAATAAGTTTGATACGGCTTGAGGCCGGTTTTCAGCATGGCTTGCAGTCCTTTGCTGGTGAGCGTTCCTCCGGAGAGAGCGTCCACCGTGTGGTCGTTGGGGGTATATGACCCCGGTTTTTTCACGGCTACGGATACAAATTTGTTCGACGCATCGAACAGTTTCTTGTTCCGAAATTGTTGCTGGAATTTCAGCGTGTTGATTTCCGATCCCAAGCCCGGCGTTTCGCCTTTGTGGTCGAAGGTGGTGCCGTAAATGGTGTTCATGTCTTCTTCCAACGCCACATTGCCCCAGATGGCTCCCCACAATCCTTTTCCCCTTACGGGAATCACGACATACGTCCTGCCTTCCTTTTCCGCTATGTAGAGCGGCAGCAACTGTTCTGCGGCGGGTTTCAGTTGCTCTTTTTCCGTGTCGAGCTTTTCAGGCGACTCGCCGGTCGCCTCGCTGCCGTCGGCTTTGATGACGAGGCCTCGCCGAATGTACTTTTCGTATGTCGTTTCGACGTCTTTCGCTTCCGATTTCACGCCCAGCGCCAGCAGAATGTTTTGTTTGCGCTCCGTTTCCACATTCGCACTCTGTCTGTCCGACAACGAGAGCGAGGTGAAGGACAATGCTGCCGCCACCAGCAGTACCAATGCCGATGAAAATCCGAAAATATACAGATTACTGAAATTTTTCATTGCTATCGATGTATTAAAAACTCTTGTTTCAAAGATGCCACAAAGGTAGCCATTCTTTTTTAATTGACAATCATTCCTTGATAATTTCTTTAATTCGCATATTATGAATACGATGCAAATGTGCTTGGCAGAGGTTGAATCGTTCATGGAAGTGACGGAGTAAATTTTTTTCATGAAAATTTGCAGATACAGGTTTCATGTATTACTTTCGTGCAAAAATCACATTGGTTTAATTTTTTTACTTTATTTATTTTTTCTCATGAAAAAGATAACCTTGTTGAACTGTATCTTTTTTTTCGCGCTGATGGCAGGCGGATGTGTTGCATTGCCTCTGGCTTCTTCCGACGATTCAAAGAAAGAAATCTACGAGTGGAGGATTTACACGCTTACCAAGGACAGTACGGCGTTGGACGAATATTTCCGAACAACCTTAATTCCCGCCTGCAACCGGCTGGGCGCTAAAGTGGGCGCTTTTACGCCCTATCGACCGGAAGATACCCCGTTGCGCTATCTGTTGTTCGTTTATCCCGACATCTCCACATATTATAAGGTAAAAAAAGACATCTGGAAGGATGAGACTTTCAGGGAAGCTGCGCGGCCGTATTTCGACTTTACGGCCTCTCATCCGCTTTATACCGGTTTTGTCTCGTACCTCTGCGAAGCTTTTGACAAAATTCCGCAAATGCGCCTGCCCGACAGGGAGCGAACGCTGTTTGAATTTAGGATGTATCACAGCCCCAACGAGGAGGCTAACCAGCGGAAAATCAAAATGTTTAACAAGGATGAGATTGACATATTCGACCAAACGGGCATTCATTCGGTTTGCTACGGTGAAATCGTGGCCGGCGCCAACATGCCGGCGCTGATTTATCTCACATGGTACAAGGATGAGCCTGCCCGCAATGAAGCATGGCAACGGTTCATCCGTCATGAAGACTGGAACCGCATCAAAAACCTTCCGGAATATGCCAATACCGCCACCAATAATATAAGCAAACTGCTTTCACCCCTGCCGTATTCACAATTTTAATCGATAAAATAATAATCATATATGAAAAAAGATGCAGTAGTCGGCATAGACATCGGCGGAACCTTTGTCAAGTATGCCATCATCGACATTTCCGCCAACATTCTGGCAGAAGGCTCTATCCCTACGGATAAATCGGACAATCTCGACGATTTTCTCGACGATTTGACCACAACGCTCGGCGACGCCATCCGAAAAGTGTCGGCAATTACCGATGTCAGAGGAATCGGAGTGGGAGCGCCGTGCGGTAACTATAAAAACGGATGTATCGAATATGCCGTAAATCTGAAATGGACGCAGGGTAAACAAGTACCCATGGTGGAACTGTTGCAGAAACGCTTTTCGGTGCCGGTAGCCATTACCAATGATGCCAATGCGGCAGCTTTGGGCGAAATGATATACGGCAAAGCCAAAGACATGAAGGATTTTATTCTGATCACGCTGGGAACAGGCTTGGGTAGCGGATTGGTGACCAACGGTGAATTGCTGTACGGACACGATGGTTTTGCCGGCGAGATAGGACATGTGATCGCCAGGGAAAACGGGCGCAACTGTGCCTGTGGTCGTCGCGGATGTCTGGAAACTTATGTCAGCGCTCCGGGCATCGTAAGGACGGTGTTTGAATTGCTGGCGGAATATAACCATCCCAGCGAATTGCGGGACTATTCGTTCAACGGATTGACGTCTGAAATTATCTACCACGCGGCTACGCGCAACGATTTCATCGCACTGAAAGCTTTTGAACTGACCGGCAAACTGTTGGGCATTAAATTGGCGGATGCGGTAGCGCACACTTCGCCGGAAGCCATTTTCCTTTTTGGCGGGTTAGCCAAAGCCGGCGAATTTATCCTTAAACCCACCCGCGAAAGCTTCAACAACAACGTACTGAAAAATTATCAGGGAAAAGTAGCCATCGAATTGTCCTCCCTGCCGGAAGGAAATGTGGCGGTGCTTGGCGCCAGCGCATTGATCTGGACTGAACTCAACAAAGGGAAAACGCTGTAAAAACGGCGTGGAAAAACATGCCGCGATGACGTTCTTTGCTGGAAGGGCGCGGCATGTTTTTGATGTAGGCGCCCTTGTTCAACGCGCGTAAAAATGCTTTACCTGCGAAACGTTTACCGGTTCGTCATACGCTTTTTGCGAAGATGCTGCGTTGATCAGATGCCTAATCCTACCATTTTTGACGGCACTACCCACTGGTCAAATTCTTCGGCGGTGAGATAACCCAGTTCTATCGCTTTTTCTTTCAGGGTTTTTCCTTCCCTGTGTGCTTTTTGGGCTATTTCGGCGGCTTTATAGTATCCGATTTTCGGGTTGAGTGCGGTGACCAGCATCAGCGAGTTGTCCAGGTGTTTTTTGATGTTGGCTTCGATGGGTTCCAGCCCGACGGCGCATTTGTCGTTGAAGCTGACGCAACCTTCTCCTATCAGGCGGGCGCTGTGCAGGAAATTGTAGATAATAAGCGGTTTGAACACGTTCAGTTCGAAGTGTCCGGTGGCGCCGCCTATGTTGATAGCCACGTCGTTGCCCAGCACTTGTGCGGCAATCATGGTAAGCGCTTCACACTGGGTGGGATTGACTTTACCGGGCATGATAGACGAGCCGGGTTCGTTGTCGGGAATGTGTAATTCGCCGATGCCCGAACGGGGGCCTGAACTCAACATGCGGATGTCGTTGGCGATTTTCATCAGGCTGACGGCAACGGTTTTCAGTGCGCCGTGGGCTTCCACGATAGCATCGTGGGAAGCCAGCGACTCGAACTTGTTGGTTGCGCTGATGAAGGGACATCCGGTAAGTTCGGCTATTTTTTTTGCCACGTTGACGGCATAGTTGTCGGGCGTGTTGATGCCTGTTCCTACCGCTGTTCCTCCCAAGGCAAGTTCCGAAAGGTGGGGAAGCGTGTTTTTGATGGCTTTCACGCCGTGTTCCAGCTGGGATACGTATCCGCTCAGTTCCTGCCCGACGGTAAGAGGGGTGGCGTCCATAAAATGCGTCCGTCCTATTTTCACTACCTTCATGTATTGCTGGCTCTTGGCTTCCAGCGTGGCTTTGAGTTGCTCTATGCCGGGAATGGTGGTTTCCGTCAACATCTTGTATGCGGCAATGTGCATGGCCGTCGGGAAAGTATCGTTGGAGGACTGCGACTTGTTCACGTCGTCGTTGGGCGCAAGGAATTTTTCCTTGTCGGTGAGTTTTCCGCCGTGCAGCAACTGTCCGCGGCAGGCAACCACTTCATTGACGTTCATGTTGCTCTGTGTCCCGCTTCCTGTTTGCCATACCACTAATGGAAAATATTCGTCCAATTTTCCGGCAAGGATTTCATCGCATACCTGTCCTATCAGATCGCATTTTTCCTTCGGCAGTATGCCTGCTTCAAAATTAACAAACGCTGCCGCCTTTTTCAAATAGCCGAAAGCGCGTATGATTTCCTTCGGCATCCGGTTGATGTCGCGTGCAATGTTGAAATTATCAACGCTCCGTTGCGTTTGCGCTCCGTAGCAAGCGTCGGCAGGCACCTGCACTTCGCCCATCGTGTCTTTTTCTATACGGTATTCCATCTCTTTCAAATTATGGTGATGATGATTTTGTCGCAAAAGTAATGATTTTTTATGATTCCCGCATATAAAATTTATAAGTGGGTCATATTTAAGTGATAAAAAATTATTAACATCTAAAGGTTGAAAAGGAGAGGAGTTTCAACATAAGCGCAAAGGAACTCCCGGCGGAAGAGAATTGAAGGATCACTTGCCGCAGTACTTAAAGATATACCCGCCGGCTTCCCTGCTGCCCAGTTCCATCGCTTTTTTCCAGCAATGGCAGGCGTCGTCGGATTTGTCTTCCTGATGCAGCGCAATTCCCTTTTTCAGCCATATCTCCGGTGAACGGGGATCAAGATCCAGCGCCTGTGCAAGGTCGTTGTCGGCTTGCGAATAGTTTCCGGCTTTGATGTACGCGGATGCACGCGCCGTAAAATAATCCGGACGTGTCCTGTCCCTGTCTATCAACAGGGAAAAATATTCGATGCCTTCCGTGAGATGGCCGGCTTCCGTTTCGGCAATTCCCATCTGATAAAGCGCCTTTGGCTCTTCCGAAAAATAAGTCAAATAAAAACGGACGTCTTTGAGGGCTTCCTCATACCGTTTGGCAGCGCGGAAGGCTGCCGCCCGTTGCAGGTATGCCTCCGGTCGGTATGGATCCGTCTGTATGGCATCCTGTACCAGTTCCAGCGCCAACGGGTATTTTTGCAGCCGAAAAGCTATCGCGGACGCTTTGAGAAGATCATCAACATTACTGCGCAGGCGTATTGCCGCGCGATAACTTTCCAGCGCCGGTTCATCCTGTCCCATGGCTTCATAAACTTTGGCACGCAATACCAGCCATCTAACGGAAGACGCATTCCGTGCGAGAGTCTCATCAATGATCGTCAGCGCTTCGGTATATTTTTTCCGTTTCAACAGTGAAGCCGCCTCGGTAGCCTTTTTTTCCGAAAGATTGTACCATTCTTTTTCCCAAAGCGTTCTCCATTCCTTGCTATGCTCGATCTTTTCCAAAGCAGCATCAAGTTGCAATTCGCTTTCAAAAAGTTTTTCCCGTTGTCCCAAGTATTTTTGCAGCCATTCAACGGCTTGAGCAGGCCGATCCATCATGGCGTAAGCCCTTGCCATGTACAGTTGCGCTTCCGGCTGTTCAACAGTTTCAAAAACCCCAACCGCTTCATGGTATTGCCCCGAAAGGTAATAACTTTCGCCCAAAGTGAACAGCATGGCTTTTGTCCGGTTATCTTCGGGAATGGACAGGATGGCTTCCGTCGCAACCCGATATTGTTGCAACTGCATGGCGGCTTTGGCGTGGAAATAAGCCTCGTTCAAATGCGGCACCTTT
Organism: Bacteroidales bacterium; assembly: GCA_031271175.1. Lineage (GTDB taxonomy): Bacteria > Bacteroidota > Bacteroidia > Bacteroidales > UBA4181 > JAIRLS01. The sequence continues at coordinate 5,827 of JAISWE010000129.1, read as the reverse complement.
ACGGCGCCCACCGGCATTAACAACGTTAATATGAATACGAAATACTTCAATTGTCTTGTTTTCTGATGAACGCAAAATTAAATATTTTTTTTTATTTTTTTCAAAAATATTTACAAAGGGAATTTGCGAACCTTTCCGCTTTTATTTGCACGCCGTTTGTACCGAGTTTGAGCTGCAATCGCCGCTTTATGGCGCTTTGGGAATTATTAAACTGTCGTTCCAGCCAAATCGTATCCATGATGGTCGCGTTGTTTACTTTGAGGATGACGCGGTATCTCATCTGGTGGTGTCATAAAGTACATCCCACTGACATTATCATATTACTTACTGTTTTTGACCGCAAATGTAATTGTTTATTCTGAAAATCTATGACATACCTAAAAATAGCCATACAAACGAAAACTGTTTATGTATTCATTTTATTTTAATACCTTTGCTCTCAAAATTAATAATTTTAAAGAGATAAGATGATGAAAAATTTGAATTTTAGATTTAGTAAGTGCATACAAATATGTATTGTATCTGGCGGATTTAAAGGCACAAAATCAATAATTATGAAAGCGTTATTGCTATTTGTAATTACATTATTAGCAATAAGTTGTCGAGAAGAATCATCTTCTTGCCATTTTCGAATAGTCTTTTATAATGATTATGACAAAGATGTTTACATCATAAGCAATGGAATTTATCCCGATACTGTCTATGCCATTAGCTACCCTCCCGGAACAGTGTCACAGGCACATCTATATAAGACACAAAGCGGTAAAAGCAATGGAAATGCTCTTGCAGTTCTCAGGCGTAAGGAATGTTTCGAAACGACATATTATTATGACAACGATACGGCATCGTATTATATATTGGATGCTTACACCTGGGAAACAGAATCAGCGCAAACGATTCGAGACAATTATCTTGTTCTGCAGAGGTATGATTTAAGTCTGGAAGATATACGACAACTGGGATGGTCGTTGCGATTTCCTCCGACGGAGGAAATGAGGCGCATGAAAATGTATCCGCCGTATGGGACTTATAATGAGTAAAAAACAAAAAAAATGAAAAGGATTATTATTACAACTTCTTTGGTTTTGATAGGGAAATATTCGTTATCTGACAGCAGGCGCGTTATCTGCGAATAATGTATTCCCTTCGTGCAACTTATGCGACTTCGTGCTTATCTTTGTATTCCCTTTGTGTAACTTATGCGACTTCGTGGTTAATACTGTATTAACTTTGTGTAACTTATGCGACTTCGTGGTTAATACTGTATTCCCTTTGTGTAACTTATGCGACTTCGTGCTTAATACTGTATTAACTTTGTGTAACTTATGCGACTTTGTGCTTAATGATATTTATGAAAAGGAAAGTACTTTTATCGGACGGATTGATGCCGTATGGAAATTACCTGACATGCATATCGTTACCGAAACCAAATACAGCGTTGAGCAGCCGCTCGACAAAGCGTCAAAATAACAGGTATTCTAATGACGTCTCGACGCTATTCGCTTTTCGGTTGGATAATTTCATTATACTCTTCCCTGCTTACTTCCTTGATTTCCGGATGAACCGCATCTATAACGGTACGGATCACCTTCCCATCGAGCAGCGTATGTATGATTTGACGCTTATTTTTTTCGTCTTTCAGGTAATTCAGAGCATAATCGACCAGCTCTTCCTCGGGTAAATGGATAAGGCCGTATGCGGCCAACTGACTTTTTACCAATTGCATGGCATAGCCGATTACTTCTTGTCCTTCCACTTTCAAATCGAACTGTTTGGCCACTGCGGTTGAAATCACCGACCATTGTATGTCTTTGAGGAAAGCGGGAAACTGCCGATCAAACTCGGTTTCATCCATTTTTCCTTTATGTGTGTCCCACAGCCATTTGCGCAAAAAACGGTCGGGTAGGGGAGGAGCGATTTTTTCGACTAAGTATTTTTGTACATCCGTACTGAACTTGTTCATGGCGGCTTCTTCAAAATTGTCGGCGATTTCGCTTTCAACGCGGCTTTCAAATTCTTCCTGCGTGTGGACAGTCTCTTCTCCATACAGGCTGTCGAACAATTCTTGGTCGGGTTCCGCTTTCACCAATTTGTCAATTCCGGTTACCGTGAATCGGAAAAATACGTCTTTGAGGTCGTTCGTTTCGTCGATATGCTTCTTTTTCAGGATACGCAGTATTTCGGTATCGGAAAATGTTTCCGAAAGGTTGAAAATGATTTCGTCATTCACTTTGGCATTTTCGAACGGCTTTTTATATTTGTCGTCGGAAATGAGAGACAGCAGGATATTCGTATCGTCGGCTTCCAGTCCGTTCTCGGACGGCTGCTTGTCATTGTCCAATTGCAGGATATTGCCGGTCAGTTTTTCCGAAAAATCGTTGACAGCGTCGAATGTTTCAAAATATCCATACTGTGACAGGATGAGGTCAATATTCTCATTGACAAGTTTTTTGTCAACTGTGATTTTATACTTGATAATCTTATCGTTGTCCGAAAGGTTCAGGTCAATATCCGGCGACAGGCCTATTTCGAAATCGAAGTGGAAGTTATTGCCGATTTCCCAATTGATATCCTCGATGTTGAATGTCGGCATAGGATCGCCAAGTATTGAAAGTTTTTCATCTTCAACATATTGAGCAATCGAATTGATTACAAGACGGTTGATTTCATCTGCCAAAACGGATTTGCTGTATAACTTGCGAATCAGTCCGTCAGGTACTTTACCGGGACGGAATCCATGCATGTTGGACTTTTGCTTGTATTCCCGCAACGTTTTTTCGACGTTTTGCGTGTAATCGGCACTGTTTATTTCAAGTGAAATGATGAGGTTCAGGTTATCTACCTGCTGTTTGATGATATTCATTCTTCGATATTAAATTTCCGGCCGCAAAAATAGTTGTTATTATTTGAAAAAACAAGAGTAGGTATGATACAAATCCTATTTTGAAGGCTGCAATAGAATATTCGCTTTCTCTATTTAACATAATATAAATTATACGACAAATACTATCGGAATCAAATCGGAATCAAAATGGCTTACAGGCTGCGATTTTTTCCCGGATTTGCAGTTCATCGAGTTGTAAGCGAGCTTGCAGTTGTTCCATGTTGTCGAAACGGCTATCATTCCTGATACGATACATGAACGACAAGCGGAGTATTTTCCCGTAGATATCTCGTTTGAAATCAAATATGTGCGTTTCGACATGCGGTATATCATCGGAATCGCGTACTACGGTTCGTTTTCCGATATAGGTCATACCGTAGAACCGGTCGCCATCAAGGTCTATCCGGACGCCATATACGCCGTTTTTAGGAAGCAGTTTGTCGGCGTGCGGTTCGATATTGGCAGTGGGAAAGCCGATGGAACGTCCGATTTGATTTCCGGGCATCACTTTTCCAGACAGGGAATATTCATACCCCAGCATCTTATTGGCGGTGTCAAGTTCACCTTTCTGCAATAATGTCCGGATAGCCGACGAACTGATTTTTTCTGCGAATGGATGCTCGTCCTTATTTAGGGACAGGTATTCGCACTTCATCAAATTGACCTTAACTATTTGAATTTGTTGAACATCCATCATAGAGACGATATTTTCGGCATTACCGTCCCTGTTTCTTCCAAAGGAGTGGTCCTCTCCTACTACCCAGTATTTGGCGTTCAGTTTTCCGAGGATGATTTTTTGTACAAATTCATTTGCCGTCATCTGCGACATCTCCCAGTCAAATGGGAGTACCACGATGTCGTCAATGCCTGTTTTTGCCAGCAGTTCGTTTTTTTCATCGGGCGTGTTCAGTAGCCAGCGTTTGGGTGTACTGCTGTCCAACAACATGCGCGGATGCGTTGCAAAAGTGATTACCGTTGAGCGGTAGCGGCGCTGGCCGGCCAACGCCGCTACTTGCCGCAACAGGGCTTGATGTCCGCAGTGTACGCCGTCGAAACTGCCTATTGTCACTACTCCGGCTCCGGCAGCAAGATCAGGATGGCTGATATCGGTGTATATTGCCACAAATAGAATGTCGGTCGAAAAAAAAGGATGTTTATAAAGCTAATTTTTCGACGATGCTTTCATATTTGGCTTCCATTTCCGGATATTTTGTCCGAAGCCGGAAATAGAGGCTTTTCAGGGTTTCCATGACGTCGCGGTCGCCTACATGCAATTCGAGTGCTTTTTCCATCAGCGGAATTGCCTTGTAAAATTCGTCGTCGGCAAGGCTTTTCAACTTTTCATATTCTGCATTATTGGTGATTTTGTCGGCTTCTTCCATCAGTTTGACCGCCGAATTGTAATATACTACTCCTTTGTTGTAGTGGTATCCATAATCGGACGGATCGATGGAAATGGCCATATCATAGGCTTCGATGGCTTTTTCTTTGTTGCCCAACTTGTCATGCAACGAGCCTTCCACAAAATACAGGAGGGCATTTTTGGAATCGTTTATTTTTGCTTTTTCGATGTAATCGAGCGCTTTCTGGTTTTCCTTCCTATTCATGTAATAATTGATCATGATATAAATCAAACCAATATCATCGGGATTTTGTTGAAAACCTTTTTCCGCATAAGAGAGGCCTTTTAACGTGTCGCCCAGAGCGGTGCAACTGTTGTAAAGCATGGTATAGATTAATCCTGCATTTTCGCCCGTTTCCTTGTAACCATACAATAGCGCATTGTCAAAATTAGATATGCTTTCTTTCCACATGTTTTCGCCAGCTTCGCTTAGGGCATAGGCAAAATAACCTGCGTAATAATAAAAAGCCGTATCAATCTTACCGAAAAAGTTGTTTAATGCGATTTTTTCCTGTGCGTCATCGTAGGCTCCCTTATAATTCTTGAGTGCGTATTCGTTGAATGCTTTTGCTTCCAGATCGCGGTTGATACCGTTGTACGCCTCCTCAATTTTCTTGGTAAGTTTGCCTTTTTCATCCAACGATTTGGCTTTTTGGTAGGCTTTAATAGCTTCTGGCAGCGGATTATCGACAACCGAGGCTGTTTCTTCCCAGTGAGTCAACACGCCTTTTAGAAAATATATTTTGATGCGGCTGTACACATAGGTTTCTATTTCGCCTTCGGTGACGGTCTCGTTCGGTTTTCCCAGAAAAAGAACGATTTCCGTTGCAGGCATACCTTGTCGGAGGTATTGTATGTTCAGCCCGTAGGCATCCCAGAATAATTTCCCTCTGTTCATCCAGGTATTGGGATTGCTCCCTTTTTTAGCGTCCTGTATGGCGATATCATTTTTAGCAATATCATCTTTCAATGTTTTGGCTTTACTGTCGTTCTGTGAAAATCCTGAAACACTGAAAAATATGGACGCTATTGAAATAAATACTTTTTTCATGTGATTAACTTTATTTTAATTATGAGTTTTTCAATACGAGTTCCACCAGTCTCTGATTGGCTTCTACTAATTTCAAATTGGTGCTAATCAATTCTTTCTGTCCTGAAATCAGTTCATTCAATGCCGAAGTTATTTTGGGTTCTCCGGGCAATAATGTAGCGGGTCTGGCTATTCTCGGAAGTCTGATGTTCTTTTCTTTGTCCGGTTTTTCGGCAAATAGAATCGCTTCGCTTTTTTCTGTCGGGACTTTTTTCCGCCTGGTGGCAACTTTAGCTGTTGTTATCTTCTTTTCTCCTTTGATTTTTTCAGTCACATTTTCGGCATTTTCAACTGCCACAAGTTGATTGTTCTTGGCGGTAACTGCTCTTCCCCTTCTCTTTTGGGGTTTTGTAACTGCGCCTTCGGCATTTTCAACTGCCACAGGTTGATTGTTTTTAGCTGCTCTACCTCTTCTCTTTTGGGGTTTTGTAACTGCGCCTTCGGCATTTTC
>JAISWE010000123.1 GCA_031271175.1 Bacteroidales bacterium | reverse complement strand
TTCTCCAGCCGCCAACTGTCCACGTCGCATACCGCTACGATTTGTGCGTGCGGCGACTTGAGCAACTGCGGAATGTTCGGGTTGACCATTTGCCGTCCCAGCCCGATGCAGGCTACCGTGATGCGGTTACTTGGCGCATTCTTCCCGAACACCGATGCCGGGACAATCACCGGCGCCAGCAAACTTCCTGCCGCCAGCATGGCGCTTTGCTTTAAAAACGTTCTTCTTTGACTCATGATAATATGTATTAAATTAGCAATATTCATTCAGGGCATCCCACATGGCCCAAAAGTTTGCAGGCGGGACGTCTTCCTGCACGTTGTGCACCGGGGCAAATACAAAGCCTCCGCCGGGCGCCATCAGGTCGATGATGCGTTTCACCTCGTCGCGTACCTGTGCGGGTGTACCCCTGTTCAGCGTCGACTGTGTATCGACGCCGCCTCCCCAGAACGTGAGGTCTTTCCCGAAATCCTTCTTCAACCCTTCCAGTTCCATATCTTTGGCCGTGAACTGCACCGGATTCAGGATGTCCACCCCCGCATCGATCAGGTCGGGAATGATCGGGCGGATGGAACCGCAGCAGTGCAGGAAAATTTTTACGTGCGGCAGGCGTTGCCTGATATGGGCAAACAGACGTTTCATCCGCGGAATGACCGTCGCCCGCAACGTATCCGGCGCCAGTATGGTGGAGTCCTGTGCGCCGAGGTCGTCACATTCGGAAACCACCTGTATTTTACCGGTGTTATCCGTTCGTATCGCCCAGTCGATGACGGCGTCCCAGTATTTTATCTTGTCTTCCAGGATGATTTCCAGCAAGGCATCTACGCCTCCCGGATCGAGCACGGTATCCATAAACCAGTTTTCGTATCCGCGGATACGCAACGAATTTTCCGTAAAACCGGCCGTATTGCGGTCGGCGACACCGCAGAAATCGCCAACCATCCGCACCTGCCTGTTCAGGCAGTCTTCGAGGTCGACGGTGTAGCTTTCCCAGTCGGGACGCGGCAACCTGTCCAGATGGTACAGGATGTCGTCGCAACCGGTCAGGGGCGAACTTACCAAGTTGAAATAAATATCCCGTTCGGGATTGTACGTCCACTTGCATCCGTAGAAATCGTACACGGTGATGACGTCATCCTCGATTATCCGGTTCTTTTCATATTGAAGGATACGGGTGGCGCCGATTCGTCGCGTGTCTGACTTTAGTTTCAGCAGGTTTTCTTCCGAAGGAGTGATGATTTGCTGAATGGGGTCAACCATTTCGGGATTGTATTCCGTGGACAGCCCTCTAAATTCCATTGCCCGCCGGTAGGCGTTCCGGGTGATGGCGGTGACGGTCGTTCCCGACAGGTCGTAAGGAATCCGGTCGGGTTCCCGGTGCTCTAATGTCGTTTGTATTCGTTCTTTTCCTGTCATGTCTATTTATTTTATGGTGATTTACATTTTAATCGGGCGGACAGTCGGAACAAGCCAGTGGATGACGCCCAGGGCGAAAAGATAGCCGAATGCCGCTACGGTAAAGGGGATGACATATCCGTCCACACCGGAGCCTTCCAGTGAAGCGCCAATCAGTATCGGTGCGATGAATCCTCCCACGGCGCCGGCAAAACCGCCCAGCCCGGAGATGGATGCCGTCACTTTTTTGGGGAAAACGTCGCTCATCAGGCTGAAAATATTCGCCGACCAGCCACAATGTCCGCCGGCAGCAAGCGCAATCAGCGCTACCGCCACCCACACGCTTTCCGTATGCGGCGCCAGCATGACCGGCAGGGCGCAGACGGCGCAGGCCAACATGCTCAACTTGCGTCCGCGGTTCAGGCTACCGGTTTTCAGCAGGCGTGACGACAGCCAGCCCAGTAAGATTCCGCCACCCCACGAAGCCAGATAAATGGTAAAGAACGGCAATCCGATTTCCGACAGGTTCAGGCCGAATCGGGTATGAAGATATTTGGCTCCCCAGAACAGGTAGAACCACCAGATGGGGTCGGCAATGAACTTTCCCGCCAGGATGGCCCACGTCGCGCGGACACCCAGCAGTTTTCCGTAAGATACCTTTTCGGTGGTGGCTTCCTCGGCGTCGCTCAGGATGTAGTCCAGTTCGGCGCGGTTGACACGCCTGTTTCGCCCGGGTCCGGAATAAAACTTCAGCCAGCAGACTATCCAGACAAGCGAAACGGGAAACGTCCACACGAAAGCGGCGCGCCATGAATCGAAAAACAGCACCACCGCCGGTATGACCAGCGGCGCCACCATTGTGCCGACATTGGCTCCGCCGTTGAAAATGCCGACGGCCAGGGCGCGTTCCTTTTTGGGAAACCATTCGGCAACGACCTTGATGGATACCGGAAAATTTCCCGACTGCCCGATCGACAGCCCAAACCGGCTAACGGCAAATCCCACCCACGAGGAAACCAGCGAATGAGCCAGCTGCGCCACGCTCCACAATCCGACGGAAACGGCATATCCTTTCCGCGCACCCGCACGGTCAACGAAACGCCCCATCAGGAGGAAACAGATCGCGTAACCAATCATGAACGACGAAGTGATGTATCCGTACTGACGTTCCGTCCAGCCGACCTGTTCCTGCAGGTAAGGCGCCATGATGCCCAGCGCGGCGCGGTCGATGTACAGCAGTGTAGTGGCTACGAACAAAAGCGAAAGGATGAACCACCGGATACGAGTCTTTTTTTGTTCCGACATCCTGTTTTTATTTTACGGCGTCCATAATTCCCCTGAAATAACCGGCCGATTCGGCAAGCGCCGCCGGCGTTTCTTCTTTTCCGGATGTCAGTTCGATACTGCAACAACCGCTGTATTTCACTTTTCGCAAGATTTTCACGAACGCGGGAAAGTCAATGACGCCGCGTCCCAGTTCGCAGAGTTTTCCCTCTTTGGCGGCGGCAGTGGCGTCGTTCAGGTGAATGTCGAATATCCGCCGGTGATATCTTTTGAGGTCGGCCACCGGGTCGAAACCGGCGCGCGTATCATGTGCAATGTCAAGGCACAGGCCGATACGGGGGTCGAGTTTTTCCACATGGAGCATCACATCTTCGGCGGTAGGATACAATTCCATGTCCGGCCCGTGGATATGGATGGCATATCGGAAATCGTACGCTCTGACCTTCGTATCTACATAAGGTAACAGTTCATAGTTGGGAACGCCCACTATCAGCCTCACACCAACCCTTTTCGCGTATTCAAAGGCGCGGTCGGCTTCCGCTTCCGATTTCATGTATATCGGACCGACGGCATAACCGGCGACCTTTGCAGCCGACAATTTGAGATGAAAAGCTGCAATGGCGTCGTCCGTGCTGTCGAGCGGCAAGTGAAAATCCTTGATACATAAATAATGAATATCCGTTCGCTGCATGATTTTCAATGCATCGTCCAGGTCATATTGCCTGAAAGTATAACCGGCAACGGACAATTTAAACAAATCCCGGCCGCTTCCCGTCTCGTCGATGGCTCCGCGCACTTCCGCCCCGAGCGATAACGGAGAGGCTCCCATCGCCAGCAAGCCTGCACCGGCTCTTTTTATAAAGACTCTTCGTGTTGTCATATTTTATCTGTATGCATTTTGAATAATCGTTACCGTTTCGTCGAAAGAAAGATCGTATCTGTCCCGTTCAAAGAGTTTTCCCATGGTATCGTATGCGTTTTGTGCCAGTGCAGGGATCTCGTCCCGGCAGATGCCGTAACCGGACATTTTCAGGTGATCGACGTTGCAGTCGCGTTGCAGTTTCAGCAAAGCATCCACAAAAGCATGTTTTCCTCCCTGCCGCCGGTTCGTATCTTCTCCCATAGCCCGCGCCAAATCGTCCAGTAAATGAGGTATTTTGTCTGCGAAGAAAGAGAAATAGGCTTCGGACAGCATAATCAGTCCTGCACCGTGCGGCAAATCCGGATGCAGTGCGCTCAGGGCATGTTCCATTGCATGTTGCGAGGTGGTGGACGAAAGAGATTCCACCATTCCCGAAAGCGTATTCGCCAGGGCTACCTGCGTACGGGCCTCCAGGTTGTTGCCGTCCCGTACGGCTGCCGGGAGGCCGGCTGTCACCAGTTCGACGCTTTTCAGGGCGAACAGGTTGCTGACGGGCGTTGCCGCATTGGATATGTAGCCTTCGGCGGCGTGAAACAGTGCGTCGAATCCCTGATATGCCGTAAACAGCGGCGGTACGGAAAGCATCAGCTCCGGATCGACGATGGAGAGCGCGGGAAAAGTATCCGCATTTCCGAAACCGATTTTTTCATGTGTCTCCTCATTGGTGATCACCGTCCACGGGTCGGCTTCGGTGCCGGTGCCGGCAGTGGTGGTAACGGCTACTACAGGCAAGGCTTTGTTGGGCACAGACCGGCGTTTTCCGGTTCCTGCCTGAATGTAATCCCAGTAATTGCCCGGATTTTGCGCCATCAGGGCAATGCTTTTAGCGGAATCAATCGCACTTCCGCCTCCCAGTCCGAGCACAAAATCGCACTGTTCGTCACGCGCCAGCGCCGCACCTTCCGTCACGTGCGACAATACCGGGTTGGACAGTATCCTGTCGAAAACGACGGCTTTGACACCGTTCGCCTCCAGCAACGACAGCACGCGCTCCAGGTAACCGTTGGTCCGCATGGATTTTCCGGCCGAAATGACCACCAGCGCTTTCCGGCCGGGAAGCGAAACCGTCGCCAGTTCGTTCAGTTTGCCGGCTCCGAAGAGGATGCGCGTCGGGATAAAATAATTAAATTCATTCATTGTCCGATTGTTTTGTTTTTTGTTTTCTTACGTTTCCTCTGCGTTGCGCTGCAATGACGGCGGACGATTGCAGTCCGGCGCCATTACCCGCCAATTTGTCCGGGATTGTATGCGATCTCCTCCCATTACTTTTGTAATGGATGCAACCGGCCGACATTCTTGCAGCATTACCGAAATCCGGCGCAAACTCCGGACGGCGTTGCGCCGGAAATGCGGTTTTTACCGTTTTATTTTCTGTCATTATCAATGCTTATTTAAATGTATGGTACCTGATTTTTTATTTCCATTTGCAAAGTTAAGATTTTCCGGTGGAAAACCCGAACTCCGGTAACAGATTTTTTTTAAAAACCAAAAACCAAGCGTATCATTTATCCTGATCCGTAAATTTACTGTTCACTTTTTAAGGTATTCTGCCACGCTGTCGGTAGCAGGATACGCTGTTCATCTTATTGTTCATCTGCCTTTATTTCGCACCTTTTATGAATTTATATACGGCAAACGTGTGCGGCTCCAGCTCCGTTTCAAACTGGTGTCCTTCGGCAGAGACGGCGCTCTCTTCCGGTTTGATGAGATTGGGCGATTCGATTGTATTTTCCTGTTCCGGGCCGGCGGCTTTCAGGATGAT
>JAISWE010000117.1 GCA_031271175.1 Bacteroidales bacterium | reverse complement strand
GCCGCCGGCCGACTGTCGCACGTGGGCTACGGACTTACCAGACCGATTGCCGACAACGCTACCGACGCCGGCAGAGCGCAAAACCGCAGAGTGGAACTGACCGTCAAAAGCATGGGAGGGAAATAAAAACGGAACCCGCATTTTCACAGGTATGATGATGAAACGGACAAGTTCGATTGTCGGCATGATAGCGCTTCTGTTGCCGCTTGCCGTTCAAGCGCAGCACAGACTGCCGGTCAAACGGGATGTGGCGATGGAAGGCGTCGTTAACTTCCGCGACATGGGAGGATACGTCACCACCGACGGTTTACGGGTGGAGATGGGCAAGCTTTACCGTAGCGGCGATCTCAGCCAGATTACCGACAACGACCTGGAGGAATTGAAACGGCGGAAAATTTATACGGTCATTGACCTGCGCAGCCAAAAAGAATCGGCGCTTGCCCCCGACCGATTGCTTCCGGGCGCCGATTACCTGGCGTTGCCGTTAGACAGTTGGAATGATTCGGCTGTCTTGCTTCAACAGCGGTCGGGGATGGAGACCATGACGGCGCTTTATGCGGATATTTCACATTTCAAGGAAATCTTCCGTCCGTTTTTTGAAAAACTCGTTACGCTGCCCGACACTTCCGCCATCCTTATCCACAGTTCGCTCGGGAAAGACCGTGCGGGTATTGCCGCCGCCCTGCTATTGTATGCCTTAGACATACCTGTAGAAACCATCTTTTCGGATTATGCCGCAAGCAATTTTTTCCGCAAAAACCACAACGACGCCGTCGTCGAAGAATGTACGAAACGCTACGGAATAGAGCATGACAAGGCGCTTCAACTGACGGAAGCCCACCCCTCTTACCTGCAAGCCACGTTTACCGCCATCATCGGAAAGTACGGATCGGTTGAAGCCTTTTTCAACATTGAATTGGGAGTAGATGAAATGGTAAAAATGATATTGCGTCGGAAATTTTTATAGGAGATGTTTTCCAAAGTATGCTACTTCACTTGTTTCCCTATGATAAGCATCGATCAGCCATCCCTTCCTGCTCTTCTTGTCCACATAAGTCCAAAGCGCGTACTTCCAAACAATGGGGAGTTATGGTTACTTCATCTTACAAAATTACATGAAAAACTTAGGTTTTCCAAGTGCATGCAATGAAAAAAAGTTTTTTACAGAGGAAAGATACGCTTTTTTATGCTGATTACCCAATTTTTATAGCAGCATACTTTTTACATCACCACCAATATAGCATATTATTAAAAATAAAATAGCAAATTGAAATTATTTTTTATAAATCGTTATAGTTGCTTCCAAGTCATTTATGTAATTTTAAGAATTATTAATATATGAATAACATCTTAAAGAATATTGTTGCAATCCGTTGTAAATACGGGATATCTCAGGAAAATATGGCAGATGACCTCGGCATCAAGCAAGGTAGTTATAGCCTGATTGAAAACGGGAAAAGAGATTTAAAATATGACACCTTATTGCAAATTGCTATCATCTTGAAGGTAAGCATTATTGATATTATCACTTATCCTAAAAAATACGTTGATGCCGATAGTCTTGGGATTAGCGAAGGCTCGCTGGAAGAGAAGGTAACCATCCAGATAGAACTGAAAAACAGTAAGAAAGAAAAGGTTTTAGCCATGATCTTTAACAAACAGGATTGCGAAATAATCAACAGTTAACGGCTTATGAAAGTGGAAGAAGTGCCTCAGGACGGCGGATACCTGAAAAATACCCATCTCCGCGACATATATTACGCATTGGACGACGAGGGCAATTACCGGCAAGTGGCCAGCATCGGATGGGAACCGAAAAACGACGCTCTCAACCTTACGTGGGATTTGATTGCCGAAGACGCCGAAGCCGTACGGCAGGATGTGCTCGCCGGCAAAAAAAGCCCGCTGGCTTACCACATGGCGGTACGGCTGTTCAGCGTCGGATTGTTGGCATCCTATTCGGGCATTTCAAAAAAAAATATCAGGAAACATCTGCAAGCAAAAGCATTTGAGCAGATAGACGAAGCAGTACTGGCAAAATATGCCGAAACGATGCACATGAGCGTGGACGAATTGAAAAAACTTGACAGATGAAAATTGATTTCAAACACAGCCCCGGCGCGCATTGCGAAAGCGGCGTTACTACCAATATATTGCAATTTTACGGTGTAGCGATTAGCGAGCCTTTGGTGTTGGGCATCGGCGCAGGAGCATTTTTTTCCTACATGCCGTTCATCCGGCTGCACGGTATGCCGGTGTTCTCTTTCCGGCCTTTGCCGGGGCATATCTTTACCCGCGTGATGAATTGCCTGAAAATAAAAGTGAGCAAACGCCGCTTCCTGAACCGCGACGCCTCCATGCGAGCGCTCGACGAATTGCTGGAAAAAGGTATTCCGGTGGGGACTGTAGTAGGGGTGTTCCATCTCACCTATTTTCCCAGAGAATTTCGTTTCCATTTCAATGCTCACAACCTGTGCGTCATTGGCAAGGAAGGCGACACCTATACGGTGAGCGATCCCGTTTCGTTAATACTCAATGAATTGAGCTATGCCGACCTGCGCCGCGTCCGTTTTGCCAAAGGTACTTATCCTCCGATGGGCAAAATGTATTGGGTGAAACGCCCGCCCGTCGCCATGCCCGACCTCAAAAAAGCCATCATCAGCGGTATCAGGCTCAACTGTAAACGGATGCTCGACATCCCGATCCCCTATTTCGGCGTTAAAGGCATTTATCTTTTGGCGCGGCATCTGCGCCGTTGGGATGTGCAGTTAGGCGAACGCAAAGCCTCGCTGTACCTGGCGCAAATAGTCCGTATGCTGGAAGAGATAGGCACCGGAGGGGCGGGGTTCAGGTACATGTATGCCGCTTTCCTTCAGGAAGCCGCCGTCATACTCGGCGATCCCGACTACCGGCGTTTCTCAAACGAGATGACGGACATCGGCGACCTCTGGCGCAGTTTCGCCTGCGAAGCGGCGAGAAGATTCAAAAACCGCAACGATCATCATCTTTGCACTTACGAACAACTGGCCGAAAAACTAACGCTGATCGCCGACAGGGAAAAAAGTTTTTTCACTCGGCTACGACAACACATACAATAAAAACATGCGGACAGCTATCGAAATCAACCGTTTGTGCAAGACTTATCGAGGCAGTAAGACGCCGGCCGTGGATCAGCTCACGCTGACAGTCCCGGAAGGCGCTGTTTTTGGATTGTTAGGCCCCAACGGCGCCGGAAAAACCACCACCATCCACATCCTGTGCGGCCTCCGCTCGTTCGACAGCGGCGAAATATCCATCGCGGGATATTCCCCGAAACGGCGATGGAAAGACATCCGCCGGCGGATAGGCTTTGTACCGCAAGATATAGCCCTGTATCCGTCGCTCACCGCCTACGAAAACCTGCAAGTGTTTGGCGGACTGATGGGCTTGCGGGGCAAACTGCTGAAAAACCGCATCAATGAACTGTTGCATCTGTTCGGTCTGGAACACGGCAAGCACCGGCTCATCGAACATTATTCGGGCGGAATGAAACGCCGCATCAACCTGATAGCCGGATTGTTGCACCGTCCGGAAATACTGTTCCTCGACGAACCGACCGCAGGTGTGGACGTACAAACCAAAAACCTGATGCTGGACAACCTGAAAACCATCAACCGCGAAGGACATACGATCATCTACACTTCCCACTACATGGAAGAGGCGGAAACGCTCTGCACGCAAATAGCGCTCATCGACGGAGGAAAGACGATATGCACGGGAACGCCGTCCGGATTGATCGCACAAACGAAAGGATGCGACAAATTGGAAGACGTCTATTTGCAACTGACCGGTAAAAAATTGAGAGACGAATGAACGGACTGCGCTGGTTGATATACAAAGATGGGCTGCTGTTGCTGCGCGACAAGGCGGGATTGTGCATGATGTTCCTGATGCCCATGCTGCTGGCGCTTATCATGACTTATTTGCAGGACAGCACCTTCAACGCCATTCACGAGACGCGCATCCCTCTGCTGCTGCTCAACGCCGACAAGGATTCGCTGGGTATGGCCATCGAAAGGCAAATCGGCGCGTCGGGCATCTTCTCGGTGGCAACCGGTATCGACGGACAGCCTGCCGAAAGGGACGCGCTGATAAAAGCAGTAGGACGGGGCGATTTCATGATGGGCATCATTATTCCGGAAAACGCCACGAATCACATTCGTAAAAACGTGAAACGGTACGTAGCCGGCGCATTTAGCGGGAAAAACATCAGTCTGAAAAGCGATTCCGTGCAGGTAGAGATCTTTATCGACCCGGTCACCAAAAATTCGTTCCGCAGTACGCTGATCAGCACGCTTCGCGAATATGCCGTCCGCACGGAGAGCGATTTCCTTTTCAGGGAAATCACAGCGGAAGTGAACAAACATTCGCCGCTGCCGGCGCCGGACATCCGGCTCGCCCGCAACAAAGTCATCCTCAAAGAACAGTATGCCATGCCCGACAAAGCAAAAACCATCCCCAATTCCACACAGCACAACATTCCGGCATGGGGCATGTTTGCCGTCTTTTTCATTGCCGTTTCGCTGTCGGGCAACCTTATCAGGGAACGCGGCGACGGAAGTTTCACACGGCTGCGTACCATGCCCTGCCCGTATTACCTCTATATGTCGGCAAAAGTGATCATCTATTCGCTGGTATGCCTGCTACAACTTGCGGCCATTTTTCTGATGGGACTGTTTCTCTTTCCGTTACTCGGATTGCCCGCCCTGACGATCGGCAATGGCTGGTTATCGCTGTTGGGAGTAGGCTTGTGTTCCGCACTGGCAGCCATCGGATACGGTACCATCATCGGACAGATCGCTTCCAGCCATCAACAGGCGGCCGTCTTTGCCTCCGTGTCGGTCGTGATCATGGCGGCGATAGGAGGTATCTGGATTCCGGTATTCGTCATGCCGCTGCCGATGCAATGGTTGAGCGCCTGTTCTCCGCTGAACTGGGGCTTGGAAGGATTTTACGACATTCTCATCCGAGGTGGAAATTGGCGGGCGTTGTTGCCGGAATGTGCCGCCTCGAGCGCCTTTTTCATCTTGTGCGCCATCGCCGCCGTCGTATATGACAAAAAGAAAAGAATTGACATATAAATAAAACATAAAATAAAAATATGGATAAAACAACCCTGATGGAACAGTTGAAAGTGCAAATCATCGAGACACTGACGCTTGAAGATGTGAAACCGGAAGATATAGATTCGGAAGCGCCCCTTTTTGTAGAAGGACTAAAACTGGACTCCATTGATGCGCTGGAATTAATCCTGCTGCTGGAAAAGCAGTACGGCATCAAAATAGAAGATCCGAAAGCGCGGCGGGAAGTGCTGCAATCGGTATCATCCATGGCCGACCGTATCCTGAAAAAAGAAAAAAATAACCTGTAAATGAAGGTCTTGATAACAGGCATGGGCATTATTACGGCCGTCGGCACAGGGACGGACGAAACACTGGCAGCATTGAAAAGCGGGCGTTCGGGCATGGATGTTGTCCGGCGGTTCGACACGGCACACCGGCATATTCCCGTTTGCGAAGTGAAGCAAAGCAACGGGGAACTGCGTGATATGTCGGGAATCCCTTCCGACAAGCGGTATTGTTCGCGTACTGCTTTGCTGGGGCTGATAGCGGCGCGGCAGGCCATGCGGTCATCCCACTCGAAAACGGCCGGACGCCGCATAGGGCTGGTAAACGCCACCACCACGGGCGGAATGGATTACCATGAAGTACACTACCGGAAAATGTCGTCGGGGGATGTTTGCGCACAGGAAGTGGAATTGCTGGATTGTGCCGGCGGAACGCACTTGATCGCGGATGTACTGGGAATCACGGACAACGTAACCACTGTCAGCACGGCCTGTTCGTCGTCGGCAAACGCCATTCTGACGGGCGTCCGGATGATACGCAACGGACTTGCCGACAAGGTGCTGGCCGGCGGCTCCGACGCCCTTACCCGTTTCACGCTGAATGGCTTCAATACATTGGAAATCCTCTCGCCCACGGGTTGCCGTCCCTTCGATGCCAACCGCAACGGCATCACCTTGGGCGAAGGCGCCGCCTATGTCGTACTGGAATCGGAAAAGACCGCTCTCCCCGATGACATCCTTTGCGAAGTGAGCGGTTATGCCAACGTAAGCGAAGCCTATCACCAGACCTCGTCTTCGCCCGACGGAGAAGGCGCGGCAATGGCCGTGCGGAAAGCCTTGTCCGTTGCAGGACTCTCACCCGACGATATTGACTATATCCATGCGCACGGCACGGGAACGCAGGTGAACGACCTGTCCGAAGGCCGCGCCGTCGAGAGCGTTTTCCGCAACCGGACGCCTCCCCTCAGTTCCACCAAAGGCTCTACCGGTCACACACTGGCCGCCGCAGGGTCTGCCGGGGCGATCATCTCCGTTTTGGCCATCAGGGAACAACTGCTGTTCGCCGGCGCCGGCTTCCACCGCCCCATGCCGGAATTGTCCTTCCAACCCAATACCCTTCTCAGACAAGCCACCATCAATCACGTGCTTTCCAACTCTTTCGGGTTCGGCGGAAGCAATACCTCTCTCATCTTTTCCCGCTACTGATGCAAGCATATATCACTTCTATCGGACTCATCTCCCCACAGGATACGGCAAGTAACCGCTTTTCTTTCGACCTGAAACACGAAAACGCCCCTGTGCTGAGGTGTGTGGAGCCGGACTACAAACAACTGATACCTCCGCTACAACTGAGGCGCATGTCGCGCATCCTGAAAATGGGAATGGGAGCGGCGCAGATATGCCTGAACAATGCGGGGGAAATCCAACCGGACGCCATCCTGGTAGGGACGGGACTGGCATGTGTCAATGAGTTGGAATCCTTTATGCTGTCGATGCTGGATAGCGAACAGGGATTGTCGTCCATCCCTTTTATCAATTCGTCTCATAACACGATTGCCGCACAGATATCCAAGATGTTGCATAACCACAGCTACAACAACACCTATTGTCACCGAGGAACATCGTTTGAAAGCGCACTGACGGACGCCCTGATGCTGTTGAACGGACAGGAAGCGGAACATGTATTGCTGGGCGGTATCGACGAATATTCCGAACAATATCATTCGTTGATACAGAAGACAGGCGATACGGCTACGGCAGGCGAAGGGGCTGCGTTTTTCCTCCTTAGCCGGCAACCTGCCGGAAAAGTTTTTGGCCGTATAACCGCCGCACAAACATTTTACAAGCCTGCCGACGGCTTTATCGACGCCTTCCTTTCCGACCATCACCTCCGGCACGACGACATCGATACTGTCCTGTGCGGTATCAACGGAACCGAATCCAACGACCAGGTTTACGGCCATCCGGCGGAAGGTATTTTTCGTCGCGACACGCAGTGGGCTTCTTACAAACACCTGTGCGGTGAATATACAACCGGCGGAAGCTTCGCGCTGGCGCTTGCAGCCTGCTCCCTGCTCAACGGACGTTTCCCGGCATCCTGCATCCTCCGTAACCGGCGTCGCCCGCAACGCATATTGATATACAACCACTATCACCGGCTGAACTATTCGCTGGTAACAGTGGAAAGAGCACAGTGAATAATGAATAATGAATAATGAATAATGAATAATGAATAATGAATAGGGTAGGGCGCAACTCTTGCGGTTGCCCCTGCCTGTTTTCCGTAGGCGCACAAATTTTTTCCCTGCGCAGGGCTGTTTTCTCTTTGAGAAAATTCACCTGCGCTTTGAGGAAATTTATCTACGCAAAGAGAAAATTTATCTACGCAAAGAGTAAATTTATTTAGGCAAAGAGTAAATTTATCTACGCAAAGAGTAAATTTATTTAGGCAAAGAGTAAATTTACTTAGGCAAAGAGTAAATTTTGTTCCGCACGTGCGCAAATGCCCCTCCCTGCAACCCGCCATATTCCAGCCCTTGCCGCGGTAGAAATCAAAAAACCGCCGACAGGGCATTCCACAATTCGTAATTCGTAATTCGTAATTTTTAATTCATATTTTTTGTTTCACGAAATTTGCTTACATTTGTTTTCCGTATCGTAAGGTCGGGCAGAATAATAATCATCAAAATCACATATTGTTATGGCCAGTTTCACGCACCTGCACGTGCACACCCAGTACTCCACCCTCGACGGCGCCTCGAAAATTCCCGTCCTGGTGGACAAAGCCATCGCCGACGGCATGACCGCCGTTGCCGTCACCGACCACGGCAACATGTACGGCATCAAGGAACTCTATAACTACGTCGGGAAGAAGAATGCAGGCGTAGAGGCGGACAAACGCTTCAAGCCCATCATCGGTTGCGAAGTGTATATGGCGCCCGAAAGCCGTTTTGAAAAGCGGAAAACCGACAAACCCAGCCGCTACCATCTCATCCTGCTGGCAAAAAACAAAACCGGCTACCACCATCTGGTGAAACTCGTTTCGCTGGGCTTCACCGAAGGTTTTTACGGCAAACCGCGCATCGACAGGGAGCTTCTCGAACAATACCGCGAAGGCCTGATCGTCACCTCGGCATGTCTCGCGGGCGAATTGCCGCGCCACATCCACAACGGCGACATCAGAGCGGCCGAAGAAACGCTGCTGTGGTACAAGGAACGTTTCGGCGATGACTATTACCTCGAACTGCAACGCTTCCCCACCGTTGTGCCCGACGAAAACGTACAGTCGGTTTGCCGGCGGCAGCGAGAAATCAACCCGGTGCTGTTAGAACTGGCGCAGAAACACGGCGTGAAGTACATCGCCACCAACGATGTCCATTTTGTGAATGAGAACGAAGCCGAAGTGCACGACCGCCTGCTGTGCATCAGCACCGCCGCCAACATAAACGACGCCAACCGGATGCGCTACACCCAGCAGGAGTGGTTCAAAACGCAGGCAGAAATGGGAGCGCTTTTTGCCGACCTGCCCGAAGCGCTGGCAACCACCGGTGAGATAGCCGACAAAGTGGAGTTCTACGACATCGACAGCAAGCCCGTCATGCCCGATTTCCCACTGCCGGAGGAGTTTACCGATTCCGACGAGTACCTGCGGCATCTTACTTATGAAGGCGCGGAACATCGCTATCCCGACATGAACGAAACGGTGAAGGAACGCATCGACTTTGAACTGGAAACCATCCGAAACATGGGCTATCCGGGCTATTTCCTCATCGTGCAGGACTTCATCGCTGCCGCCCGCCGGATGGGCGTATTCGTGGGGCCGGGACGAGGCTCGGCTGCCGGTTCCGTGGTCGCCTACTGCCTGAAAATTACCGATATCGACCCCTTCAAATACGACCTGCTGTTCGAACGTTTCCTCAACCCCGACCGCATCTCCATGCCCGACATCGACATCGACTTCGACGACGACGGACGGGCGCAGGTCTTGCAGTGGGTAAAGGAGAAATACGGCAGGGAGCGCGTGGCCAACGTTGTCACCTTCGGCACGATGAAAGCCAAATCGTCTATCAAAGACGTGGCGCGGGTGCAGAACGTCTCCCTGAGCGAAGCCGACCGCCTGAGCAAACTCATCGACGAGATACCGCGCGGCGAAGAAGTCAGCGTTGCCGCTGCCATCAAATACGTGCCGGCCATGAGAGACGCCCTCCATTCCGCCGACCCGCTCATTGCCGACACCGTCAAATACGCGCAGATGCTCGAAGGAACGGTGCGGCAAACAGGAGTACACGCCTGCGGAATAGTCATCGGCCCCAGCGACTTGAGCAACTACGTGCCGATCTTCACCTCCTTCGACAAGAACACGAACTCGGAACTGCTGGTCACACAGTACGAAGGATCGCTCATCGAAGAGGTGGGGATGATGAAAATGGACTTCCTCGGACTGAAAACCCTCTCCATCCTCAAGGAAACGCTGGCCAACATCAAA
>JAISWE010000104.1 GCA_031271175.1 Bacteroidales bacterium | reverse complement strand
TGCAAAAGCCAAACAACGAGCGAGAATATTATCAAGTTTCATATACCGTTAATGACGAAAAAACGTTTGAACGTGAATTTTCGTCATTAAGAACTCTCCGCGACAGTTATCCCAAATATGTCTTGACACTCGACTACGACAATACTATCATTGACGGAATACAAAAAATAAACGTAATTGATTGGCTGCTATATAAATAAGTAAAATAACAGAAGCAATGGTTTTTTCGTGATTGATTATTTTTTTACTACTTTTGTGCCGGAAATAATTCATTCGAAAACGATGAAAAGGACAAATAACGGGATAAAAAAGTGTAATTTTGTAATAAACCCCTAACTCCGTCATATTTAGTGTCTTCCTGAAAACTATTATATTGTCTGAAAATTTTCGTACTTCGTCACTGCGTTTACAATGACACTTTTCATAACTGCATGTTTTCGAGTGGATTCATCCCGCAGGGATGACACTTTATTAATCGAGTTCCATTGACTTTCATCGACTCACATCGAGCTTTGTCAATGAAGTCCCGCAGGGACGACACTTTTTAAGCGAATGAAAAAGATTCGAATCCTTTTTCTCTTACAAGTCTCTATAAATTTGGATATTGTGCGTTTTCGGGCAGACACTACTTATTTTGAAGGCCGAAAAGTCCACAGTAAAATAACCAAATTCGGTCGCTCAAAAGAGAAACGGTTGGACTGTAAAATGGTGGTGTTGGCGTTGGTAATCAATCCGCAAGCTTTTATCAAATACTCCGGCATTTTTCAAACAGAAAGCGTTTGAACGTACCGGTCGCCTGAAACAGAAATATCCGTTGGTAGCGTGGTTTTATTATATGGATGATATCATTGAGATAAAGGATGTTATCAATAAAACGAACCGCAATGGCGCCCTGCAATGTAGGTTAAAGTTTCCCGTTACGAGGGAAATCTTTCGAAGATGAGCATGAGTGAAATGCCTGCTCCTGCGCCCGACAGTACGAGTATCCAGTCGCGCTGTTTGACGCGCAACAGATGGTTCAAAATGGCAGTCAGAAGCAAGATGCTCAGCACAATGGCGATCTGCCCAAGTTCCACTCCGATGTTGAACGCCAGTAGCGGCATACCCACAGAGGAACTTGCCCCCAGCAGGCTGCGCAGATAGGTCGAAAAACCCAGTCCGTGGATGAGGCCGAAAAAAAGGGCTGCCGCGTATTTCAAAACCGCGCCGTCCTTCTCTGCGTCTCCCGTACGGAGGTTGCTCAACGCGGTGAGAAAGATCGTTACCGGGATGAGAAATTCCGTCCATGCTGTCGGCGGCCGTACCACGTCCAGGGTTGCCAGCGCCAGCGTAATGGAATGGCCTGCGGTAAAAGCGGTGACCAACACCAGCACCCTTTTCCACCGGCTAAGGGTATATGCCGCACACAGCATGACGATGAAAAGAATGTGATCATATCCTTGCAAGTCAGCGATATGCGCTATGCCGAGTTTCAGGTACAGGCCGAACATTATTTTCTGGTGAAAGCCGAATCGAACATGGCTCCGGAAGGTTGGAAGTCGAGTTTTTTCACGTAGGCGCATGACTCGGCGGCGCCATGTTCGCGGTCCATCCCGCTGTCTTCCCATTCGACGGAAAGCGGCCCTTGGTAGCCGATCCGGTTCAAGCTACGGATGATTTCCTCGAAATTGATGTTTCCCCTTCCCACGCTACGAAAGTCCCAGTAGCGACGCTGACTGCCGAACGGCTGGTGTCCGCCGAACACGCCCGCTTCCGCCGGCGATGATTTCCATCCGACGTCCTTCATGTGAACATGGAGAATCCGGTCGGCAAACTTGTGGAGGAACAGTATGTAATCTACGCCCTGATACCCCATGTGGCTGGGGTCGTAGTTAAACCCGAAAGCAGCATGATAGTCCGTCGCTTCCAGCGCTCTTCGGGCAGAGGCGATATCGAAGGCGATTTCCGTAGGATGAACTTTCACCGCATATTTGAGTCTTAATCGTTGAAATTCGTTGAAAATAGGCGTCCAACGGTCGGCAAAATCTTTGAAACCGTGATTGATCATGGATTCCGGCACCGAAGGAAAGGAATACGCCAGATGCCATATCGAACTGCCGGTAAATCCGTTGACCACCTTTACTCCCAATCGTTTGGCTGCCTGCGCCGTCCGGATCATCTCCTGTGCCGCCCGCTGACGTACGCCTTCGGGGTCGCCGTCGCCCCAGATGTAGGCCGGCACAATGGAACGGTGGCGTTCATCGATCCTGTCGCACACGCACTGGCTCACCATGTAGGTAGAAACGGCGTGCACCTGAAGCCCGTACTTTGCCATGATTTCGCGTCGCGATGCACAATAGGCCTCGTCGGCTTTGTCCACCTCGAAATGGTTGCCCCAACAAGCCAGTTCCAGCCCGTCATATCCCCATTCCTTCGCTTTCCGGCAAACCTCTTCAAAATCAAGGTCTGTCCACTGTCCCGTAAATAATGTTACCGGTCGTGCCATAGTGTTCAATACTGATTGATTGAAATCAATTTGTTAAAAAAAATAAATACGCCGCAAAGGTAAGGTTTTTTTTTAATATATTATTTTCATGTTTAAATATTAAGGGATGTATCGAAATAAAAATAGGGAAAAAATGATTTTTTTCGTTTTTTATTTGTCGGAAAAAAATAAGATTATTATCTTTGTCCGTTTTATATAGATAGAAGATGTCCTGTAATAGAAGAAACAAGATTTCGAATACTTTTTCAGATACTTTACCGGCTAAATAGAACCGTATCCTACCTATACATGAATGACAAATATCTCATCGTAAAAGGCGTCTCCGGACTGGGCGAACGGCTGGGAGCCGCCGCCGCCGCCATCGATTACGCCCGTCGAAGCGGACGAAAAATTTACGTGGACTGGAGCGACGGGAAGTTCGGCAAGCCGGACGAGCCTGTCTTTTACAAGTATTTCCGCTTGAACGGCGTCGAACGGGCGGCCTCTATAGAGGAAATCTTTTCCGGCGATCCGCCGGTGTGCTATCCTGCGCTATGGGGCGCGTCGCCCCACATGCCGGCGCTGGAGATGTATGCCCGCATACGGACGCCGCTCGACAGGACAATACTTCGCATCTTCAGGGGGAAGGGCGACTACAGCAAGCTGTTCCGTTACTGGCAGCCGAGAGAGAACTACACTTCCGGCGGTATCGGTGCGGCCGTTAAGGCGGTTTCCGACAAGGAATGTGTTATTTTCGGAGGAAATCTTAAACAAAATAAAAAGGAAGACGTGGTCTTCTTCGCCGACGTCTATCCCCGCTTTTCCAACCGGACGCTCAGGGAAAACGTCTCCCTTACGGATCCGATGAACGATGAGATCAACCGTATTGCCGCATCGCTGGAACTTGCCGACAAAACGATCGGCGTCCATGTGAGGATGACGGACAGGCGCATCTCGTGCCAGCCGGAATATCTCTTGGAAAGGGTACAACGGGTGGCGCAAAAATTGAAACTGCACTGCCCGAAGATATTTCTGGCAACCGACAGCGAAGATATGGAAGACTATTTCAGGGAGAAACATCCCGCTACGGTGTTCACGGAGAAATGGCGTCCCGAAGGGGAATACCGCCACACGGGCGTTCATCACTATGCCGCCATGACGGGCGACTACTCAAAGTCGGAAAGGGTGCTGAAGGACAGCATTATCGACATGTGGCTACTTTCGAAATGCGAATACCTGATATACCAGCGGGATTCGAATTTTTCCATTCATTCGTCCATTTTGAAAAACGATCCGAAAAAGACTTTTTCATGGTAACTTTTGCGTATCAATATGCACCGATATGATGGAACGTCCGGAGGGATCCGCGTTGTTCTTAAATGTGGCGTCCCATTCCAGCGCTGCGGCGGTACTGCATGCGATGGAAGGAACGGAAGGCACTGTACGAGCCGCGGCCGCCGAGGGGAAATGTTCCTCAAAAATGCTGCGATACCAGTATTCTTCCTTTGACATGGGCGGATGGACGGGGAAGCGTTCCGCTGCCCTTTCCATCTGGCTGGCGGATATCTTCGTGTCGGCCACTTTTTTCAGGGTATCGATCCAACTGTAGCCTACGCCGTCGGAGAACTGTTCTTTCTGCCGCCACACGATTTTTGCAGGCAGATAGTCTTCAAAGGCTTTCCGGACAACGTGTTTTTCTATTTTTCCGTTGCCGCACATTTTGTCTTTGGGATTCAGCCGCATGGCAACGTCCATAAATTCAAAGTCGAGAAAAGGCACACGGCCTTCCACCCCCCATGCCGCCAGCGATTTGTTAGCCCGCAGACAGTCGTAAAGATGGAGTCTGTCTAATTTTCGGACGGTTTCCTCGTGAAAGGACTTGGGGTCAGGCGCTTTGTGGAAATAGAGATAGCCTCCGAACAGTTCATCTGCTCCTTCTCCGGACAGCACCATTTTTACCCCCATGGACTTGATGAAACGCGCCAGCAGGTACATGGGGGTGGAAGCTCTTACGGTGGTGACGTCGTAGGTTTCGATGTGGTAGATCACGTCGCTGATGGCGTCCAGTCCTTCTTCGATGGTAAAATGTATTTCGTGGTGCACGGTGCCTATGTGATCGGCGACTTCACGTGCAGATACGAGGTCGGGCGATCCTTTCAGCCCTACGGCGAAGGAATGCAGGCGGGGCCACCATGCATCCGTACCGTCTTCGATGCGTTTTTGCGAATAGCGTTTGGCAACGGCGGAAATAACGGAGGAGTCAAGCCCTCCGGAAAGCAGCACCCCGTATGGAACGTCGGACATCAACTGGCGGTGTACGGCTGCTTCCAGTCCTTCCCTTAAGGCGCTGATGTCGGTGTCGTTGTTTTTTACATTGTCGTAGTCCATCCAGTCGCGCCGATACCATCGTTTGATTTCGCGCCCTTCCTTGCTGTAGAGGTAATGTCCTGCGGGAAATTCCCGTATGTCGGAACAAGTGCCTTCCAGCGCTTTCAGTTCGCTGGCAACGTAAAACTGCCCGTGGTCGTCGTAGCCGATGTAGAGCGGAATGATTCCCATGTGGTCGCGCCCGATGAAGTAGGCGTCGTTTTGCTTGTCGTAGAGGGCAAAGGCATAGATACCGCTCAGGTCTTCAAAGATGTCGGCTTGTTTTTCGTGATAGAGCGAAAGGATGACCTCGCAGTCGGAGTTGGACTGGAACCGGTAGCTGTCCCTGTGCCGTTTCCGGATGGCCTGGTGGTTGTAGATTTCTCCATTCACCGCCAGAATAAGCGTTCTGTCTTCGTTGTACTGAGGTTGTCCTCCCGATTCGACATCGACGATGGACAAGCGTTCGTGTGCCAGAATGGTTTTTCCTTCGCAATAGATGCCCGACCAGTCGGGACCGCGATGGCGAATTTTCTTTGCCATTTTCAGCGCCTGCTTGCGCATGTCCGCCATATTTTGCGTTACTTCAAATATGCCAACAAATCCGCACATAATGTTTGTTTTTTACAATTCGACTATACAGAAAAAAGGAAAGACAAAAGTATTAAAAAAAATGGAAACGGAGTGTATTTAAAAAAGTCCCGACAGACTTATCCATCTCTGCCGGGACTTTGCCAATAACAATCAATTTCTGATTTACCTGATAAACAACAATTCTCTGTATTTGGGCAATGTCCACATTTCGTTATCCACGATCAGTTCCAGTTTGTCGATATGATAGCGGATTTCGTCGAGGAAGGGGAATATCCTGGTGCTGTAAGCGATGGCCTTTTCCCGTTCGTTTTCGATTTTGTTGGCCACTTTCCTTGCTTCTATCATTTCGTCCACTTTTGCTTTAATGATATTGACCCGTTCGGATATTTCGACAATCAGCGCCAGGTCTTGTGCGGCGAGCGTTTTTGTTTGCGCTGCATCGAAGACGGATTTGATTTTCGATACGTTGTCCAGCAATATGCCCTGGTATTTTGTGGCCACGGGGATAATATGGTTCATGGCCAAGTCGCCCAGCACCCGTGCTTCGATCTGGATTTTCTTGGTATAGGTTTCCCATTTCACTTCGTTGCGGGCATGAAGTTCTTTTTCCGTCAGTACGTCGGTTTCGGTAAAAAGTTGGACGGACTGTTTGCTCAGGTAGGAATCGAAGATGAGCGGTACGCTGGTTTCGCAGTCGAGTTTGCGTTTTTTTGCTTCGGTTTTCCACTCGTCGCTGTACCCGTTGCCGTCGAAACGGATGGGTTTCGATTCGATGATGTACCGGCGGAGTATGGTGAAGATGGCATCTTCCTTTTTTTCTCCTTTGGTAATCAGTTCATCGACTTCTTTTTTGAACTGCAACAGTTGGTATGCCACTACCGTGTTCAGGGCGGTCATGGCAGAGGCGCAGTTGGCGGAAGAGCCGACGGCGCGGAACTCGAAACGGTTGCCGGTGAAAGCAAAGGGCGAGGTGCGGTTGCGGTCGGTGTTGTCCACCAGAATTTCCGGGATGTGCGACAGGGAGAGGCGTGTGCCGGTTTTTTCCACCACTTTGATGTTGGATGTTCCCGTGCTGTTTTCGAGTTCATCCAGCACTTTGGAGATGGTGGCTCCCAGGAACACGGAGATGATGGCTGGCGGCGCTTCGTTGGCTCCGAGCCGGTGGGCATTGTTGGCGGTGGCAATACTGGCTTTCAGTAAGGCATTGTTTTTGTACACGGCTTGCAACACATTGACCATAAAGGTGATGAATTGCAGGTTTTCGGCGGCATTTTTGCCTGGTCCCAGCAGGTTAATGCCTGTGTCGGTACCCAGCGACCAGTTGTTGTGCTTGCCCGAACCGTTGATTCCCTTGAAGGGTTTTTCGTGGAGCAGCACTTTGAACTGGTGGCGTTCGGCTACCCGTTTCATGGTGGCCATCAGCAGGAGGTTATGATCCACCGCCAGATTGACCGGTTCATAGATGGGGGCTACTTCAAACTGGTTCGGAGCTACTTCGTTGTGTCGTGTTTTTACCGGAATACCCAACTTGTAGGATTCGAATTCGAGGTCGCGCATGAAAGCCGATACTCTCGAAGGGATAGCGCCGAAATACTGGTCTTCCAACTGCTGGTTTTTGGAACTTTCGTGTCCCATCAGGGTGCGTTCGGTAAGCACCAGATCGGGACGTGCGGCATAGAGCGCCTCATCAACGAGAAAGTATTCCTGTTCCCATCCGAGATAGGAGTGTACTTTTTTCACATCGCGGTTGAAATACTTGCAGACGACGGTAGCAGCCCTGTCCACGGCCTGAAGGGCCTTGAGCAGCGGCAGTTTGTTGTCGAGCGCTTCGCCGGTGTAGGAAATGAAAATGGTAGGGATGCAAAGCGTATCATCAACGATGAAAGCCGGCGACGAAGGATCCCATGCCGTATAGCCTCTGGCTTCAAAGGTGTTGCGGATGCCGCCGCTGGGGAAACTGGAAGCGTCGGGTTCCTGCTGCGCCAACAGTTTGCCTGTAAACTCTTCGATGACGCCGCCCGTGCCGTCGAGTTCGGCAAAAGTATCGTGTTTTTCCGCCGTACCGTCGGTCAGCGGCTGAAACCAGTGGGTGTAGTGGGTAGCGCCCAACTCCATCGCCCACATGCGCATACCTGCCGCCACATGATTGGCGACGTTGCGATCGAGCGGGACGCCTTTGTCGATGGCATCCATCACTAACTTGAAGGTTTCCTTTGACAGGTATTTGCGCATCTGGTTGCGATCAAACACATACGAACCGAAATAATCGGACGTTTTTACGCCGGGAGCCGGCACTTCTACGGCTTTCCTTCCGGAAGCCGCCTCTACTGCTTTGAATCTTAAATTTGACATATACTCTATATTACTTATGATGATACTATTATATTACAACTTTTTTTTTGTACAAAAATACATCAATATTTTTGATAACTCGATTTCCGACCTTAAAAAATCAAAAATTTTTGCAAATGTATATAATCGTAATTTATTTTTGCCGTTTTTTGAAAAATAAATGACAAAAAATTGAAAATTGATTCCATTTTTTGAATTTAATGAGAGATAAAATGATAAATCGAAAGTTTAGAGCTTTTTTTGATGTTAATCTGTGTTAATCCGTCATTTTTGGCGAAAAAATGCTTCAATGAAGCGCTGCATTCTTCGATGAGAACTTCGCCGTTCGGATGGTCGCGGTGCATTTCATGCGTGTATGAAAGAGGTAATGACAACTTCCTTGTCATAAGTAACGATTTGGTTTTCAGGCGTCGCCGCTTGGCTCACCTTTAGCGGAAAGAGAGGGATTCGAACCCCCGGAGCCTTGCGGCTCAACAGTTTTCAAGACTGCCGGTTTAAACCGCTCACCCATCTTTCCCTTGAAGGCGCAAAAATACATGATTTTTTACCGGTTTCAAAAAATGATTCAAAAATTATTTGCAAATGCCATTTTTTACTGATACATTTGCTGCCTGTAAATTAATTCCATAGAGTCATGATGAACAAGTTATTTTTGCTGATTTGCTTTTTTTTATCTTCGGTCGTTGTTGCCGTATCCGGGCAGGATATCAGCTTGCCCGCCCCCGTTACAACGGGAGGAATGCCGTTGAAGGACGCTTTGAGTAAGCGCCAATCCGTCAGGGCGTATTCCGGTAAGGAATTGAACATGCAAACGCTCTCCGATCTGCTGTGGGCTGCATACGGGTTTAACCGTGCCGACAAGCGGGTAGTGCCGTCATCTCAAAACCGGCAGGAGATTGACTTGTATGTTGTCCTGAAGGAAGGAATCTACCTGTATGACGCTAAAACCAATCAACTGCGGCTCCGCGTCAAGGGAGACTACCGGAAAGACACGGGTACGCAGGATTTTGTCGCCGATGCTCCCCTCAACGTGCTGTACATTGCCAATATGGACAAAGCGTCCAACCGCGATGCCGCCTGTACGGACTGCGGATATATTTCGCAGAATATTTACCTGTTTTGTGCGTCCGAAGGGTTGGCAAGTGTGGTGAGAGGAAGTGTCGGCAAGGAAAAGATGCATCAACTTCTTCAATTGACAGAAAAGCAGGAAGTGCTGCTTGCACAGACCGTCGGATTTGCGAAATAAGCCTCCGGCCATGAGACACACCGTCCTTTACGGTATCTTGATATTCTTGCTGGCGGTATGTTTTTTAACAGTTCTCTTTACGGGCAACCTGTCGATTCCTTTGCGGGAAATTTTTCGGATATTGCTGACCGGAGAAAGTTCCACCGCCGAATGGGTAACCATTGTTCGGGAATTTCGTCTGCCCAAAGCTTTGACGGCGGTATTGGCGGGATGTGCATTAAGCGTGAGCGGGTTACAGATGCAAACCGTATTCCGGAATCCTTTAGCAGGGCCTTTTGTCTTGGGCATAAGCGCAGGAGCAACACTGGGCGTAGCCTTGGTCATGATGGGTATGGCGGCAGTCGGATTTACGGGAGCCGTCGGAAACTGGACGATTGTCTTTGCCTCTTTTTCGGGAGCGGCGGCAGTGCTGTTCCTGATTTTTTCCGTATCATTGCGCATTCGCGACGTGATGACCATCCTGATTCTCGGTATTATGTTCGGAAGCATTACCTCGTCCCTGATCAACGTATTGCAGTTTTTCAGTAATGAAAGTTTGTTGAAATCCTTTACCGTATGGACTATGGGCAGTCTTCAGGCTGTCACGGAGTCACAATTGAAAGTGATGATTCCCTGTATCCTGACGGGATTATGGGTGTCACTGCTAAGCGTTAAAAGTTTGAATGCATTGCTGTTGGGCGAAAATTACGCCAGAAGTCTCGGTATAAATGTTGTTGTTTCCCGTTTGCGTATCTTTTTCAGTACGGGGATTTTAGCGGGAAGCGTTACCGCTTTTTGCGGACCGATAGGCTTTATCGGTATTGCAGTGCCTCATATTTGCCGGATGCTTTTTCGCACAGCCGACCAGCGCATACTGTTCTTTGCCTGCATACCGGCAGGCGCTGTTGTGATGCTGGTCAGCGATCTGCTCTCAACGCTTCCGGGTAACGGCATCGTGCTGCCCATCAATTCGGTAACGGCTTTCATCGGTATTCCCGTTATCGTTTGGATGATTGTTCGCAACCACAAAATGTCGTCATTGATGTAAGCGACCGGCTTTGCCCGGCTTCTTTCCCGAAAGACGCCATTCGACGGCTGTCCGTACGCCATAGCATGACATGCCGGTTAAAACGCCTAAAAAAGCGCCGCAAATCACATCCAAAGGGTAGTGTACGCCGAGATATATCCTGCTGTAACCGACCAGCGCCGCCCAGCAGAAGATGAGCCACGGGAATAGCCCGACATTGCGATACGAAAGTGCAAAGAAAACGGCCAAAGAAAATACATTGGCGGCATGTGAGGATACGAAGCCGTACTGGCCGCCGCATCCGTGAAGGGTGCGGACGCCTTCGAGCGCGTGACAGGGACGCAGGCGGCATACAACATCTTTGAAACACATCACCGAGATACGGTCGGCAAGAAGGAACGACAAGGCGATGCACAGCAGCACCGTCCACCACATTTTAGGTTCCCTGCGCAAAGTGACCAATACGAACACAAGCGTTACCATTACTGCGATGTTCCAGTGCCGGCTCAATACGCCCAACACAGCATCGGCAACCGGATGATGATGTCCGTTGACAAAGTAAAACAAGCTGGTATCCCAATCCGTTAAAAAGGCTATCATTGCAGGTCACTTTGATCGATTAACAATTGCCATATTCGATCTTTCAACGGCACGATGCCTTCTCCGGAAACAGCGCTGATAAAGACCGGCGACAGGCTTTCCAGCGATATTTTCATTTCATTCAGCAATTCTTCGTCGAGCAGGTCGCATTTCGTTACGGCAATCAACCGTTTTTTGTCCGACAGTTCCGGATTGTACAGTTTCAACTCGTTCAGCAGGATGCGGTATTCCGCTTCGATGTCCTTGCTGTCTGCCGGAATCATGAAGAGCAGGATGGAATTGCGTTCGATGTGCCGGAGGAAACGGGTGCCAAGTCCTTTTCCGAGGTGCGCGTCTTCGATGATGCCGGGAATGTCGGCCACCACAAACGAGCGATGATCCCGATAGGCTACCATGCCGAGGTTGGGCGTCAAGGTGGTAAACGGATAGTCGGCTATTTCGGGTTTGGCGGCCGAAATCACCGACAGCAGCGTAGATTTTCCCGCATTGGGGAAACCGACCAGTCCTACATCTGCCAGGATTTTCAGTTCCAGCACTTTCCATCCTTCTTCGCCCGACTCGCCCGGCTGGGAATAATGAGGCGCCTGCCGGACGGAGGATTTAAAATGGTCGTTGCCCAGTCCCCCGCGTCCTCCCTTGGCCAATATTTGCGTTTCGCCGTGCCGGGTGATTTCGAAAAGCATCTTTCCGCTTTCGGCGTCATGCACCACTGTACCCAATGGAACTTCGATGATTTTATCTTCCCCGTCGGCGCCTGTTTTCAGGGCGCTTCCGCCATTCTCACCGTTGCCGGCAAAGAGATGTCGCCGGTATTTCAGGTGTATCAGCGTCCAGAGCTGGCTGTTGCCCCGCAGGACGACATGTCCTCCGCGGCCGCCGTCGCCGCCGTCGGGGCCGCCCTTGATGGTGAACCGGTCGCGGTGAAAATGCGCGGAACCGGCGCCACCGTTGCCCGAACGGCAAAATATCTTCACGTAATCAACAAAATTGGATTCAGCCATACATCATTTTTTCATACCAAAGGAAATGCGTCGCCGTGCCGTATCCACTTCCAGTACGCGCACTTTCACGTGCTGGTTGAGTTTTACCACTTCCGACGGATGCGCTACGTAACGGTCGGCGAGCTGGGAGATATGCACCAGTCCGTCCTGTTTCACTCCTACGTCCACGAAACAGCCGAAATTGGTGATGTTCGTGACGATGCCCGGCAATTCCATGCCCGGCTTAAGGTCTTCCATGCGGTGGACGTCCTGTGCAAACTCGAACGCTTTCACTTTTGAACGCGGGTCGAGTCCGGGTTTGGCAAGTTCCTGCATGATGTCGGTCAGCGTAGGAAGGCCGGCGGTATCCGTCACATAGCTGTCGAGCCGTACCTGCCGGCGCAGGTTTTCGTCTTTCAGCAGGTCGTTGACTGAGGCGGTCAGGTCGGTTGCCATTTGTTCCACGATGTGGTAGCTTTCCGGATGGACAGCGCTGTTGTCCAGCGGATGCTCCGCTCCGGGAATACGAAGGAATCCCGCACACTGTTCAAACGCCTTGTCGCCCATGCGGGGTACTTTTTTCAGCGCTTTTCGCGAGAGGAAAACGCCGTTTTCCTTACGGTAATCGATGATGTTCTGCGCCAGTTGAGGTCCCACCCCCGAGACGTACATTAACAGGTGTTTGCTTGCCGTGTTGATATTAACGCCCACCAGATTCACACAGCTTTCCACTGTCGTATCCAGCGCCGTTTTCAGTTTGTTTTGATCGACATCGTGCTGGTACTGTCCCACGCCGATGGATTTGGGGTCGATTTTGACCAGTTCCGCCAGCGGGTCCATCAAACGCCGCCCGATGGATACCGCCCCGCGCACGGTTACGTCGTAATCGGGAAATTCTTCGCGCGCTACCGCCGAAGCCGAATAAATCGACGCGCCGCTTTCATTGACTACAAACGCCTGCAGGTCGCGCCCGAAAGCCATGCTTCGGATCAGGCGTTCTGTTTCGCGTCCCGCCGTACCGTTGCCGATGGCGATGGCTTCAATTTTGTAGGCGTCAATCAGCGACATGATTTTCCGTTTGGATGTTGCCACTTCTCCCTGCGGCTGGTGCGGGTAAATGGTTTCGTTGTGTACGAGGTTGCCTTGCGCGTCAAGGCATACTACCTTACAGCCGGTACGGAAACCGGGATCTATCGCCAGCACGTTTTTCTGTCCCAGCGGAGAAGCCAGCAGCAACTGCCGGAGATTGTCGGCAAACACGCGAATCGCCTCGTCGTCGGCTTTTTCCTTTGCCAGCGCTTCAAATTCCGTTTCAATCGACGGTTGCAACAGGCGTTTGTAACTGTCTCTCAAGGCTTCCTCTACCTGCTGCGCTGCCTGCGTATGCCCCTTTACCAGTAGGCGCCGCAACACATCCAGCGCCTTTTCCTGTTCGGGTTCGATGCCGACGCGCAGGAACGCTTCCTCCTTACCGCGGAGAACGGCCAGTACGCGATGCGACGGACAACGTTTCAGCGGCTCCGAGAAATCGAAATAGTCGCGGTATTTTTCTCCGTCCGTTTCCTTTCCTTTGATCACTTTCGAAGTGATGACCGCAGTTCCGGCAAACAGCCGGCGGATGGCGTCGCGGACGCGGACATCCTCGCTGATACGCTCGGCAAGAATATCGCGCGCTCCCTGTAACGCATCCTCTGCGGCGGGAACTTCGTCGGTCAGGAATTTTTGCGCCGCAGCTGCCACGTCGTCATCCTTTTGTTCCAGCAGGTGCAGCGCCAGCGGTTCCAGTCCCCGTCCGCGTGCAACGGAGGCGCGCGTTTTCCGTTTGGGACGAAACGGAAGATACAGGTCTTCCAAATCCGGGATACTTTTCGCGTCTTCAATCTGTCGTTTCAACTCGTCCGTCAGCTTTCCCTGTTCTTCGATCGACCTCAGCACCGTTTCGCGCCGTTTGTCGAGTTCGAGCAGTTTCTCATAACGCGACTTAACAGCGGCTACCTGTACCTCGTCCAAACTGCCGGTAGCTTCCTTGCGGTAACGGCTGATAAAAGGTATGGTAGCCCCGTCGGCAAGCAGTTCCAGTGTATTGCGCACCTGATTTTCCTGCAATGCCAATTCCTCACATATTAAGGCAATATGCCGTTCTTTCATATCCATATTTGCGGGATAATAGCGACAAAACGAAGACGCTCGCTCACTTTTCCGCCGCATGTTTTTGTATTCATTCGCTTTTTATTTTTAAAGGAAGGCAAAAATAGTAAAAAAATCAATACAACAACTTTTCGGAGTTCGCGGATACCATTAACAGGATGAAAAGCATTAGTGGAAGCCCGAAAACTCACAATATCTAAATTGATAGAGACTTG
>JAISWE010000062.1 GCA_031271175.1 Bacteroidales bacterium | reverse complement strand
AGGCTCATATATGCGGTACTGGAGTTGCTGCACATCAACTTCCAAAAACGGCTTCCGGCATCCGGAAAATGTCAGCGCCGCTATAGTTGCCGCCACGAAGGGAAAAAGTCGATTCATATATTAATATACCTTTAGGTGATCTTTTACTGATTAAATATTTTGCAAATATACATGTTTTTTTTTGAAATACATACCGTCAGATATTTTTTTTTGGGGTTTTTATCTGGGTGGTGATATAAAAAGGATGCTGCTATAAAAATTGGGCAATCAGAATAAAAAGGCGTATTTGTGAATGAAAATAAAAATCACCCTCTATTGCCCCGATTGCCAACGCATAAAGATAAAAAGAAACGGCAAGGACTTATATTGGGAAGCAAAATTATTTGTGCAGGAAGTGTGGTCGTCAGTTGATAGGCGACCATGCATGGAACAGTAAATTCATTGCGTGGTTGAATTTCATGTGTATAATTTCCGGCGATTAACAGACTGTTAGCAAGGTGTATCCGTAGGAGAAACGGGCGCTTTCGGGCGTCATCATCAGGATTTTCTGGCCTTTTTGCAATTGCCCCGAACGGCTCAGTTCTTCCAGCATCAGGAAATTGGACGCCGAGCCGACGTTGCCTACCGTGGCGAGATTGACAAACCATTTCTCATCGGGAATGCAGAAATGCATGGCTTCCATTTCGCTTTTGGTCTTGTCTTTGAAAAACATGGACGACAGATGGGGCAGGAACCAGTCGATATCGCTTGCCTTGAGGTTTCTTCTTTTCACGATGTCTTTCAGGAATTGGCCTCCCAGCTGCGTGATGTGTTCGCCCAATTTTCTTGTATCCTGTTTCAGGGAAAAGACGGATTTCGACAGCCATTCCTTTTCGGAAAAGGACGTCCATCCGTGAAGTTCTCCGTTTTCGTCCTTTTCGGCGCCGGCATACATGCAGGTTTCCATTATATCGGCGTAGGAGCGCAATTCTATCCAGTCGATGGCAAAAGAAAAGCCTGCTGTTCCGGGTTCTCGCTGCAACAGGACGGCGGCAGCCCCATCGGACAGCATCCACCGCAGGAACTCCTTTTCGAAAGCCAGTATGGGCTTTTCCTGCAACAGGCGCAGATGTTCCGCCTCACCGTTGAAATAACGCGCCTGCATCCACGAGGACATTCTTTCGGAAGCCACGCATACCGCATTGTTCTTTTCGCCCGAAAGGAGCGACAGCCATCCGTATTTTAACGCCTGTACTCCTGTACAGCATGTTCCGGAGAAGGAGACAACTTCCGCATTGGCACCGCCCGTTTTGCCGTGTACCATCAGGGCATGCGAGGGTATCAACTGCTCGGGAGAGGAGGTGCCTGCGGCCAGCAGTTCCATGTCGTCTGCACCGAAATGGTCGTCGCAGAGCAATGCTACGGCGCGGGCAGCCAAATCGACGTTGGTATGCGTCGTGTTGCCTGCGGCGTCCAAAGCA
The DNA here is from genome assembly GCA_031271175.1 of Bacteroidales bacterium. GTDB lineage: Bacteria > Bacteroidota > Bacteroidia > Bacteroidales > UBA4181 > JAIRLS01. The sequence goes on along the minus strand of JAISWE010000062.1, from coordinate 11,359 downwards.
TAGTAGCGCTGTCGAATACCGTTGTTCCTCAACACAATACGGCGTGCTAACGACGGTTTTTCGTTCACCATGCCCAAATACTTTTCCATATCGTCACTGGATACGGGAGCATTGGGTAGAAATTTGGAAACTCGTGTAATATAAACTTTACTGCTCATGGTTTCAAATAATTTACAAAAGTAATGTTTTTATGCGAATTATTTCCAAAACCTGTAATAATTGAACCACTGTTCGGGATACATCCTTACAATGCTTTCCAGTTCCTCGACAAATGCAGCAACATACTTGCGTACCTGCTTTTTTACCGATAAATTTGTGGTATCAACGGACAAGGGTTTGAGATGGATATGGTAACGGGAGAGTCCTTTTTTCAGTACGAAAACAGCTATGATAGGCGTGCCGCACTGTACGGCAATTTTGAATGCGCCGACAGGAAAATCGGCCTTTCCTCCCAGAAAATCGCATTCCACCGATTTGTTGCTGCCGAAAGTCCTGTCGCAAAGCATGCTTACCGTTTCTCCCTCCGACAGCGCGGACATGATAGAGAGAATAAACGCCCATTCCTGACTGACGGGAAGCATGGAAACATTGTTTTCCCTGAATAATCTTTCCCTGTGTTTCGTGAGTTCCGCCGATTCTCCGCCGAAAACCACCGTATGCAGCTGTTTTTTGTGTTTAACCAAATATCCAGACAGTTCATAATTTCCCACATGGGCGCTGACAAAAAAATGTCCGCAGGCTTCCGAATCCCATTTTTCAAAAGCTTCCGTGTTGTCCATCGTAAAAATGTGCTTGCGTCCGGAATAAACGACAAATCTGTCCAGCAGGCACTGTCCGAAAATGAAATGATTCAGGCAGGTTTTGCGGAACGCCCGGAAAGGCCGGTAATGAAAATGTTCCCTGAAATAGCGATAGATGGACAAATATCCTTTTATTCTGAAAAGCATGATAAAGGGGATCGACATCGCCAAAATGGCATACAACGCCCGAAGAGGAAGATGACGGGACATGACAAGCAGTACTTTTTGTCCCCATGCGCCGCCTCCGGTAACGCCTTTCCATAGATGATTCTTACTGTCGCCTGTTTTTGGCGGATACTTGTTGCAGACGTCTTCTTCGGTCGGCGGCATACCGCTGTTCATCATATAAAACGGACAGTCGAACTGTGCCGGTCTTGTATCGGATGATGTTGTCATGTTGATGATCTGTTGTTAAAATTTATTTCCTTTCCGGGTAGAAACAAAAAACCGTGGACATAAATATTTATCGGCATCTGAGGTCTTCGACTACCTTGCTACCAAATAAAGAAACGCCCACGATTACTCGTGTGCATTACACTTTACTCTTTTTGGTAGCTTTGAAATGGTCGAAGTTTCAGATGCCAAAAGAAAAAGCTAACGCTCACATCTTTCAAGAAATTTATCCAACATGTCTTACTGATTCTACATCATAAAAATCTTTTTAATTATTATGCCACAAAAGTACATGTTTTTTTTAAATTAAAAAAGGATCAACTATCATCTCCAACTTTTTCGGGGGGGCATTTCAAACTGTCGCACCCACCCAAGCATTTATTTTTCATTCATTAAATTTATTCATTATTTTTGTTTTTATTTTTCAAAAGCCATATATTTGTAAAATAGATAATCTTATTTTTTAATTGATCACCACCATATTAGGAATATTGTATGAAGATATCGTTGCGTAGCGCCGCCAGCACACAGGGGCGCAGGATGGCGGGGGCAAGAAGCCTTTGGCGCGCCTGCGGGATGAAGGAAGAACATCTCGGTAAACCGGTTATTGCCGTCGTTAATTCTTTCACCCAGTTTGTACCCGGACATGTTCACCTGCACGAAGCAGGACAGTGGGTAAAAGCAGAAATAGAGAAAGCAGGCTGTTTCGCCGCCGAATTTAATACCATTGCCATCGACGACGGCATCGCCATGGGACATGACGGGATGCTTTATTCGCTGCCTTCGCGCGACCTGATCGCCGACAGTGTCGAATACATGTGCAATGCCCACACGGCAGACGCCATGATATGCATCAGTAACTGCGATAAAATAACGCCCGGAATGCTGATGGCCGCCATGCGACTGAATATTCCCGCCGTATTTATATCCGGCGGCCCGATGGAAGCGGGACAACTCGACGGCCATTCCTACGATTTGATTGATGTGATGGTGCAATCGGCCGACAGCAGCGTGAGCGACGAACATGTCCGGGATCTTGAAATGTCGGCTTGTCCCGGGTGCGGATCCTGTTCGGGCATGTTTACCGCCAATTCGATGAACTGCCTCACCGAGGCCATCGGTCTTTCCTTGCCCGGTAACGGCACTATCGTTGCAACACATGTCAACCGGAAAAAACTTTTCGCGGATGCAGCTCGGTTGGTCGTTGAAAATGCCTTTCGTTATTACCGCGACGGCGACACGAGCGTCCTTCCCCGAAGCATAGCCACCCGTGCCGCTTTCCTCAATGCTATGACGCTCGACATCGCTATGGGCGGCTCGTCCAATACGGTGTTGCATCTGCTTGCGGTGGCACGGGAAGCCGGCGTTGATTTCTCCATGGACGATATCGATGCGCTGTCGCGAAAGACTCCCTGCCTCTGCAAGGTAGCGCCCAATACGCAAAAATACCATATCGAGGATGTTAATCGCGCGGGAGGCATTCTTGCCATCATGGGCGAACTGATGCGTGTGGGACTGGTAGATACCTCCGTGCAACGCGTGGACGGTCTGACGCTGGCTCAGGCCATCGAACGGTTCGACATTCTCAGCCCTTCCGTGTCCGCCGAAGCGCAAAACAGGTACGGGTCTGCGCCGGCACAACAGTTCAGCACCGTGTTGGGTTCTCAGGACAAGTGCTATCACGAGTTGGACAAAGACCGCGCCGGAGGCTGTATTCGCGACGCCGCACACGCCTTCGGCAAAGACGGCGGATTGGCCGTCTTAAAGGGCAATATTGCGCATGATGGTTGCGTTGTCAAAACCGCAGGAGTGGACGTAAACCTGTTTTACTTTGAAGGCACCGCAAAGGTGTTCGACTCACAGGAAACCGCCTGTGAAGGGATCCTTGGCGGAAAAGTCGTTGCGGGCGATGTGGTGGTGATTACGTACGAAGGCCCCAGGGGAGGCCCTGGGATGCAGGAAATGCTCTATCCCACTTCCTATCTCAAATCGCGTCATCTGGGAAAGACTTGCGCGCTGATTACCGACGGACGGTTCTCCGGAGGCACTTCGGGGCTATCCATCGGACATATCTCTCCCGAAGCAGCTGCCGGCGGCAACATAGCCCTGATCCGCGACGGAGACATCATCCGGATCAATATTCCTGCCCGCAGCATCCATGTGCTGTTGAGCGCCGAAGAGTTGGCGCAACGCCGGAAAGAAGAACGGGCGCGCGGCAGTGAGGCCTTCACGCCCCCGCGCCGGCAGCGAAAAGTATCAAAGGCGTTGAAAGCCTACGCCTCAATGGTGAGTTCGGCGGATAAGGGCGCCGTAAGAGTGATCGATTAACTTTTCCGGAGGGCTTGGTAATGGCTTCCCGGAAACCGGTTTTTTCATTCCAATCCTGTCCATTTCCGTATCACGGCATTGCCGAGGGATATCGTTTTTTGCCTGTCGGGATATTGTATCTCGCCGGATTTTGCATGGACGTAGCCATGTTCGCCTCTGCTGCGAAGGTATTGATGTGCGGCGATCACACATGCTCCTTCGTAGTTGACGCGCTGCAAATAATCGGTAAGCGGAACATCGCCTTTGCAGGTAACGGTCAGGGGAATTAATCCGGGGGCATTGTGTTCCGTGCCGAAGGTGACCACAAAGCCCTGCCGGTCGAAGAAACGAACAAACGGTTCCAGTGTTTCCAAACGGTTGCGTCCCGGAATCAATTCAATGCAAAAGATGCGCCGATCTTTCAAATAGCGACACATTTCTTCCCGGTTTTCTTCAAATTCGGTGAAATTTCCCTTTGCATCGTCCAAAAGTACCGGATAACAGGGGATACCGCCGCCATCCAGATAGATATCCCGAATTTCTTCTACAGACAGGAAAGCCTGTTCGTCTTCTTCCACAAAGGCTTTGCCGCCGGCTTTCAGCAGCCGGTTGCGCAATTCGTTTTCCAGGGCGGCGTTGTCGGTGATGTCCACGCCCGTATCTTTGCCGGCATAAAGTTTTTTCAGCGACGCTTTGCAGTCGGCATCGGTCGGAGCCGCTTCAAACAGGGCAATGCGCAAGGCCTGCGCTATATGACGTTCGCGCACCAGATGACGGGCATACCGGCGTTTTATTTCCTCATAAGTGAACGACAGGTCAATGCCCGATGTTTGTAACCAGCCGTTCAGCAGGCTAATCATGTCCGCCACCTGCCGCTGACTTTCTTTTTTCACTTGTTCCAGCAGTTGCCGAGATTTTTCGGAGAACGATACCGGATAATCCAGTCCTTTCCCGCTGAAATACACACGTCCGGGATTGTTGGGATCGTTGACGCGGATTCCTTTGGTTTGCTGTTCCTTCGACAATGCAATCGCCTCAATGTTGAACAGCGGGAAGAGGCGATGCTTGAGCGCTGTTTCGTAAAATTCGTCATAACCGTCGGTTACATAAAAATCATTAATCCCAAGCACTTTGACGTTTTCCCGAACGGCCGTTTCGGCTATCTGTTTCATTTCGGCAAATGCGCTGAACGAGTAGGGGGTGTGAAAATGCCCGTTTACTTTCAGCGTTTCGAACGGGATTTTTTGCGAGAGGTGTTCCATCTCTTCCGGAGACGGCAGTTCCTTCAAATATTTCATGAATTATTTTTGTTTTTGATTATTTTCTTTCGGATATTCGATGCGCACGTGATAGATGCTCATTAGCCGGTTTTTGATGATTTGCTTGGCGGTGTTGATGTCGCGGTAGGTGATGTCGGCGTCGTTAAACTGGTCTTCCATGATCTGAAAATTCACCACGTTGTCCACCAGTTCGCTGATGACGTTTTTGTCCCGTTCTTTCAGGCTTCGTGAAGCTGCCTCTATGGAGTCGCACATCATCAGAACGACCATTTCCTTCGAGAAGGGGATGGGGCCGGGGTAAGTGAATTTGGCGCGCTCTGTTTTCTGGTCGGGGTACTGTAACTGATACTGGTGATAGAAGTATCTCACAGTGGTAGTGCCGTGGTGGGTGCGGATAAAGTCGATGATGTGCCTCGGAACGCGGTTTTTTTTGGCGATTTCCACGCCGTTGTGAACATGTTCGATGATGATTCGGGCGCTGTCTTCCGGGAGGAGGTCGTCGTGCGGGTTGTGGCCGCCGGCCTGATTTTCGATAAAATAGACCGGGCGGGAGATTTTCCCGATGTCGTGGTATAGCGCTCCGGTACGGATGAGCAACGGATTGCCGCCGATTTTCTGGATCACCTCTTCCGCAATATTGGCTACCTGAAGGGAATGTTGGAAGGTGCCGGGCGCTACTTCCGACAGTTTGCGCAGCAGAGGTTGGTTGGTGTCTGAGAGTTCCATCAGGGTGATGTCGGAAATCATTCCGAAAATCTTTTCAAAAATAAAAATGCTGGGATAAATGGCGAACAGGAGGATGCCGCTGATGCCGAAACGGATGTAATTCATCCATTCTATTTGCTGGAATTTTACCCCCTGCATCAGGAACAGCGCGGTATATGTTAGCGAATAGACGGCGAAAATCCACAATACGGTTTTAAACAGGTTGCCGCGCCTGTAAACGGTACGGACGTTGGCGATACTCACCACGCCGGCAATAAAGTTCAGGATGACGAACTCAAGCCCGTTGGGCGCCAGCAATCCTATCAGCAGGATGGTGACCATAAAGACGAAAGTGGAGGTACGGGCATCGAAAAAAGTGGCTACAATCACCGGAAGCAGGAGAAATGGAATGGCGTAAAGGTTGAAAAACACGTTGCGCATCGTAAAGCAGGCCACTCCGATAAAGAGTACCATTTGCAGCAGGAGAAAGCCTGTCCGGGCAAGGTTCCTGAATATATCTTTTTGGAAATGCATCAAATAGAGATAAACAAGCAGGAAACACAACGCGACGATACAGACTTGTCCGGCCAGGATTTGCCGGAAATTGCCCGAATGTCCCACTCTGTGTTCAAACTCGCTCTTCATGGAGATCAGAAAGACGTATTTTTCGTCGTTCACTACCTCTCCGCGCGCGATGATCTTCCGGTTAAGAGGTATCACGCCTCTGGTAGGCGATATTTTCCGGAGGCTTTCCGTCTGCGCGGAATGGGTAAGGTCAACATTGCAGATCAGGTTGGGCTGTATGAAATTGTTCAAATCGAGGTCTTTCATGAAGTTTTTTTCATCTTCATTCATTAGTCCGCGGACGACCCGCATCACGGTTTCGTAAGCGGATTTTTGCGTAAATACTTCACGTTTGGGTACTTCTTCTCCCACGTTGTTTTTGATGACCGTCAAATGCTCGGACAGCGATTGCTGCAATGCAGGCTCTTCGTCTTGCAGAATACCTTTCCGGTAAACCGAATCCAGCACATCCGCCCCCAAGCGGTAGAGGAAGAACCTGCGGTAAGAGGGAAGGCCGCTTTTTCCCCAGTGTGTGTCGAAAGTATGCCCGTATTGTTCGATTTGTTGTTTCACCGTTTCTGCGCGATAGTTGTAGTACATCATAAAATGGTTGCGCAGGCTGTCTTTTTCGGCGTCTATTTCCTGCTGCGCTTTGAGGATGGGAATATCGAAAGAGGCATACAGGTCGCTGTGCGCCCATATCTTTCCTTTCTGAAATTCATACGGAAATTTTCCTTCGCGCGGAAAAAGAAAACATACCACGGCAATGCTTGCCAGATAAAGCAGGATGAAATGTGTGTGCGTACGAACGACCAGTAAAAAATTCGCCATTGCCGATAATTTAAGGTGCAAAGTTAATAGAAAATCACCAATTCATGAAAAGTTTTTTTGCAATAAGATTAAATTGTGGCGGATTTCGTAATCTTCCCATACAAGAGGATGATTTGGTCGACAAAAAAATCCCACGAAAATCGTTGCTTTTCGGTTTTCATGTTGGCTTCAAACCGGCGGAGCGTACCGTTCGAAAAGATGTCGGACATAGCCTGCGCCAGAGCTTCTGCCGACGGCGGGACAACGTATCCCGTTTTGCCGTCGGGAACCATCTCCGCCAAACCTCCTACCCGGGTAACAATCATCGGAACTTCAAATTGATAGGCGATTTGCGTTACCCCGCTTTGGGTGCCGCTTTTGTAGGGTTGTACCAGCACATCGGCTGCCGAAAAGTAATATTTCACTTCCTCGTTCCTGATGAAGCGGTCGTGCAGCAACACATCGTCCTGTATTCCCAACCGCCGCATCTGTTCATGGTATTTGTCGGGGGGGGTGTAAAATTCTCCTGCCACTATTAATTTTCGTTTCGCTGTTCCTCCCTGTTTCTTCCATAATGCCCATGCATCCAACAGCAAATCAAGCCCTTTGTACGCGCGTATCAGACCGAAAAACAGAAGATAGCGGCAGTCCGGATCCAGTTGAAGGTGAGAACAGGCAGTTATTCTGTTTAATTTATCTCCAAAATTACTAAACACAGGATGCGGGGCAAAAATACAAGGCGACGCATGAGGAAAACGGTCAAGGTCTTCTTTTACTTTGTTTGACATATACAGAAAACCATCAACAGCACTGAGGAAATAGCGCGTGAACAGGGCATCGTAAAAATGAGACTCATGGGGAATCACATTGTCCAAATTGCTGATGATCGCCGTATGCCTGTTTTTTCCGACGATTCTGCATATCGTTCCGAAACAGGGCGCCAGCATGGGCGTCCAATATCTCACGATTACCATGTCGGGATGCATTTCTCGAATTTTCCTGCCGGTCTTCCACCAATTGAACGGGTTAATGGAATGAATCATCCGGGTGATGCGCAGATCATCGGGTGGGGGAGAATCCGAATACTGCGTTTTTCCGGGAAATAGCCATCGCGGGTACTGCATGGTGAAAGTAATCATGTGTACCTGATGACCTTTGGCTGCCAAACTGCGGGCAAGCATTTCGTTTACCAGCGCCAGGCCTCGATAAGGATAAGCCGGACCTATAACAACAATTTTCATAGATATATTTTGCCGCAAATATACTGTTTTTGTCCGTGCAAAGTTAGGTGTCGAGATGTTCTTTTGAAAAAATAATCAAATGATGTAAATCATCCTGTGGTCGATCAGGACAAATACGATTCCGATCAGTGCGGAATAGAAAAGATACCATCCTATTGAGATATATGATTGTGGTGATATTTTTAATCTCTTATGAACATATATGATCAGGATGAATTTTTCCAGGATATGGATTAGCCCGGAACCCAGCGCAATGCCGACGACGTTGTAATACTGTACGAAGAACAGCGAAGTAGGGATGTTGAGCGCAAACTCAAAAAGGGATGCCCTCATCAGCACCTTGGTTTTCTTCATCCCGATGAGAATGGTTTGCGGAAAAACGATCCTGCTGATGATCATCAGCTGGTAAACCATGAATACGTCGGCGCTACGGTAAAAACTGTCGTTGAACAATACCTTTCCGTAAAGCCATTTGCTGAAAATCATGATCAAAATGGATAGCGGAAAAAGAAAATGCATCAGTCGAAGTGACCTTCTCTTGATTTCCGCCAGCACCTGCGGAATATCCTTTTTGACTGAGAAGCGGGGAAGAAGCGCATTGTGCAATCCGGAAGTGAGCATCACCACCAGCGGAAACTCCTTGCATCCATAGCGGAAGATGGCGAATTTCTCCTTGTCGAAAGCAATGGTAGCCACCAGTCCGTCGAGGTATTGCGTGGAACCGCTGAGCAGCGCACTGAACATGATGGGATAACCCACATACAGGTTGTTCAGGATGAATGGCATGGAGAGTTTAAATTCCGCATAGCGCCGCAACATGCCGAGCAGGTAGAGAAAACGGAAAAAATTGACGATAATCAGTCCCCAGATGGCCGATTCCACGCCCATTCCCATCATCACGGGGATACAGACGGCGCAGGTTTGCAGCGTCATGGAAACAAGCCCGTAGTAGAAAATGTGCTGCGGCTTGTTCTGTAGCAGGTAAATATGTTCTATCAGCGGGGTGGTATTGCTTAAGATAAAATAGATCACCAGCAGAAGAGGGTAGGGGATTTTGGATCCTTCCGCCGGGTGAAAACTTGCGCGTGACATCAGCCATATCAGCAGGGCAAAAGCAAAACTGAAGATCAACAGCAGCAGAAAGGCATTGAAGAGTTCGGGCGATTTTCCTTCCACGCGCTTGTGCTGGACAAAGGCAAGGCTGCGTTTGGAAAGCGGAAGGAATGACTGGATGATGCCCGTTACCCAGAAAAAACTCAATGCTCCGCTGATGTACAGCAACATTTCCCACTCGCCGATGTCGTTTTCCGACAAAGGCACTTTGGTGAAGTAGATACTGATAATCAGGAAACAAAGAAACCTCAACAACTGAAACAGTTGTAGCGCGGATACGTTATTGATTTTGAAGGGTAGGGTCAATTTTCGGTTCCGTTAGGTATTAAATCCCTGTATAATTGAGCGGTGTGATGCTTTTCAGCTCGGTTTTTACTTCGGGCGACACTTCCAGCGTATCAATAAAAGCATCCATCTTTTTCCGGTTGATGTTTTTGCCGTTGCGTGTCAATGCTTTCAGCGCTTCGTAGGGTTCGGGATAGCCTTCGCGCCGCAGGACGGTTTGAATTCCTTCGCTCACCACCATCCAGTTGCGTACAAGGTCGGCTTTCAGTGCGGACGGGTTGAGCATCAGTTTGTCCAGCCCTTTTGCCAGTGAGTCGAAAGCGATAAGGGTATGCGCCATGGGCACGCCCAGATTGCGCAGTACGGTGGAATCGGTGAGATCGCGCTGTAAACGCGACACCGGCAGCTTACCCGCAAGATATTCCCACAAAGCGTTGGCAATACCCAGGTTCCCCTCGGCATTCTCGAAATCAATCGGATTCACTTTGTGGGGCATTGCCGAGGAACCGACTTCCGTGTCCACGATTTTTTGCTTGAAATAGTCCTGAGATATGTACATCCACAGGTCGCGGCACAAGTCTGTCACTATGTTGCCGATGCGCTTGAAGGCGTCGCACTGCGCGGCGAGATTGTCATAGTGCTCAATCTGGGTGGTGGTCTGGCTGCGGCTCAATCCCAGCGTATCATTCACAAAACGGTCGGCAAAAGATTTCCAGTCAATCGCCGGATAGGCGACATGGTGGGCGTTGAAATTGCCGGTTGCTCCCCCGAATTTTGCCGAAAACGGAATAGCAAGCAACTGCTGGAACTGTATTTCAAGCCTTTCGACATATACGGCTATTTCTTTGCCCAGGCGGGTAGGCGATGCCGGTTGTCCGTGCGTACGCGCCAACATAGGCGTTTGCGAATACAGGTCGGCCAGTTGCTGTAAACGATTCAACACTTTGTAAAATGCGGGAACATACTCCGACTGCACTGCTTCCTTGTGGGACAGCGGAATCGCAGTATTGTTGATGTCCTGCGAGGTAAGGCCGAAATGAATAAATTCGCCGAAAGAAGCATCTATCCCAAACCAGCGAAATCTCTCTTTCAGGTAATATTCCACCGATTTTACATCGTGATGGGTTTTGCGTTCTATCGCTTTCACCCGTCTGACAATCTCGTCGTCACAATTGCGGTAGATATCGCGTATAATCTCAATTTGCGAAGAGGTAACCGATGCCAGCGGAGGAAGAGGAATCTCGCACAAAGCAATAAAATACTCCACTTCTACCCTTATCCGGTAGTAGATAAGAGCATATTCCGAGTAATAATCGGCCAACGCAGCCGTCTGGCTGTGATATCTGCCATCAACAGGTGAAATGGCAGTCAATTGATTCAACTCCATCATATTTGAAGTTTGGATAGATTCGTTTGCATCATGAAAAGCGTTTTTTTGAGCCGACAAAAATAAGAAAAAGTTTCATATTTTTCACATGAAATATCATATAAAAATAATTGTTATTTTTGTCGCAAATCATATATCGTCCTATTTCTGCTCAAAATGAGCGAAGGCGAATATCCCGCGCCGATGATCTGCATCTTCGCCCTGAGAGACTGCCTCAACCGGCTCGACGCCGACAACAGGCGCAATACGGCTTACGCTTTCGTCCGGCAGCATCCTTAAACCCTTCCTTAGGGATGCGAAATAAATAAGCTATAACAGTTTTCCGGTGTCCCGCAGGGACGACTCCTGTGGAGGGGGTATCCTAAGGACGGTGTGGGTTTCTCGACTGAGCAAAATCTGACACTGTCAAAGTCCCGCAGGGACAACACTTTATTAACCGTATGCTTTAGCTTACGGACGAGCAATCACATCAGC
>JAISWE010000058.1 GCA_031271175.1 Bacteroidales bacterium | reverse complement strand
TTAATCGACTTTGATGAGGAAGAAGTAGATAATATTTATTTTTGGGGGACTGCATATACACAAACAAAAGAAAGTGATAATTTCCGTAATAATCTTGAGAAAATATTGAAAGAATATTTCTGGGAATGTGAACAATTTTTCTCGGAACCAGATATTATTATTGAAACATCATCTAAAATTATATTTGCCGAGATAAAACTTAAGTCTGGAAATAATTTTACCAATATAATAAAAGACAACTATTTAAAGAATGAATATTATAAGGATATTGAAAAAGCAAAACGAAGTAAATGTTACGAACTTGTTCGAAATTGGTCAATTGGAAACAGCATTGCAGAAAAATACAAAAAGGAATTTATTCTTTTGAATATTGGATTAAAACAGAAAATTAATTTGGATGATGAAAATACTAATGAAAAATCATTCGAGGAATCATTAAATAATAAAAATAATTTTAATATTTTATATTGGGATGACATTTTATCACAAATAAAAAATAATGTTGATGATTGGCTTTATAATGATATAGAGAAAAGAATTAATTTTATAAAAGAACAATTAAAAAATGCGCCCAACTTCGCATAACAGGACTATTTATGCTTCGCCGCCAATTGCCTGCACTTTGATTTTGGGGATTGGTATGATTAGATGACGCTTTCGTAGCAAAAATCCATCTACCGTTTGATAAATTTTATAGCATCTGATTTTCTGTTGTTTCTGTAACACTGTAGGATATAAACGCCCGGAAGCCATGCCGAGATGTCCATATTGCGATAGTGGTTTCCCGAAGGCAGCATTTCAGGCTTGGTTTCATACAATATGCGTCCGTTCACGTCACAGATACGTATAAAGACCGGAACTTCCGCGTTGTCTTCGATAACAAGGGAATAGAACAGTCCTCCATCGGTAGGGTTGGGATAGACAAACAGTTTGCCGGTTTTCTGCGGGGCATATTTCTGTTCGACGTGTAAGCGGACAGTGGCGGTGGTTCTCGAATAGGGATCGCAGGCTGACAGGTGCAATGTTGTTTCTCCGTGAAATGCCGGAGAAATGGTCAGGGTATTATGCTGGACGATTGCATCAACCAGTCGGACGGATTCCACGGATACGGCAAAATACAGCGAATCGCCGTCGGGATCAAATGCATACTGCAAAAGGTCGATATCAACCGGTGTATTGGGGATCAGCGCCGTGTCGGTGAAAAGATGTATTTCGGGAGGGTGGTTGGCATCAGTGATAAATGTGGCGGAATTGGAAATTTCCGACAGATCGCCGAAATTTCCGATACTGCGGATCGCTACATGATAAGCGGTTTGCGGTTGTAATCCGGCGAGAAGATATTGCTGCTGCTGTCCCGATGCCAACGAAGAAGGGACGGGGAAGCTCGCGTGCAGAGCGAAATTTTCGGCGGTTATTTCGGCGGTAGAGCAGGCGACCGTAAAGTAGGCAACCTCGCTGTTGTTGCTCACAGAGGGAACGGTCCATGTCAGCTGTGCGGAAACGTGATTAACAGTGGCAGCCGTCAGGTCGGTTGTTTTTTCCGGAATACCTTCGGCAGATATGGCTTTTTCGGCATTGACCAAGCCAGATCCCATGCTGGCGTAATTTTCATGGTCATATATACTCAACGGAGTAGCGGATTTCAGTAGTCGGGAGCGCAGCATTTCCGGGGTGAACTGTTCGTTGCCGTACACGGCAAGCACCAGCGCTGCCGTCCCCGACACTTGCGGACATGCCATGGATGTTCCCTCCATGTATGCGTAATAGTTAAGATTATTGCGGAGATATGAGGCGCTGTAAATACAGCCTTCGAGATTATATGTGCCGCCGATCTTTTTTGCTTCCCCTCCCGGAGCGGCAATATCCACCCACGGGCCGAAGTTGGAGTAGCCTGTGCGTTGACCGTACTGATTGACGGCGCTCACGGCAATCACATTCTCGAAGTAGCCGGGATACCACTTGTTGTTTGTTCCGTCGTTGCCGGCAGCAACGATAACGATACCACCCGCCATGGGAGTTCCGGAACGCGGATCCCCGTCTTCATCTTTTCCGGCTTCCGCAATGAAATAATTGATAGCGTCGATGTCCGAAGCGTTGTATTCGCCGGGATTGTCATATCCCCAGCTGTTTTGGGATATGACCGCGCCGTTGTCGGCGGCATAGGCAAATGCGGGTGCAAGTGATGTCACATCGCGATCGCCCAGTATCTGTACGTTCATCACCTTGATGTCGTAAGCGTTTTGCGCCATTCCGCTTACGCCTTTTGCGTTGTCCGCGACGGCGGCAATGGTGGCTGCCACGTGCGTGGCATGGTCTTCGGGTTGGATGGCGCCTCCTCCTCTGCTGGCAAAATTATAGCCGTAAATATCATCGGTGTAGCCGTTGTTGTCATCGTCAACGCCTGTCTGCCCGTTCAGTTCCTCAAGGTTCTTCCACAGGTTGGCTTTCAGGTCTTCGTGTTCGACATTGATACCTCCGTCCATTACCGCCACCACTACATTGTGACAGTGGATGCCGATAGAATCGATTCTTTTCCACGCATTCAGCAGCCGGATATCGACACCGGGTACGCCGCCTGTCTGTCCCGTATTGTTAAAATGCCACTGTTTGGAAAAATCGGGGTCATTGGGCATGGTGGAGACTGCAGGTGCGGACAGGCTACGGATTTTGTATATCGGTTCGGAAAACAGGACATGCCCGTCCGTTCCGTACTCTTTGGCGGCATTTTCGGGATCAAGCGTTGTCGGGATGGTCATTTCATACCACAGATGAAGGCCGTACCGGCGGTGTTTTGCCTCATATTTGCCTGCGTCGGGAAAAAGCCGCTTCATGTTGACGGCTTTGTATTTCCTGTTGAGGCGGTCGAACGACTTCAGGCCGGAAACGATAACGGAAGTGTCGCTTCCCACGCGGCTTCTCATGCGTCTCTCCACCGAAGGAACGGCATCGGCGCGGAGTTTGACCAGTACTTTTCCCGCCTGTACCTGCCGGCGAGGCTGAGCCTGTAGATCCGCCCCAACACAGCAACACAGAAAAAATACCGTCCATTTCAGCCGGAAAATACGGACTCCATTCATTATAGACCTGTATGCTCGCATTTATAGATTCGCATGAAAATGCAAAAGTAACAATTTTAGCTGAATAATTCGTTGATCGCAAAAACTAAAATCCGAGTTTATTCATAAAAAATCAAAAAATTTTTGAAGAAATTTTGCTAAATCGATTAATTAAATTATTTTTGTCGCAAATTAAATAATGATGGGACGTGTATCCATAAAAGATATTGCGGGTAAAACAGGGGTTTCCACTGCTACCGTTTCGCTTGTTCTCAACGGAAAGGACAAGTGCGGACGGATAAGCGAAGCATTGTCGGAAAAAATCAGGGAAACAGCTAAATCGATGAACTATAAGCCGAACGGTTTTGCCAAAGCGTTGCGAAGCGGGCGTTCGGAAACCATCGGATTGGTGGTTGCCGATATTTCCAATCCGTTTTTTGCTCATCTTGCCTTTCATATACAGGAACATGCTGATGGCTACGGCTATTCGGTAATCATTACCAATACCAATGAAAGCACGGAAAAAATGGAGAAAAGGGTAGCGATCCTCAAATGCAGGCAGGTGGACGGATTCATTGTCGTACCTACGGAAAACGGCAACCGGTGTATTGAGGAACTGCATGAAAACAACATTCCGGTCGTCCTTTTAGACCGTTATTTTCCCGAAATGCCGTCCCATTATGTCGGGGTGAGCAATTTTCACGCTTCGCTGGAGGCAACGGAGTACCTGTTGACCCTCGGATGCAGAAAAATCGCATTGTTTACCTACAAAACTACGCTTAGACATGCCCAAGAACGCAGAGACGGCTATGTAGCAGCATTAGCCAGCCGTAATCTGTACGATTCGCGCTTGATAAAAGAAGTAAACCATTCAACCATAACGGAAGATATTAACCGGTCTGTTCAGGAATTAATTTCCGGTCAAAATGAAATAGACGGCATTTTTTTTACTACCAATACGATTTCTTCCATCGGGTTGAAAAAATTGAGGGAGATGCAGGTACATGTTCCGAACGATATCAAAGTCATCTGTTTTGATAAAAGCGAATCATTCGCTTTTTCGAATATTCCTTTTGTACAGCAACCCATAGCCGAAATGGGAAGGCAGGCAGTGGACATTATCGTCGAACAAATCCGCGACAGAAATCAGTCTCCTGTGCATGTAGAACTAAAAACCGAGTTAATCGTTTAATAAGCCTATCGAATATGAAAATAATTGTTTATCTGTTTGGAATGATGGTGATACTCCAATTCGCTTGCAAAAAGCAGGAGCGCCATCGGTATAACGGCATTTATGAAAATGCCTGTTTGGACAGGATCGCTTTTCCTGTCGGCGGGATGGGAGCAGGAATGTTCTGTGTGGAAGGTACGGGCGCCATTTCCCATGTCTCGCTCAGGCACCGTCCGGAACTTTTCCATGAGCCTTGCATGTTTGCCGCCATACACGTCAAAGGTTTGGAAAACGGCACGAAAGTGCTGGAAAAAACAGTGCCGGACTGGAAAAAATTCGGCGGCAGGGAGACCTCGCTCGGCAAAGGAGGCACCACCTGGGGATTGCCCCGTTTCGACGAAGGCACTTTCAATGCACGTTTCCCTTTTGCCGATATTGCGTTGAAAAATAGCGACATGCCGCTTGACGTAGCCATGAAAGCGTGGAGTCCCTTCATTCCCACCGATGCCGACCATTCCGGGCTGCCTGCCGGCGCTATTGAATACACCTTCCGCAATACTTCAGACCATACCGTGGAAGCCGTTTTTTCGTACAGCTCCCGCAATTTCATGTATGTAGCGCGAAAAGGTGCGTCGGCTGTAAAACCGGTTAAGAACGGATTCATCCTGTCGCAGACAGGCGAAGAAAACGAACCGTATCATCAAGGCGATTTTGCCGTTTTTACCGACGATACGGCGACCAAAGTTGACCTGTTGTGGTTCAGAGGCGGATGGTTCGATCCGCTGACCATCCGTTGGAACGAAATTGTTGCGGGCACAATAAAAGAAAATGCGTTTGACCCCGGGGCGCCCGGAGGCTCTCTTTTTGTCCCTTTCCGTCTCGAGCCGAAAAAAGAAAAAACGGTACGGCTGTACATGACATGGTATGTGCCCTACTCCAACCTGAGAATCGGACAGGAACCACTGCCGGAAGATATTCCCACATACCATCCGGCGGCCGCAAAATCCGATTCCGCATATCGCGCCGAAGCCGGTTCCGCCCATTATCGCCCCTGGTACAGCAAGAGATTTAAAAATATTGAGGAAGTATGCGACTACTGGGCAACCCATTACGATGAACTGAAAAAGAAAACACAAGCCTTTACCGACGCTTTTTACCGCAGCACCTTACCACCGGAAGTGCTGGAAGCTGTCGCTGCCAATCTCACCATCCTGAAATCGCCTACCGTATTCAGGCAGTACGACGGGCGGCTTTGGAACTGGGAAGGATGTGGAGATACCTGGGGAAGCTGCCACGGCTCCTGCACGCACGTCTGGAACTACGCACAGGCCATTCCGCATTTGTTTCCCGACATGGAAAGGACGCTACGCGAAACGGAATTTTTGGTTAGTCAGGACAGCCGAGGACATCAGGCGTTTCGTACCAATCTGCCGATACGTCCGGCGCGGCATGATTTTCATGCTGCCGCCGACGGCCAACTGGGTGGCATCATGAAAGTGTACCGTGAATGGCGTATCTCCGGCAACAGCGAATGGCTCCAAACAATGTACCCGGCTGTACGGCAAAGCATGGACTACTGTATCTCCGCATGGGATCCAAGGGAATCCGGCGCGCTTGAAGAACCTCACCACAATACCTACGATATAGAATTTTGGGGACCCGACGGCATGTGTACCGGTTTCTATGCCGGCGCTTTACAGGCTATTGTACTGATGGGTAAGGCCATGAATGACGAGGTCGGCCGTTATGAAGCCTTACTCAAAAAAAGCAGGGCATACCTGGAGGAAAAATTATATGACGGCGAATATTTTATTCAGGACATCCGATGGAAAGACCTGAAGACGCCCGATCCCACCAAAGCACAGTCGTTCCGTTCCTCCTGTTCGACGGAAGCAATTGCGATACTGGAAAAGGAAGGACCTAAATACCAATACGGCAAAGGATGCCTGTCCGACGGCATACTGGGGTCGTGGATGGCACGGGTCTGCGGAATGCCCGACGTAGTTGACGAAAACAGGGTAACCGGTCACCTGAACGCCGTTTACCGCTATAATTTGAAGAAAAGTTTGAAAGAACACGCCAATCCTCAACGCCCCACTTTCGCTATGGGCGATGACGGCGGCTTGCTGCTTTGCTCATGGCCTAAAGGAGGAAAACCGTCATTGCCGTTCGTGTACAGCGACGAAGTTTGGACGGGCATTGAATATCAGGTCGCATCACACCTGATGTTTGAAGGAGAAATCAAAAAAGGATTGGAGATTGTGAGAACCTGCCGCAACCGTTACGACGGACGCATTCGCAATCCTTTCAATGAATACGAATGCGGTGCATGGTATGCCAGGGCAATGGCCAGCTATGGCCTGCTGGAAGGCCTGACGGGCATCCGCTATGATGCGATAGATAAAACACTTTATGTCGATGCAAGAATGGGAAACAATTTTATCTCATTTCTTTCTACCGGCAGCGGTTTCGGAAATGCGGGACTAAAAAACGGACAACCGTTTCTGGACGTTGCATACGGTACGATTGAAGTAAAAAAATATGTCGTATCCGGCAAAACAACAAATGAAAAATGATCATTTAAAATTATCGGAAAATGAACAGACAACGGATCAGTTTATGTATTTTAATTGTAGCAAGTATGATTTCATGTTCCAAGAATAAAGGAAAATATGAAAAAGGGACCTTCGGATATGATGTCTCCTGTCTTTCGAAAAAAGACAGTATTTTTGTGCTTACCGACGATGCGGGCAAAGGCATGGCCATCGTGTCGGCAAAGTACCAGGCAAAAGTGTTTACTTCCACAGCCGAAGGGATGAAAGGGACAAGTATCGGTTTCGTCAATTATAAAGTGCTGGATTCGGATACGCTGGATCCGCACATGAACGGCTATGGCGGAGAAAACCGTTTCTGGCTGGGACCGGAAGGCGGGCGGTACTCCATTTTCTTTACACCGGACAAAGAACAAGTGTACGACAATTGGCACACCCCCCCGGCCATTGATACCGAAGCATGGGAGGTTATGGCGGCCGGACAAAAAGTAATTACACTGAAAAAAGAGATGGAAGTGTTAAATTACCAGGGAAATCGGTTGAAACTTTGCGCCGACAGAATCATTTCGCTGATCGAACGCAAAGAAATAGAGGAATCACTGGCTATCGAACCGGATAATGATTTGCAAACAGTGGCTTATACAACCCATAACAGGATCACCAACCGGAACGATTTTGAATGGACGCGGCAAACCGGTACCGTCTGTATATGGATGTTGGATATGTTCCATCCGTCTCCGAAAGCGGTAACCGTGATCCCTTTCCGGGAAGCAGACGAAAAATCGGCAGGCAGGATAGTAACCTCGGATTATTTTGGTGATGTGCCAGCCGACCGGCTGAAAATCGGGAAAAACGTCATCTATTTCCGCACCGACGGCCAATTCCGCAGCAAATTGGGATTAAACGGTAAAAGGACAAAATCGGTTGCCGGCAACTACGATCCCCTGTCCGGTCGATTAACCGTCGTTACTTTTGAAACCGACAGGGACGCCGTTTATCTCAACCAGGAATGGAACCCGCTCAAAAACCCACTTGAGGGCGACGCCATGAATGCATACAACGACGGCCCGCTGGCCGACGGAAGCGTTATGGGGCCTTTCCTCGAACTGGAAAGCGCATCGCCTGCCGCTTTTCTCCAACCGGGACAAACGCTGGCCCACCGGCACACGGTGTACCATTTCATCGGCAACAGACAGGCGCTTGATCCGATCGCCAGAAAAATGCTTGGCGTTGGGATAAACGATATCCAAGACGCATTTAACTAAAATGTTTATTATTTATTATTTTTGTAAACTTCAAATTAAATTCTTAAATAACTTCAAATTAAATTCTTAAATCTTTCGTATCATGAAAAAATCAATTATGTTTTTTGCGGCAACATGCATGTCGATTTCGTTATTTGCCCAAGACAAGTTCAATGGTCTGGACGTCAACATGGGCAATCTTTACCGTTTATCGGATGCAAAAAGCCGTTCGATAAGCCCGGAAAACTTTACGGGCGAAAAAGGGAAAGGGGGCATGGCCGATCCCGTTGAACAAAAAGACCGTCGGAACGCGGCCAATGCAGCTCATGCCGCCCGCGATCTCGGACAGGGGTGGAAAGTAAACCCCTACATCCGGATCAATTCCGGTGAAACGGTGACGTTGGCGGAAATTACCGGGCCGGGAGCCATTCAGCATATCTGGATGACGCCCACAGGCAACTGGCGCTTTTCGATTATCCGCTTCTACTGGGACGACGAAAAAACCCCCTCGATAGAATGTCCGGTCGGCGATTTCTTCGGCATGGGATGGGGAGTGTATGCACCGTTGAACTCCCTGGCGGTCTGCGTCAATCCGGGGAGCGCTTTCAACTGCTACTGGACAATGCCTTTCCGCAAAAAATGCAGAATCACCATGGAAAACGTCAATGACAAAGACGCCATGACGCTCTACTATCAGATTGACTATACCCTCACCGAAGTGCCTGCCGATGCGGGATATCTTCATGCACAGTTCCGCAGAACGCACTACAACGAAGGATCGGACTATACCATTGTGGACGGCATTAAGGGAAAAGGACAATACGTAGGCGTTTACATGGCATGGGGCGTCCACAACAACGGCTGGTGGGGCGAAGGTGAAATCAAGTTTTTCATGGATGGCGACAAACAGTTTCCCACCATTTGCGGCACCGGTACGGAAGACTATTTTTGCGGGTCGTACAATTTCGACCGGGAAGGGCAATACCGGGAATTTTGTACCCCCTACAGCGGGCTGCATCAGGTGATCCGTCCGGACGGAACGTACAAAGCGCAACAGCGTTTCGGGCTGTACCGCTGGCACATCACCGATCCTGTCCGGTTCGAGAAAGACCTGAAAGTGACCATCCAGGATTTGGGATGGCGTCAGGGAGGCCGCTATCTTCCTCAAAAATCGGATATCGCTTCGGTGGTGTTCTGGTACCAGTCCGAACCTCATGCCGCTTTCCCGCCATTTCCCGCATGGCAGGAGTTGGAAGTAAACTGACCCGTTTGAGGGGAAAACAAAACATAACAGTTGCTTCATTGTCAATTAATAATTAATAATTGACAATTGATAATGTCTGCATCCATGTCCGTCAGGCCTTCACCATCACGTCAGGGGTTGAACTCCGACCCGTGCCGGTGAGCCAAAGGGATAAGCATGCAACAAGGTAAAAGCCACTATGGGATGCGAAATAAATAAGCTATAACAGTTTTCCGGTGTCCCGCAGGGACGACTCCTGTGGAGGGGGTATCCTAAGGACGGTGTGGGTTTCTCGACTGAGCAAAACCTGACACTGTCA
>JAISWE010000057.1 GCA_031271175.1 Bacteroidales bacterium | reverse complement strand
AACGGGGGCGCGGTGATCACTTATGAGATCCCGTCTTCCGACGACCTGCTGTGCGTAACGGTGGAGTATGTGCGCAACGGGGAACCGTACAGGGAAAGCGCCTCGGCCTACAAAAACTCCATCCGCGTGGAAGGCTTCAAAACAACGGAGCCTGTCACGGCGCTGCTCTACAGCGAAGACCAACACGGCAACCGCTCGGAAGCCGTAACGGTAGAGTTTATACCCTTGAAAGCCCCTGTTACCGTAGCGCAGGAATCCTTTCAATGGAACCCCGACTTCGGCGGCGTCACCATAGCATTGGCAAACCCCGAAAAAATCGAACTGGGCATCCGCCTGATGGCAGCTGACAGCAAAGGCGCATGGGAGGTAGTGAAAGACGGCATGTGGTTCTCATCCGCAGCGCTGGGAAAGCATACTTTCGAAGACCTGGAGATCAAAGAAACCGCTTTTGCCGTAACCATTGAAGACAAATGGGGCAACAGCAGCGATACCCTCTATTTCACCACAACGCCTTACTACCAGATCATGATCCCGAAACCTTACGGCGACATGCGGGCGCAAATCCCGTGGGATAACACTTCGCATTTACAAAATTATGTGTTTTCGTTGTTGTGGGACAACGATGTCTCCGGCTACGTAGCCGGTGGGAATGTAGGGTATCTTTCCGATAACAACAGTTACGGCTGTTCGTTTACCATCGACCTGCTACAGGTCGCCAAACTGAACAAGCTGGTGTGGCATTCGTACTGGACTCAAGATCTTACTAACAATTTTTATGATATTTACGATAACGTCAATATCGTATCCTTTGACATGTATGGCGTTAAAACCTTCGATCAGTCGCTCCTGAACAACAGGGCCTACTGGTTGGACGATGTGACGATGGGTTCGCCCCTGTATGCCGCTCCGGGCGTTACCATCCCTCCCCTTCCCGCCCATACCTTTAAAGATGACTGGTACCACTTCGGCTATTTTGAAATGGAACGGCTCGACCAGAAAGGCGCTCCCTTAGAAGAAATCCTTGCGGTGGCAATGAACGGACATGTATTCACAATGCCCTTAGATGCCCCGTCGGTACGGTACATCCGCATTTTCCCACGCATCACCTCATGGGGTGGACTGTCAGGCCCGCCGCCAAACGGCAACTATTGGCGGGCATCGGAACTGTCTTTCTATGGAGACAACACCGTGCAATAATTAATAATTAATAATGAATAAATTGAATCGATATGAAAAAAATAATATCTTTCGCATGTCTTGTGGGGATGTTGTATGCCTGCAACGACGAAAATAAATACGAATACCTGCTGGAGCAGGACGAAAAGGTTTACTTGGGCAGGCCGGATACGGTGAAAATTTTTTCCGGCTTGGGAAAAATGAAGCTCAGCTGGTACATGAGTCCCGACCCCAGAGTGCAGGAAACGCGCATTTACTGGAACCAGGGCGCGGATTCGGCCGTGACGCCTTTTATCCGCACCGTCGATGGGATACAAAAGGATTCCACGCTCATCTCCTCGCTGAGCGAAGGACGCTACGACTTCCAATTGGTGACCACTAACGACGCGGGACAGCGCTCGCTGCCCGTATCGGTGTCGGGAACGGTATGGGGCAATGTGTTCATCAGCACCCTGCCGGACAGAAAACTCGACGGAGGATTCACGTACCAAGCCGGCACGCTGTCCCTGAACCTGACGGCGGTGAACGAAGCCGAAGTCTGCTATACGCGGTTGAAATACACCCATGCGGGCGCTGAAGTGGTCAAGAAAATTGACAATGCCACCACTGCCGTCACCATCCCCAACTTTCCCGACGGCGCCGACTTTCGGCTGGAAACGGTTTTCTTCTATCCCGAAGGAATGGACACGCTGGTGTCCGAATATAAGACCTACAAAACCCGGGTCGCAGCAGTTGGAAGAAAAGTATTTTCGCTTGCCGATCTGAAAGCCGGAAGTACGGCGAATGACCTGATGTTCTCCTGGGGATCGTCGCTGGTACACAGAACCTCCACCGGCGAACTGGAGGTATTCGACATGACAGGCGCGAAAACGGGACCCCTGCTGGGAGACGCTTCCGCACCCTGGAGCGGCATGAGGGAAATCATGTACTGCCAGGACAACATTCTCCTTACCATCTCTACGGCTGCTAGTACTGTGGGATTCTTCACGCTGTCGGGAAATCAGGCTACGCTGGTAAATGCGGCATTTGGCAACGGTTTTAACTTCAAGCATTTCCTTCCTTTCACTAATCTATTCTATTCCATTTCTGCCGAAGGACAGACGAAGCGATGGAACTTCTATCCGGACGCCACATGGAATTGGGGGGCAACCGATGTTGTTATCAGCACCGGAGACCAGATTTATGGTCCCGTCTGTTCCTGGAATAACTGTGCGGTTATCGGAGTTACTGCCGACGGCAAGCTATGGTACAGGACGGTGACCACTGCCGACAATGGGACGATCACGGGGTGGTTCGAACTCGGCTCTGGAGGATGGAACCGCTATGTAAGAATTTTCGGCATCGGCACAAGTTTGCTGTGTTTGGATGCTGCCGGCGAGTTCTGGTTGTATGAAGATATCAACACAACCGGCACCTCCTGGGTGATAGAATAGCCTTCGATTTTAAATTTTTATATCTTGATTTTATTTTTGATGAAAAAGTCAATCATTTAAAATGAAGCGTAATTCAAACTTAAATTCAAATAAAATGAAAAATAATTCAAACTTAAATGTAAACAAAATGAAAAAATTAGTATCGCTGCTCGTTTTTTTAAGCTTGTTGCTGTGCACATGCAAAGGGGAGGAAAAAACAGACGAGTATATTCCGACAATCAATTTGCTGGCGCCCCACGAAAACGACGCATTCAACTTAGATGAGGTGACGGAGATTTCTTTTTCCTGGGCAACCGAAGGGATTACCGCCTTCAAATTGCTGTTGAGCCTGACGGAAGATTTGGCTTCTCCGCAAACCAATTTTGCCAGCAATAGCAATTATGCGAAAGATTTAACCGCCGATGAGTTAGACGTTCAACTGACGGCGCTGGGCGTGAGCAACGGCGAAGCAGCCACCGTGTACTGGTCGGTACAGCCGGCAGGTTCGCTGATCAACGCGGAAACGCAAGTGCGGAGCATCCGGATTACGCGAAAATCCGCTCCGCCGCCGACCATCGCTTTGTCAAGTCCGGCGGATAATGCATTTTTCGATTTAACGCTCACCGAACAGGTGCGTTTCTCCTGGGCTTCGGATGCGAATACCGGATATATCCTGTTGCTGGACAAAGCTTCGGATTTATCCGATCCGCACGCCATTCCCGTATCTGCCAAATCGGTGGATGTACCGGCCTCCGATTTGGACGACCTGCTTGCGGCGTGGGGCATTGGCTTAAGCGAACCTTCGTTTGTCTATTGGGCGGTTGTCGCCGCGGATGCGGCGCAAAGCAAGCCGAAAAATGTCAATAGGATTAAATTCATCCGGAAAAGCGGTGAAAACGAAACGCCGTGGGTCACAGGCAATGAAAAAATTCCAGTGCTGGCATGGCTCTCCATTCCTCATTTGGATAGCTGGATGCCGGGCGGCGCGCCCTGGAGCGACGCGGCGATACAAGCCCACTACCAAACCTTTAAGGAAGCGGGATTTACCTACAGCCTGTCGTTCAGAACAGACGACGACTATTTGGAAAGAGTGCTGAACGCCGGACAGGCAACCGGCGTCAAGATCATTGCCAATTATTTCAACTTGTTGCATCCTTTCGATGTTTCCTCCGATGCCGCGATTACGACGAGTGTAAACCGTTTCAAAAATCATCCGGCGCTGGGTGGCTATTACCTGAGGGACGAACCACCTCTCAGCATTTTTTCCATGCTGGGAAACAAGGTAAGGCTCATCGAAGACTTAGACCCTAATCCGGAACATTTTTGTTATATTAATGTGGCCGGAGCGCTCGTGGCCGACCCAAGTTTTCACGGCGCAAGCGGAGATTACCTGGAAAATTACCTGACGCCGTTTGTGAATGCGACATCCCCGAAATTCATGGCGTTCAATACCTACCCCATCACGGTAGAGAACCTTGATCCGGAAAACAAACACGCAGGATACCGTCTCTTATATAAAGGGTGGTATGGAATACTTGACTTGTTTCTGGAAAAATCCAACCAATCAGGATTACCGTTTTGGACCTTTGCCGTGTCCAGCGCACATCAAAGTTATCCGGCGCCCATTACCAGCGACCTTAGACTGCAGATTTATACTTCGCTGGCTTACGGTTCGCAGGGGATTCAGTACTTTACCTACTGGTCGCAGGGAAGCGGATTTTATGCGATGGTATCTCAGTGGGGCGATAAAACAACGGTTTACAACGTGGTAAAAGAAATGAATGAGGAAATGCAAAATTATGCCGCGGTGTTCCTCGGCGCTTCCGTGGTTTGGGTAAAACATACGGGTGAAGAAAATTTTGTGCCGGGCCGGACAGTGATGCTGGAACCCGGACAGCTTCCGACGCAAATCAAAACGCTGGAAACAGGCGACGCCGGAACGGTAGTGTCCCTGCTGGAAAAAGGCAACCGGATGTTTTTAGTCGTCGTGAGCCGCGACGCCAACGAGTCCCAGGAAATCCAAATCGAAACGACTTCTTCCGTGCGGGAAATTACCAAACGGAAAACCTTACGCACCGTTACCGGCCTGAAAACCGAAACGCTC
>JAISWE010000064.1 GCA_031271175.1 Bacteroidales bacterium | reverse complement strand
CGGGACTTTGACAGTGTCAGGTTTTGCTCAGTCGAGAAAACCACACCGTCCTTCGGATACCCCCTCCAGGGGGGGAATGCAGGACAGCCTGACATTGATCGGTGCGTAACATGAGTGATGGAAATCGTTTTGTGTCTATAATTTGTGCGATATAATAGCGCCTCAAAAAAAGATTTAGCCTTTTACGGGTTTAATATACCCGATGGGTCATGCGGATGGAAAATCAATCGCTGTGGCTTTCGCCTGATATTGTTGTCCTGCGATAATTGCCGCGCCGTAAGCGCCCATCAGTTCGGGTATATCGGTGGTGATTACGGGTTTTCCCGAAAGTATTTCCAGCGCTCTTCGTACCGAAGGATTCCGGAATGTTCCTCCCTGCACCGAGAGACGTTCGCCGAGTTCGTCCATATCGGTCACATTCAGAACCTTGATCAGCACGTTTTTAATGACGGAATAGGAAAGTCCGGCAGCAATATCCTCAATGGAAGCGTTTTCGCGTAATGACTGCTTTACTTTGGAATTCATGAAGACGGTACAGCGCGTGCCGAGGTCGCAGGGCGCAGTCGATCGGCAGGCTTTGGACGCAAATTCCCGAACTGTCAGATCGACATTTTGCCCGAAGGTTTCAATAAATGAGCCGCAACCGGACGAACAGGATTCGTTAAGTTCGATGCGGCGGATAAAGCCGTCCCGGATAAAGATGGCTTTCATATCCTGCCCTCCGATATCAAGGATGAACGATACGTCAGGGTCAATGTGGCGTGCACCGGCATAGTGGGCGATAGTTTCCACTACGCCGTCGTCTATTCCGAATGCCGCCCGGATGAGGTCTTCACCATAGCCGGTGACGACGCTTCGCAGGATGTACAACATTTTTCCCGCCGCAGAAAGTTCGTGTTTGAATTGTTGCAATCCTTCATATACTGTTTCGACAGGTTGGCCACAGTTGTTCCGGTAAAAGCCGAACAGCAGTTCGTTGTCTTCGCCTAACGCTACGACTTTGGTAGTAGTGGAGCCGGAATCAATACCCAAAAAACAGGACTGTCCGCCGTATTCCGTCAGTGTGGCGCGTTTTACGACTACGGGACGGTTATTTTCCTGCCATCTCTGCTGATCGGATTCGGAAGAAAAGAGGGGCGGCAGACGATGGGAAGCAACCTGATGCGGCCGGGTAGAGATGATCGACAACAGTTGCCGCATCGGCATTGATGCGTCCTGTTGGCAAGACAAGGCAGCCCCCAACGCGGGAATCACTTCCGGATGTTCCGGACAAACAGTGTCGTTTTTGCTGATATTCAATGCCATTAAGAATGCGTTGATTAATTCAGGCAGGAATGTAAACGGGCCGCCGATGAACATGATTTTAGGCAGTACGTCGTAACCGCGTGCCAGCGTGTTGAGGCATTGTACGGCTACCGCATGAAACACCGACATAGCGATGTCCTTTTTTGGTATTTTGCGGCTGATCAGGTTTTGTACATCGGTTTTGGCAAAAACGCCGCAACGGGAAGCAATAGGATACATGTTTTGATAAAGGGTTGCCAGCCGGCTCATCTCTGCCGTTTCAACATTGAGCAGCGAAGCCATCTGGTCGATAAAGGCGCCCGTTCCTCCGGCACAACTCCCATTCATTCGAATATCGGGAATTCTGCCGGCATGGAAGAAGATCATTTTCGAATCTTCCCCGCCGATGTCAATCAGTGTTTTCACTTGAGGATATTGCTTTTGTACCACTTCTGTGGCTGCTATCAGTTCCTGAATGAAAGGAATACCGGTATTTTCGCATATTCCCATGCCGGCAGAGCCTGTGACCGCAAGCGATACATTCCCGTTGCCGGTCACAGCAACGGTGGCTTCCAGTAATGCCGATACGGTTTCATATATCTGCGTATTGTGCCGCACATAATCAGTATGTATTAGTTGTGACTGTCCATCTACCACTGCGATTTTTGCTGTGGTAGAGCCTACATCCAAGCCTATCCTGTAATCCATGTATTAATGACCGTATAACACAGGGTTCAAGTCGGGATCATTGTACATTTTCATCTGTTTGTACACTTTCATGTACTTGCGTCCGTTCCGGATGTCGTCCAGCAGGGTGTCGATGGCCGCAGACAGGTCCTTGTCCTGTTCGAGCAGAATGTTGAGTTTGGAAGTACATTGCAGGCGATGTTCTTCCGACACCTCTCGGTTGGCCTCTATTCGCATGTGGTAAATTTTCAGCGCCAATATAGACAGCCGATCAATCGCCCATGCGAGACTTTCGGTATTGATCGTCGCATGAGGCTGTATTTTTACCTCTTTGTACAAGTCGAGGAAATAGCTGTCTATCAGTTCTACCAAATCCGTACGTTCCTGATTGGAGCGATCAATCCGGCGCTTAATTTGCAGCGCATCAACAGGGTCTATTTCCGGATCGCGAATAATATCTTCCAAATGCCATTGAACGGTATCTACCCAGTTTTTCAAAAATAAATAGTATTCAATGCTTTTGAGAAGATAAGGATTTTGAATAACCGTATCCACATGATCTTTTGTATGGTATTGCAGAATACTGTCGTTAAATATCCGCCTGCATTTTTGCGTAAATTGATTCATACTTCTAATTTTCCAGCTCTTTCTTATGATTTATATCAGACAAACATATATCCCATTTTGTACCCGGAACAGGACTCGAACCTGCACATCATTGCTGACACTAGTCCCTGAAACTAGCGCGTCTACCAATTCCGCCATCCGGGCATTGAAGTCGCAAAAATAGTCATTTTTTCAATTCAAAAAACAATCCGGCGCAAAAACTTAAAAAATCTCTTTGCAAGTTTTGTATTTACCTGTAAATGAACAGTTTAAATTTTTAAAATCCTGCATCATAAGTGATCATTTGAACCGCGAAATCCTCATTAAAAACAAATTCACCTCTTGTTTGGCATATTTTTTGAATTAAATCTAAAGAAAATGTCGATTTAAATACATAAAAACACATGGAACACAAAAGACACACATTTTTAGCATTGGCAGTTTTCGCCATGATGACGGCCTGTAAAACGACGGAAGATATGAGCCCGACTGCCTTGTCTGTTACGCCTGACGTAAAAGAGATACAGTTCAACGCCGATGGCTCCCGTACCGACGGCGAGACGGAAAACGCTTATTTATTCTTTGTTGTCACCAATCAGATTGACTGGAATGTCACCTCCGACCAGACATGGTGCAAGACGAGCAAGCAGGGACGCCGGCTGAGGATAAGCGCCGACGTCAACACGTCGTTCGACGTACCGCCGGCTGCTACAATTACCGTAACAACGGCAGGGGAAGAGCATAAGATCACTATTGTTGCGACACAGGCTGCCGCAGCTGCCGTCCCCGAACAGCCCGAACAGCCCCCTGTTCCGCCCACGCTGACGCTGTCGCCGAATCTGGATGCCATGGAGTTCGACGTCAACGGCGTGTCCGCTACTTCCAACGGTTCGGTTATCGTCCCCAGATTCACCGTTGCCACCAACCAGCTC
>JAISWE010000231.1 GCA_031271175.1 Bacteroidales bacterium | reverse complement strand
GACGTCGCTCTTGCCGAAAAACTGCAGGAGTTTGCCGAACAGTTCGATGTGTCGCCGCAGTGCGAACCCGCCGAACTCGAACGCGCTGCGCGTACCGCCGTTGCGCTCGACAATCTGGTAGCAGCGCGGCGTCTGGGGTCGCTGGCATACTATTATGAAGGTTATCCGGGCAACGAATACGAAAACATCGTTACTTCGCTGATAGCCGGCAACACTCTCCTCACAGGAAAAGGCGTCCCCGTAGCGGGCGAATGCGAGGTGAAAAACGTGCAGGCGATGAAAATCATGTCGTTGACAGGCGGCGGCGGCTCTTTTTCCGAGTTTTACGCAATGGATTTCGACGATGATATTGTGATGCTGGGACACGATGGTCCTGCTCATTTTGCCATCGCCGAAGGACGGGTTCAATTGGTTCCCGTACCTGTGTATCACGGAAAACCGGGCAAGGGCCTGTCTATCCAGATGTCGGTTCGACATGGCGACGTAACCTTACTTTCGGTATGCGAAGGTAGCGAAGGGATATTTCTTTTGGTTGCCGAAGGCGTTTCGGTAGCGGGTCCGACGCTGGAAATAGGCAATACCAACAGCCGATATCATTTTTCGGTTGGAGCGCGCGAGTTCATTAACAGATGGTCGAAGGCAGGACCCTCTCACCATTGCGCTATCGGTACGGGACATCGCGCCGCAACGATAAAAAAATTAGCGCACCTGCTGAATATTCCGGTTGTGCAGGTTTGTTGAATTGACAAATTTGTATTGTGTTTCAATTGTTTTCTGATTTTGAGCCGAGTGGCGACCAACCTGAAGCCATCCGTCAACTGACGGATGGAATCGTTTCCGGCACTCCTTACCAGACCTTGCTGGGGGTAACCGGATCGGGCAAAACATTTACCATTGCCAATGTACTCGCCCGTTTGAACCGTCCCGCCCTTATTCTGAGCCATAACAAGACGCTGGCGGCACAATTGTACGGCGAGTTTAAGGGGTTTTTCCCGAACAATGCCGTAGAATATTTTGTTTCCTATTATGATTATTATCAGCCGGAGGCCTATCTACCATCCACCGACACTTATATTGAGAAGGATTTGTCTATCAACAGTGAAATTGAAAAGTTACGGTTAAGCACTACATCATCGCTGCTTTCGGGACGGCGCGACGTCGTTGTGGTGTCGTCGGTTTCGTGTCTTTACGGCATCGGCAATCCGGATGATTTTCACGAAAACACGATTCATATCAGGCGTGGCATGTCTATTAGTCGCAACAAGTTCCTGCACATGCTGGTGAACAGCCTTTATTACCGCAGCGATCAGGAGATCAAGCGCGGAACATTCCGTGTAAAAGGCGATACGGTAGATGTTTTTCTTGCATACACCGACGTGGCTTGTCGCATTTCGTTCTGGGGCGATGAAATAGAGGAAATAGCCATGTTCGACCCCATCAACATACACGGGAAGGAACATTTGGAGGAAATTCAGATTTTCCCCGCCAATATTTTCGTTACCACTTTGGCACGGCAACAGGAAGCGTTTGTACAGATTCATGAAGACATGGAGAAGCAAATCACTTTTTTCAAAGAGAATGACCGCCATCTCGAAGCCAAGCGGCTGGAAAATCGCGTGACATACGATCTTGAGATGATGCGTGAACTCGGCTACTGCTCCGGTATTGAGAATTACTCGCGTTATTTCGACCAGCGTCTTCCGGGCACGCGGCCTTTCTGCCTTTTGGATTATTTTCCGTCCGATTTTATTACCGTCATTGACGAAAGCCATGTAACCATCCCGCAAATCCACGCCATGTACGGCGGAGATCATTCCCGCAAGTTCAATCTCGTAGAATACGGTTTCCGGCTTCCGGCGGCTATTGACAATCGTCCGCTGACTTTTGAAGAATTTGAAACGCTGATCGGACAAACCATCTTCGTGAGCGCTACTCCTGCCAACTATGAACTGGAAAAAAGCGAAGGCATTGTGGTCGATCAGGTGATTCGCCCTACAGGCCTGCTTGACCCCGGCATCATCATTAAACCGAGCCTCAATCAAATTGACGATCTGATGGAAAACATACGGCAATGCGCCGAAAACGACGAACGGGTGCTGGTCACCACGCTTACCAAACGAATGGCGGAAGAATTGTCCAAGTATTTGAGCAAAGTAGGTATTCGCTGCCGGTATATCCACTCGGACGTGGAAACACTCGAACGTGTGGAAATAATGGAAGCGCTCAGGGATGGACGTTTTGATGTGCTGGTAGGGGTAAACCTTCTGCGGGAAGGTCTGGATTTGCCCGAAGTATCACTGGTCGCCATTCTTGACGCCGACAAAGAGGGCTTTTTGCGTTCTGCCAGATCGCTTACCCAGACAGCAGGACGTGCCGCCCGCAACATTAACGGACGGGTCATCATGTATGCCGACAAAATCACCGACAGTATGCAGCAAACCATTAATGAAACGGAACGCCGCCGAAATAAACAGTTGCTTTACAATGAAAAAATGAACATCATTCCCCGGCAAGTGGTGAAAGCCCGTGGTTCCATCATGGGCAACCGCGACAAAGCACAAACGGACAAGCCGGTGAAGTATTACGTCGAACCGGAATCGCTGTCCGGCGTTGCCGCCGAACCGGTTGTGAAATATATGAACCGGACGGAACTGACCCAGGCTATCGCCTTTACCAAAAAATGCATGAAACAGGCATCCAAAGACCTCGACTTCATGGAAGCCGCCCGCCTGCGGGATGAAATGTTCACCTTGCAGAAAATGCTCGACCATAAACAGGCCACCGACTAAAAAGCCCCATAAACGATGGAAAGCGGAAAGGATGAATCGGCGGAGCAGTTGATCGAAACCGGATAGCCGTTGGAATCATAACGATATTCGAAAATTCTTTCGTAGCTGCTGCCGGTGTCCGGATATTCAATTATTTTGCCGGGATTATTGACGGATAAAACCATGCCCGAAGGGATGCCGAGATTGTCGTAGCGGAGAGGGCCGTAAGCAGAGGCAAACAAAGGAGCATAAAAGACGTTGACCAGCAGGCGGAACGGGTTGGGGTGGCGGTCGTAGTCGCTAAATTCCGTGCGGGTAGCGCCTTGTGTGCCAGAGATGTTTGAATAACGTTCTACTGCGCTCACATTGGACTGTTCATCATAGCTGATGGTACTGCTGTAAATGCCGTTTTGCGGCAGCTGTACGGAAAAGGAAATCAGCCGGAACCGGTCGTCGTAGGTAAAGGTAAAAGTTTTGTCCCAGCCTTCGCGGGTTAACGTCAGCAGCATGTTGTGTCGGTTGAGGGAAAAGCTCACCGGGACAGGGTTGTCTCGTGTGCCGATGACGGTTTCATATTCCGCTCCCGTCGGCCGTCCGTCGGAATATTGCATGGTGAAGCGTTCCCGACCAAAGGTGGCGGAGTGGCAGCGGCCGGAAAGCAGCTGCATCTGACCGTCATACACAAAGATGCTCGAATCGCCGCCGGCAGTGACAAAGTCAACACGCCGGAAAGCCGGCAGCAACTCCGGCTCATATACCGCAACCTCTTCGCCTTTACAGGCGACCAGTAGCAAAACCAACCACCAATTGAATTTATTCATGCCGTCCGGTTTTATTTCACACAATAAACGATGACATAATTGTTTGCCAGCATGTAATGCATCCTGTACTCCTCGTTGCGCAGGTTGTTCCTCACTACTCCCGTAATATCGCCTTCCTGAGCCATCTCAAAAGGTTTGATGGTCAGATTTTTTTGGAAGTTAATATCCACCTTGTCGCAGATTTTGTAAAGCGCTTCTTTGGCGCACCAATGGACGTAAAGATGCTCCTTGCGCTTGTCCTTTTCGAAGGTGACCACCTCGCGGTCGTTGATAAACTTGTGGGCAATCCGTTCGATATTGTGGGACATGTATTCGAGGTCAATGCCGACCAGCTTGCTATTGCTCAACAGGATAGAGGTGAATTTGTGGGAATGTGAAATGCTGATATTGTACGAATGATCGGCTAAAAAAGGCTTGCGCGATGCATTGTATATGATGCGGGCATGTGGTTCGGTCATTCGTTGCAACAAAGCTCTTACGCTCAACGATTCGATTTTCCGGTTCAGGTTTTTAAATTCCTGGAGCCTGATAAGATCCGTTTCGGACAGGAAAACGGTATTGAAGAGTTTGTCATAGGCTTCGGTGATTTTCCAGATGCCCAGCCGGCAATCTTCTTCAACTGTTTTATGTAACAATAATCCCACTTTTGCGAAGTTTAAAGTTTAATCGTTTTTCCATCTGAAGGTTTCAATTAAATGAACAATATCCTTCCGGAAAAAATGAATGACAGGCGCCAGCGAATCGTAGTTGGGGCGTGTGTTGAAGTATAGCGATCCCCGCAAAAAGTGGCGAACGCTGTCGGTCAAATAGAACTGCACCGGCGATGCGGCATTGCCTTTGATGTCATATATGGTGGCATACACTTTGTTCGAAGGGTCTTCATACTGACGGAGATCAATGGCGTCTGCTTTCTGGGCGATTTTTTTGTACACAAAAGTCCAGTCATCGTCCAGCAAAATAGCGAAATTTTTATTTATTCTTTTGTAGGTCAGATGAATGATACCCTTGTATTGGGGGAAAACAAGGTTGAACAAACACGGTTCGCCGGCATGGTTGGCTGTGGCAACCGATTGGCCGTAAACGGGATATTCAAACACAAAGGGACATTCGCTTTCGTATCCGACATATTCCTTTTCGGGAAACGAAATCCGGAAATAGGCATGAGGCTTGGGAGTTTCGTTTTGCCGACAGCCTGTTATCCAGAACATGACGGTCATCAATATGACAGGGAGTAGGTAGGGACTATGCATTGACCGTCACTTTAATCTGTTTGATGCGCCTGTTTTCCATTTCTTCCACATGAAACGAAAAGTTTCCGTAATCCACGCTGTCGCCTTTTTGCGGTATTTCTCCCTTCAACTCGAGGATGAGGCCGGCCAGCGTGTCGGCTTCTCCTCTGATTTCGTCAAACACCGAATCCGCTACACGGATGATGCGATAGAAATCGTTGAGCAGCACCTTACCGTCGAAAAGGTAGGTATTCACATCGGTTTGCTGATAATCCGATTCGTCTTCGTCCGATTCGTCGGCAATATCGCCTACAATCTCTTCCAAAATGTCTTCCAGCGTGATGATGCCCACCATGCTTCCGTATTCGTCAACGACTACTGCCATGTGGATTTTCTTGGCCTGAAATTCTTTCAGCAAATCGTCGATTTTTTTGTTGCCGGGTACGAAATAAGCCTCGCGGATGAGCGATTGCCATTGAAACCCGGCGCTTTCGTGCATATATGGCAATAAATCCTTCACATAGAGGACGCCTTTTACCTGATCGCGCTCGTCGAGCACCGGTAGCCGAGAATAACCGCACTCGTTGATAAACCGTACCAGATCGGGAAAAGCAACGCTGATGCCGACCGTTTCCACATCCATCCTCGGTTTCATGATCGTGTGGGTATCAATGTTCCCGAATTTGACAATCCCTTTCAGGATATTCTCGTTTTCCAGCACCGTTTCGGAAACCTTTTCCAGTATGTTTTTGGGTTGACGCCGCCTGTGGTAGAGCAGGGACGCCGGCCACAGTATGGGGAAAAACAGTTTTTCCCATACGGGAAAAACGACGGATGCCCACCGCAGCGCCCGTTCCGGCGATGGCAAACGCGACAGCATCCGGATGAGATACAGGCAAAACAAAACCGGCGGAAAGCTTATCCATAGCGCCGCATATTCCCCCACAAGCGCTTGCATTAGCTGTATGAACAAGAAAATGAAGGACAATTGCAGCAGGATGCCGGTGATTTTCAGCACACGCCATATCCGGTCGGGATGTTGCAGGCATTGCAACATCCATGCGCCGGAACGGCTTTTCCCGTCTTCCGGTTCCGCCATACCGTCCTGCGACAAAGATATCAACATCACTTCAATAACTGCCAGCAGCCATAAACCACCCCCCAGGCACAGGAGCGCCGTTATATTTCCGAAAAGGCAAAAGTGGCGGTATCCGTAAAGAAAAGATTCGGTATCCAACAGGATGATAATAGAAAACCACTAAAACGGCAGGTCATCGGCAGGCGTAGCGGAACCGATGGACGTACTCTCCGGCTCGGGAACCGCCGCCGGCTGTGATGCGGAATTTTGACTGTTGCTCTTGGGCGTCAATATGAAAATGCTGTTGGACAGTATTTCCGTCGTGTATCGCTTGTTGCCGTCCTTGTCGTCCCACGAACGGGTACGCAAACGACCTTCCACATAAAGCAGCATTCCTTTCCGGACATAGTCCTCCACATATTTGGCAGATGATTGCCAGGCCACAATATTGTGCCATTCGGTTTGCTCAACGCGCGCACCGTCTTTCACATAATATTCGTTGGTGGCCAACGTAAAATTGGCAACAGATGAGTTGCTGTCCAGGTGACGCACTTCCGGATCTTTGCCCACCCGTCCTAAGAGAATTACTTTGTTTACCATATTCTTTTATTTTTTCAGGTTGAAAAATTTGGTTAAAAAACACAAAACAAAAATCATCATTATAACGACAAAATTAATATTTTATTATGCAAAAACCAAATTATGCAAAAATAAAATAACGACAAACATCCGACATCCATTTTTTTCTCCCAAAATGTCCGTTAGGCCGGCGCCGGATGGAATGACGCTATAGGATCGCAAATGCTTCGGATCCGGCAACCGCTATCCATCTCAACATGAAGAGAGAACGCACCATGTACCATGCTTCCCCAAGTTATTTTTATGGATTTTGACAATAAAATATTTGCAAAATGGTTTTTCGCGTTGTATATTTGCAACATTATATTTTATATATGCCTTATTATTATGTATAATAGTTGTCTTTTTAGCCAAAAAACCTTCAAAAATACGCGATTTTTTCATCGGGCAGGCTGCGCCTGTATAGCAACGTATGAGCGGAATGTACGATTTGGTACGATTTTTGAGAGAGACTTACATACCATAACATCACATGCGCGTGCGCGAAATATAATATTTTTTTTTCGAAATTTATATATACTGTTATCTGTTTTTTACAGGAGTCGGAACGACGCCAAACCCATCCGGCAAGGGTCGAATGGATTTTGGAGGTAGTCGCAAGGATATCAAACCCTGACAGTGGTCGCAAACCCGGACAGGCGGTAAACAAAACGGAAAGGAAAAAGGCTAAAAACAGCCTGTTTCCTTCAAAAAACATCCGGACGGAAATCCGGACGGATATAAAAGAAAACCAGACAATTAAATCCCCATTCGTCAGTCCGCTATGTGACTGACGGTGGCGAAGCCGTAAAAAGTTGAAAATAAAATATATATATGGTGATCATTACGCTTCATACCTTGCAGGAAAAACTGCCGGTCGTTTCAATCAGTCGGTGATAGTTAATTTAAGCAGGGTGATCGAATACAACTGTGGGAAAAAACCGGAAATTACCATGGAGAACGGACAAAAATTTGCTCTGGCGCACCGGCGCAAAGCGGAATTTAAAAAGCATAAAAAGGTCGTTGCCCGAATGACCGCCCCACATGGGGATGATTAGCATGTAATAAAGGAACAACTTTGTATGCAATGGCAAAACATGACGCTTGGCATATAAAACGAATACGTTCGGTATATTGGCATGAAAATCATTTGGAATCATCGCAGAGGTGATTTTCCTTTGCACAAAATATAAATCAAATGAGCAATTATCGTTTTTCTTCTTATGCTATTCCGGTGAAACTGGAAGATGAAAAGGACAAGTATATGCTGATTCACGGATATACGGGGGCGATTGATATTGCATCCGCTCAATTAGTTTCGAAAATCAGATCCAACGAGAATATAGGGGAAAATCATGACTCTTTGTCCAAAGAAACATTGGATGCGCTGGTAAAACGTGCATATCTTACAACAAAAACCCGAGAGGAAGAAGAAGATTATGTGCGGAGGTTTGCAAAAATCCTGCATAAATTAGTATAAGAAATGATCCAACTTAAGAATCTTACCAAGATTTTCCAAACAAAGGAAATCGAAACGGCCGCCTTGGACGGCGTCAATTTACATGTGGCCAAAGGCGAATTTATCTCCGTGATGGGGCCTTCGGGCTGCGGCAAATCCACCTTGCTGAACATGATAGGTTTGTTAGACAAACCCACCGGAGGAACAATCGAACTGAACGGCGCGGAGGTGTCGGGCATGACCGACCGGCAAACGGCCGGCTTCCGCAACCGCACGCTGGGGTTCATCTTCCAGAGCTTTCACCTGATTCCGGCGCTCAACGTGACGGACAATGTGGAACTGCCGCTGCTCTACCGTAAAAACGTTTCCGCGAAGGAACGCCGCCGGAGGGCGCTGGAAGCGCTGGAAAAAGTGGAACTGTCGCACCGCTTGAAACATTTTCCTTCGCAACTGTCCGGCGGGCAATGCCAAAGGGTGGCGATAGCCCGTGCGCTGGTAGGTAATCCTGAGATCATTCTGGCGGACGAACCCACCGGTAATTTGGACAGCAAAATGGGCGGGGAAATCATGGCGCTGCTCACGGCCATCAACCGCGAAGGCGCCACCATTGTGATGGTAACGCACGACGAACGCATTGCGGAACAAACGCACCGGATTGTTCGTATGTTGGACGGTAAACTGCAAGCGGTATGAAAAAAGTCATCAATTATCTCCGACCGGCTTTATACAGTATCCGGCAAAACAAGCTCTACGCCTTGTTTTGCATAGCAGGTACGGCGCTGACCTTTATCTTTGTAGCGCTGGCGCTGCAATTGGTGCGTATCTGTACGGACAATTATCCTCCGATGGTTCATGCGGACAGAACCATCCGGTTACCGGAATATTTCACGGACAGCAAAGGCTACGGCATGAAAATTCAACCCCGTGAAATGGACGCCGTATTGGACAATATCAAGGATTACCAATACGCTTCCTTATGGCATTCCGAAATGATAAACGTTCTGTTGCGTGAACACCTATACAATTCGATGGTGGGATTTGTCAATGCCGATTTCTGGCAAATCAACCGGTTTGAATTTATCGCGGGCAGGCCGTTTACCAAGGACGACTGCACAAACAGGAAAAAATCGGTAGTAGTGACGGAAGGCATTGCGCAGGCTTACTTCAACAATAAACAATGCATTGGCGAAAAAATGTCCTTTCAGGGGAACGAATATGAGGTAACAGGCGTAGTGAAAAGATTTTCCCTGCTGTCGTCGCCTTCGGAAAGTTGCGGAATATGGGCGCCATACGTGTTCAATAAATTCCTTCCTTCCAGTTATGAGTTTTATACGGTGGATATTCTTGCTCCACCCGAAATGCCGTTGAATGAAATGCAGGAGAAGATAACCGGAGCCATTTTACAGCACTTCCGGCAACGCAATCTCACGATGAATCTCCTTCCGGAACAGTTGCATACGCTGCAAGAGGATAAGGCTGTCCGGTGGGGCGGCGAATTGTTCCGGTACGGAAGCGGAGCCATTGTTTTTCTGTTGTTGTTGATTCCGGCGCTCAACATCGTATCGCTCAACATGGCCAATACCCGCAACCGCGCCGGAGAAATTGCCCTGCGAAAGGCTTTCGGCGCAAGCCTCCTGTCGTCGTTCATGCAAATCATGACGGAGACCCTGATACTGGTGGCGGCAGGCGCCGTAACAGGCGTGGCGCTGGCTACGCCTGTCCTCGACCTTATCCAGCAAAATATCATCGACAGCACGCTGGGCAATATCTCTTTGGTGGCCGGTATCGACTACGCAGTGGTTTTTGCGGGAGTAACGCCTGCCATGCTGCTGTTTTCGCTGCTGTCGGGAGGCTTGCCCGCCTACATCATTTCCCGGCGTAATATTTCTACCGTATTAAAAGGAGGTGACAAATGATCAGGCATATCATTCGATTAATATGGAACCGGAAGCGGGGCTATGGCGGAATTTTGGCCGAACAGGCGCTGATTGCCCTTATCCTGATGCTTTGCATGGTTTCCCTTGCCGAAGCCGTCAGGAAATATAAATCTCCGGGAATGTTGAATAGCGCCAATACATTGATGTTTGGCTATATCGGAAAGGAGCGGGAACATCCTGAAGCATACAACAATGCTCAACAAAGCATGGCAGGTATCAACGACCGGCTGAGAAAGTTGCCCTTTGTTGAATATATCTCACAAGCTATCAATTTTATTCCCTATCTGAGAGGAGACGGAGGTTATCGTTCCATGGTTCATCCCGATACGATAGTGATAGACGACCGGCGGTTTCTGCCTGTGGTGAAGTATTGCGATGAATATGGGGCTATGATATTCCGACCGGAAATGGAAGAAGGTCGCTGGTTGGACAACCGTCCGCTGGAAGACGGTTCCGTTCCGGTGGTCATCACCCGTCAGTTTGCCGAAAAAGCAGGCTGGCAATCGGCACAGGGGAAAAAGTTTTCGTATTATGGCCGTGTTTGTACCGTAGTGGGGACGGTTAGCGGACTGAAACAGCAGGTTTTCGATCCTGCGCCTGTTACCTTTGTCCTGCCGATGTACTTAGCCAAAGGCTTCTTCAACATGTATTCGGAAAATACGGTCAAACTCAAACCGGGAACACAAGCCGCCTTTTCCGATGCCTTTTACAGGGAATTTCGGCGTTTGATTTCCGACAATGCCATAGAACCCGTCATTTTTGACCTTAGATTTTTCAAAAAAGAGAATATGATGGAAACAACCTTACCGATAGTTTTGCAAAGTATTCCGACGTTTTTTCTGTTCATTTTTGCGTTTATCGGCGCTTTCGGGCTATACTGGTTGCATTCGCGCAAGCGGGTAAAGGAATTTGCCGTACGCATGGCGATGGGTTCCAGCCCCGCCCTGTTGATGGCCGTCGTCATCGGCGAAAGCCTGCTGATTACCGCTATCGCCGTTGTGCCTGCTTTGGCGCTGTCGTTCTTCATCTACGAATATACCTCGGTGCATGTCATAGCCGTGAGCCTCACCGTTGCCGTTATGCTGCTGTTTTCCCTCGTTAGCGCATGGTATCCGGCGTGGAAAGTATCAAGGGTCAATCCGGCGGAAGCGCTGCAATACGAATAACAATTGAAAGTGTAAAAAATGAAAAGACAAAAAAGAGATTCAAAGGAGGAATGTGAATTACGTTCAATGAACAAAAAGTTGTACAGTGATTTTTCAATTGAAGAACTGGAACAACGACTGGAAACCGACCCGTTATTGTTCGGATCATTGTTTGATACAATGGAATTGACTAAAAAGTGTACTGTAACATCACCGTCCTCTTTATCTCCTCATTTTTATTGATGGTAGAAACAGGCCATTCCCCTCTGATGTGCCGTTCCGTAGGGACGGGGACGGGGGCATTCTTAATTCTCAATTCTCAATTGAAAAGCCCCGCAGGGTAGGGTGTGCAAACTCCATAAAAACGACCACTATGCACACAATATTTTTTTTCGTTTAACAGTTCCGTTTACAGATAGATGAGTGTCTTTCCAATCGTCTAAATCTTTCATAGAA
>JAISWE010000200.1 GCA_031271175.1 Bacteroidales bacterium | reverse complement strand
TGGATCATCCCAAGCCTATTTCCGACGAAAGGCGTAAAGAGATGAACGAGGCCTATGAATGGTCAAAACGCATAGCTGATTTCCCAATGTGAGGGGTAAAGCCGCAAAGGGCGCGAAGTTACACTAATGCCTTACGGGAGAAGGCGAGGCCACAAGCAAAGGGCGGGGACGTTGCGCAGGGGACGACGAGAAGTACCAGCTTGCCCCAAGAGTGACGCCTGCGAAACGGAAAGACGGCCAACCGGCTTCTACGCCAGGCAAGTCGCAATCAATCCTTTCTTTAAATGGTCGGTTGTATTCAAATGACAGGGAAAGTAGGAGTTTGTCCATTATCCTATAGCCAGCGCCCCCTTGTAGCAAATAGCCCAAATGCAGGTTTATTTTGGGGGCAGTAGCGAGCAAACTACCGTTGCCATCAGCATACCTGCCCTTGTCTACTTTTCCGAAGGATGCAAACACACCGGCTCCGGCAAAAAGCCTGATATTCCCGAAGTAATGGCAATAGCCCGCCGTTACCGGCATTCTGATAAACTTTCCGTCATAGAATTCGGAAAATTTGCCCGTTGTGTTCAGCACGGCATATTCCACGCCGACGCTGACCGGTATATGCCTTATAAACTCGTAGCCTGCGTTAATGCCTACGCACGACCATGTACCCTGTTTATTCCCATCGCGCCAATCGCGATTTGCAAAGTCGCCATCGCCGATTTTTCCGTTGATACCGGCGAAGAACTGCGCATTTGCGGTGGTGGTGACAGCCGCGAGCAGGATGGTGATGAATGACTTTTTCATGGTATTTATTAATGTCTGTTGTTTTTTTATTTTTTCCGCTCCGGCCA
This sequence comes from Bacteroidales bacterium, assembly GCA_031271175.1. Classification (GTDB taxonomy): domain Bacteria; phylum Bacteroidota; class Bacteroidia; order Bacteroidales; family UBA4181; genus JAIRLS01. The sequence continues at coordinate 28,946 of JAISWE010000200.1, read as the reverse complement.
CCCGTCCGAATCAAGGGGTTGAAGCCGGTGAGGCTGGTATTCTATTGTGTATGTGTATCTGATATAAAATTTATAGGGAGCCGCGTCTTCATGATTCAGTTTGAGAAATTCCCCTAAGGTTGCTGCTTCGCTTTCGGGATAGTTGGTGATCTGGGAGACGTAGAAGTCGTTTTTAATGACGATGTTTTTTTCTGTCTGTCCGACGGTATAGGATATGATGTTGCCAAACACAATTGGCGTGTTCTGCTCGGAATAGGTTTTTGTTATGATCTGTTTTTTTGTGGGGGATTTCGGCAGATCACAGTCTTTGAAAAGGGCTTCCTGAATATTGTATTCGTAAACGATTTTTGCCGCGTTTGGGGGAATACAAATCGTTTTTCGTTCCTGAAAGGTTACGGACTGGGATTCAGAGAAAGTGCGGCTCTGGTAATAATCGTATGCCATGCCGTTGCGTATAAAGAAACTTTCGCCGAGATTTACGTAGATATTTTCTTCGCTTTTGTTGAAAAAGGCAAATCCTGCATTCCCGTATTCGCTCCACAGATTGTACGTGACGGTGCAGTTGTCGTCTTCGTAAACGAGCGTGTTGTCTTTCTGAAACATTGTTTGCGAATACGCTGTTTTATAGATTTGGTAAAAGGTTTTCGGCATACAGCCTGCGAGGGTCATTATGCACGGGAGGAGAAAAAAAATGGCGTTTTTCATGGTATTTATTTATTTGATTTTTAATTATTTATATTGTTAATCATTTATAATAAGACTGTTTGAATTTCTTTGTACAAGTCAGATACAATATTCGGCCACATTGATGATACCTGCCCGCAGTGCGTATTTGATAGCTTCATGTACATTGTTGACTTCCAGTTTGCGGAAGATATTTTTTCGGTGGGCGTTCACGGTATGAAAACTCAAATTTTTTTCGTAGGCAATTTCCTTGGTCGTTTTACCCAGTGCGATCTGGTGCAGTACGATTTTTTCGGTAGGCGTCAGGAGATCGGGTACCGACATGGGAATATCGCTTTTGTAAACCTGCCGCGCCAGTTCGCAAAAATATTCTTCGTCGTTGACCGTGCTTTTCAGCGCCATCAGAATGTCGTGTCGCGAATTGCTTTTCATTACGATATTGAAGGATTGTCCGGAAAACAGGACTTGCCGGAGGAACAATTCGCCCAGTTCGTCCGAAAACAGCAACCACGACGACCGGCTGTGTCCTCCTTTGATATTGATGATTTCGTTGACGGCGGAGAAGTCAAAAAGCGTATAATCCAGCACTACTACGGCATTGGGATATTTTTTCAGCGCTCCCAACAGTTCGTCTCTGGAGGTGACCCAGACCACCGTTTCGTCCACCTGTATTTGATGCAACAATGCCAGCAGACCTTCTCTTGTAATGTCTTGGTTATCGGCTAATATGAACGGACGTTTCTGCATGTCAATGTGGGATGGTTTCATTCATACTTCCGGTGCGGTAACCTTGCAGATCGACGGTGACGTAGGCAAATCCCCGTTTTTTTATCGCTGTAGTCACTTTATTGCGGATTTCGGAAGTGACGAGCTTCTCCAGTTCGTCGGGAGATATTTCTATCCGTGCCAGTTTTCCATGGTGTCTTACACGCGCCTGTCCGAATCCGAGATCCATCAGCAGTTGTTCTGCAGCGGCCACTGCCTCCAATTTTTCGCGTGTAATGGATTCTCCGTAGGGAATCCTTGATGCCAGACAGGCAAACGACGGCTTGTTCCAAGTAGGTAAGCCCATTTCTTTCGACAGCAGCCTGATTTCGTCCTTCGTAAGACCTGCTTCCCGCAAGGGGCTGAGTACCTGCAACTCCTTCACCGCCTTCATTCCGGGACGGTAATCGCCGACATCATCCGCATTGGAGCCTTCGGCAAGATGCCGGATACCTTCCTGCGCAATGGCGCTGTTAAAAACCCCAAAAAGATGGCGCTTGCAGAGGTAGCATCGATGAAGCGGATTCTGTGCAAAACCCTTAATACCAAGCTCATCTACTGTGCAAGTGATTTGCCGGATGCCGTGTTTTTGTGCAAAGCTAATCGCTTCGTTCGATTCCCTGTCGGGATAAAAGGCAGACAACGCCGTGAGCGCCAGCACTTTTTCGCCTAATACCTGATGTGCCACATACAGCAAAAACGTAGAATCAACGCCTCCGGAAAATGCTACCGCAAGGCTTTCCAGCCCGCTCATGCCGGATTTCAAACGCTCCAACTTCCGATGGACATACTCCGATGATTCATTCTCTGTTTTCAAGCCTGGTAACATTCTGTCAGATTACAATTATTCGACCGCAAAAGTAATAAATTCAAGTGATATTCGGCATTTTTTTTAATTTTCTTAAAAAAATATTGTCGGCAGGTATTGTTTAAAACACAATCGCTCTCTTTGTAACTGTTAGAGATGCTATTTAACGGTAAACTGCCGACGGATTACCGTAATAATCCGAAGAATCATGAATAGTGAGGGACATCATCGACCGGCTCAAGATTCGCAACAACAGATGTTGTCGTGCCAGTCCCCGTTGAGCCGGATGAGCCGCACCAGTTCATCTGCCGCTTCTTCTTCCGGAAGGTTGCGTTTCACTGCTTTCCCGCGGCAATAGAGGGTGATTCTTCCCTTTCCCGCCCCTATGTAGCCGTAATCGGCATCGGCCATTTCGCCCGGGCCGTTGACGATGCATCCCATCACGGCTATTTTCAATCCTTTCAAGTGCGATGTCCGTTCCTTCACGCGGGCTACCGCCTGCTGCAAATCGAAAAGCGTTCTGCCGCACGAGGGGCAGGAGATGTATTCCGGTTTGCTCATCCGCAGACGGCAGGCCTGCAACAGCGAAAGCGCGATGCCGGCGCTTTTTTCCGGAGCGCCCAGCGCAGGGGCGTTGATCCATACCCCGTCGCCGACGCCGCCGAGCAGCAGGCTGCCGAAATCACAGGCGGCTTTCACGCAGACGTCTTCCGGATCGCTGTCCGGATAGTCCTTTTTCAGTATGCAGGCGGGAAAAGAACCGGCGGGCGGCGGGCAGCTGTCGGGAGAAAGCAGCAGCACCTGTTCGGGGACGGGGACGTTCTCCCTTATCCACACCATCGCGTCATTGGCTGGCACGGGTGGCGGAAGGGCGGCCGGTGTGGATTTTTTGGCGGAAAGGCGCACCGCAGCCGCATAATCGACGATTTTCCGGGCAACGGGAATTTCCTTTTCGGGCGCTTCGGTGAGCGACACGCGCACCGTATCGCCGAGGCCTTCCGACAGGAGGGTGCCGATGCCCAGCGCCGACTTCATGCGTCCGTCCTCGCCTTCGCCGGCTTCGGTTACTCCCAGGTGCAGAGGGCAGTGTATGTGTTCCGCCTCCATCTGCTTTGCCAGCAGGCGGGTGGCGGCTATCATCACACGTACATTGCTGGCTTTCATAGATATCACCGTTTGCCGGAACTGTTCCGCCTCGAAGATGCGGAGAAATTCCATTGCCGATTCCACCATGCCGGCGGGAGTGTCGCCATAGCGATATACGATACGGCGGCTCAGCGATCCGTGGTTGATGCCGATCCGGACGGCGGTGCCGTATTGCTTGCAAATTTTGATCAGCGGAAGCAGGCGCCTGTGCATCCGTTCCGTTTCGGCTGCTTCTTCGCTGCCGGAATCACCGGAGGGAACGTACCTCCCTCCGGCAAGATAATTGCCCGGATTGATCCGTACTTTTTCCACTATGCGGGCGGCTGTTTCGGCGGCTTTAGGGTTGAAATGGATGTCGGCAACCAGCGGAAACGTGTAGCCGCGCTGCCGTAGCGCTTTTCTGATGTTTGCCAACTGTTCCGCTTCGCGTATGCCCGGCGCCGCAATGCGCACGTAGTCGCCGCCCGCCTCGGCGATGCGGATGGCTTGCACAACGGTGGCTTCCGTATCCATCGTGTCGGTATTGACCATCGACTGTAGCCTCACCGGGTATTCGCTGCCCAGAGGGACGTCGCCTATCAGGACGGTATGCGTGGAGCGGCGCATGATAATTAATAATAATTAATAGGCGTTGTTGATTAAGAAAAAAAAGAACCGTCTTCCACTTGGAGGTCTCTTAGTAAATGCAAATATGGAAACGGAATGACGGTTCATTTTCTTAATTATTTTTCTATTTTCACCCTTCAATGTAAAACGACGACAAAAGTAGTATTTTTTTTTAATACAAAAAAGTGGGAGATTTTTTTTGAAAATATTAATTTTGCCTTTTTAAAAATGGAAATGATGATTTTCACGGGTAACAGGATGGTTTGCGGTTTGCTGCTGGTTTTTCTTTCCGGATCGTATGCCGGCGCTCAGAACCGGTCGAAGGAGGCCCGGTGGAAAGAGATTGAAACGCTGATTGAGGACGGTCTGCCTCAATCGGCGCTGGTGGAAATTGATGCGGCCTATCGGTCGGCGCTGGCGGAAAAAAATTACGGGCGGCTGCTGAAAGCGGTCAAATTTCGCACCCTTTGCCAGCAAATGACAGAGGAACAGCCAGATGCCGCCATCATTGAAAGCCTGTTGCAGGATGCGGAAAAAGTGGACGAACCGGCAAAATCCGTCATCCATTCGTTAGTGGGAGAAGCTTACCGCAACTATTACTTCCGCCACCTGTGGCGGCTCGACATCACGTCCGTCTTCGGGCAGGCGGCGGAAGGCGACATCGCAACATGGTCGGCCGAACGGATCATCAGCGAAACATGCCGCTACCTGCTGCTTTCACTTGCGCAGGACAGGCTGCTGCAACGCACGCCGGCAGGCATCTTCGGGGAAGTGCTGCAAGGAGACGCCGCCACACGCCCCCTTCGGGCAACACTGTACGACCTGCTTGCACACCGGGCGATAGACATCCTGAATGACCCCGGCATCCTGAACCGCGACTTCTCCACTTTCCTCGTCAATCGGGAAGAATATTTCGCCGACGCGGAAGGCTATTCGAAAACCGTCTTCGCGTGCGCCGACACGCTGGCGCCTGCCTGCTGCATCATGAACATCTTCCGGCGCCTGACGGTTTTCCGGCTAAAGCAGAAAGACATTAACGCACTGGGCGACCTCGACCTGAAACGCTTCCGGTTTGTGCGCGAAAGAGGCGTCTTCGCCGACGCAGATACGGAAATGATGTACGAAAAAGCCCTGAAATACCTGCTGGAGACCTGCGAAGGAAGCAAAATATGGGAAAAAGCGGCTGCCGCCCTGGCAGCATGGTACAGGGAAGAAGGCGAACGGTGGAAACAAACCTCCGACCCGAAATACCGTTACCGTCTGGTGGACGCCGTCCACCTTTATACCGAACTGCTCAGGGAAAAGATCACCTCAAAAGAAGAAAAGGCATACGCCGAAACCCTGCTGAACGGATTGAAACAAAAGCACCTTTCGGTGGAAATGCAGCAAGAGCAGATGCCCTGCAAACCCATACTCGCCATGCTGGGTTACCGGAACATGAGCGAAGTATGTGTGACGGTATTTGAAACAGCCGGAGCAGCGCCTGAGCAGATGTCCGTCAAAGAAGCGAGGGATTATTTTTCCCGCCGGAAAAAAATTTCGCAACAACGCCTGACGCTTCCCCAGCAGTCCGACTATCAACTGCACAACGTTGAAGTGCGCCTGGATTCGCTCGCTACCGGACATTATATATTGGTATTTTCCGATCTGCCCGACTTGTCGGACACCACCATGGCAGCAATGTCGTACGCCGGCGTCCAGGTATCCGACCTCTTCCTGAGCCGACGCACGGCAGGGCGGGGATGGGTAGAAGCATACGTCACCGGCAGAGAAAACGGGATGCCTGTGGAAAACGCCGTCGTCAAAGTGTTCCGCAGAGTGTACCTGCCCGAAGAAAGCGCTTTTTCCGAACTCCCGGATACGGTAGTCCGTACCGACAGCCTCGGGCAGGCCTTTTACCGGGTAGCGGCAGGCAACAGGACGGTATGCGTCGTACACGACGGGGATTCGCTGGTGAGCGCAGCCGCCTACGATTATCCGGAACCCGCCGGCGAAGATACCTTCAGGACGGCGCTTTTTACCGACCGCGCAATTTACCGTCCCGGACAAACCGTTTACTTCAAAGGGATCATATACGGCGAAAAAAACGGCAACAGCAAGCTATGCCCGCAGATGCCCGTCCGCGTCCGCCTGACGGATGCCGGCGGAAAAGAAGTGCAGGAACAGGATTACGTTACCAGCGACTTCGGCTCCTTTCACGGCAGTTTTGTCCTGCCCGCAACCCTGCCGAGCGGCCGGACGACGCTTCAAACCCGCTACGGCGCAGTCGGCTTCAGCGTAGAAGAATACAAACGCGCGACATTCGAAGTAGCCGTTCAACCCGTGAAGGGAAACTGTGCGTTGGGCGATTCGGTGAAAATAACCGGCGAGGCAAAGGCGATGGCAGGGTATCCGATAGACGAAGCCCTCGTAAAATGGGAAGTACGGCGATACGCGGCTTATCATCCCCTGCGCTACCGTTATTCGCGCTCGTTCCCTCCGCTACAGCAACGGCAACGCCTGATTGATTCCGGCACGGCAAAAACCGACAAAGACGGACGCTTCTCACTGAATTTCAAAGCAGAGGACGAAGACATACGCGACAAAAAACAGATTTACATCTACGATATAAAAATAGACGTTACCGACCCGAACGGGGAAACGCAAAGCGCCTCGCAAAGTATCCGTCTCAGCGGGATACCCTTCCTGCTGGACATCAAAATCCCCGAAAACATTTTCATCGGAGCGGACAGCCTCCAATACCGCCTGAACGCGGTCAACCCAAACATGGAACCCGTTGCGGCAGATATACGCATCGAACTGTATGCGCTACCCGCGCCCAAACGAATCCTCCGCAACCGACTGTGGCAGGACACAGACACGGTTGCCCTCTCCCGCGAACAGTTCGTCGCCTGCTTCCCTTTTGATGCATACGGCGACGAAAACCACCGGCAAAAACAGCCAGAAAAAACGCTGAAAGCATCGTGGGACACGGATACTCGATCCGGCAAGCAAACAGACCTCAGCCGGATGGCTTCGCTGCCTTCGGGACGCTATATGCTGAAATTCGACGCACGGAATGAAGGCGGCAAAGTGATGGATTCCATCTTCATCACGCTGCAACACAAAGATTCAAGCCTCTTCGAGATGAACCGATGGCTGACGGAAAAGGAAACGCAAGCCTACCCGGGCGATTCCGTGACCTTCTGGCTGGCAGGCGGAAAGGATCAGTCATACATCCGCTACGACGTGCTCTACGGAGACAGTGTAGCGGAACAAAAAATCGTCACCACGGGACGTGTCCCGCAAATGATCCGCATTCCGGTAAAAGAAGCCTACCGCAGCGGTTTTGCCGTACAGTTCCTGATGGTGCAGGAAAACCGTTCCTACCATAAATTATGTACGGTAGAGGTGCCTTATGACAACAAAAAACTGGATATCGCCTTCCAAAGCTTTCGCAGCCACCTGTTACCCGGTGAAAAAGAAAAATGGACGCTGACCGTGAAAAACCGGCAGGGCAAAAATGAAACGGCGGAAATGGCAGCCGTCCTGTACGATGCTTCCCTGGACCTGTTTACGCCCCACTTGTGGCAACACTCTTTCTACCGGACATACCGCTACAGCCGCTATACATGGACTTCATCCCACGACAGCTATCATGCCGTCCCGCTAATATACAAACCCTTTTTGAAGGCGTCGCCCGAAAGAGACTATGAAAACTTGGAAGTAATCGAAAACAGGCAGCAGGCGGTGATGATGAAAAGCAGGCGCACAGGCAGCAAAGCCAGCGAGTTCGATCTGAACGAAGAATCTTTGTACGGCAGCAGTCTTGAGGTTCCGTCCCCTTCTTCGGGGTCTCCTTCGCCTGAAACACTGCCCCTGTCCGAAATACCCCTGCGCACCCGTTTTTTTGAAACCGCTTTTTTCCATCCCGCATTGCGAACCAACGAAAAGGGAGAAATAAGCGTGGAATTTACCCTTCCGGATGTTCTTACGCGCTGGAAAATGCTTGGCTTTGCCCATACCGGCGACCTGAAAACAGGAAGCACCGTTCAACACCTGATTACCCGAAAGCAAATCGCCGTCAGCGCCAACCTGCCGCGCTTTTTCAGGCAGGGAGACGAAATGATCCTGACCGCAAAAGTAAACAACCATACGGACGAAGAACAAAAAATAAACGTCATGCTCCGGTTCTACGATGCTTTCACCATGCAGCCGGCAGATGCACGGATACTGAAAAGCCCCGCAATGCAGCAGATAGCGGCAGGCAAAGAGCAAAGCGCCGTAGTGCAGTGGACGTTGGCTATTCCCGACGACATGCAGGCGCTCACCTACCGATTGACGGCGCAGACAGGTAATCATTCCGACGGCGAGGAACGGAGCGTACCGATACTGAGCAAAAAAACAGCCATCACGGAAACCATGCCGTTCATCGTGCGCGGCGACGGCCTGGCACAGCTGCATTTCGACAAGCTGGCAGGCAGTACGGCCATGAGCACCATACAACAAAGGCGCTTGACGCTGGAATACACCTCCCAACCGGTATGGTACGCCATTCAAGCGCTAACCGCCCTGATGGAGAAAAGCGCCGAAAGCACGGAACAGCTTTTTACCCGTTTCTATGCCAACAGTCTGTCCGTAAACATTATTAATACTCTTCCGTCTATCAGGAAGACATTTGACAAATGGCGCGCCATACCCGAAAACAAAACACCTCAGTCCCAGCTTGAAAAAAATCAGGATTTGAAACAGGCGCTGCTTCGGGAAACACCCTGGGTAGTGCAGGCCGACAACGAAACAGAACGCCGGAAACGCACCGCCTGTCTCTTCGACCGGGAACTGATGGAAAAAGAACGGCAAAAAGCATGGACTCAACTCCTGCGTTTACAGGGCGCTAACGGCGGCTTCCCATGGTTTCCGGGACAACCGGAAGACAGAAGCCTTACCCAATACATCGTTTCCGGACTGGAACACATGCGGCACCTGAACGCATTGCCGCGAATGGAAGAAATCAATGACGTAATCGAAAAGGCTTTGAATTTCTGCGACGCAAAAATAGACGAAGATTACAGGAAAAAATCAGAAGACAAATCAGTCAAAAGCATGAAAATCAATTCACTGCAATTACAGTACCTGTATCTGTGCAGCTTCTCGCAACGCAGGCCGTATGCCATTCCGGAAGCTTTTGATTTCTACATGAAGCAGGCAGAGGAATACTGGGCGCGGTTCAGCCTCTTTGAGCAGGCATTGACGGCTATCCTGATGTATCGTTACGGGAAACCGGACATAGCGCAAAACATATTGCGTTCGTTGAAAGAAAAGGCGCAGGTAAGCGATGAAACAGGCATGTACTGGGCTGAGAACCGCCGCGGACGCTTCTGGAACGAGTCGCCCATCGAAACACAGGCCATGCTGATAGAAGCCTTCGGAGAAGTGGGGAGCGACACCAAAGCCGTGGAAGAAATGAAACTGTGGCTGTTGCGCAACAGGCAAGTCAATGACTGGAAAACGCCCAAAGCAACGGTTGCCGCCGTCTATGCTCTTTTGCGGGACAATGACGACGAGATGCCGGCGACAAACCTGTTGCCGATAGACATCCGCATCGGGGGGAAACCCTTGAAAAAAGCCGTGAAAGAACCGATCAACCCCGAACCGGGAACAGGCTATTTCAGCACTTCATGGTTTGGAAAAGACATCACCGCATCAATGGCCGACCTGCGAATCGCCAATTTAACGGACAACGTGGTATGGGGAACCCTGTACTGGCAGTATTTCGAGGAATCCGACAAGGTGACGCCCGCAGAAACACAACTGAAAGTGAGCAAACAGCTCCTTTCAAAACAAAATACGGTTGCCGGGAAAGCGCTCCTGCCCATCGGACGGCTGAAAAAGGGTGATATCGTCACCGTACGGCTGGAAGTACGCGCCGATACCGACTTTGAGTACGTCCATCTGAAAGACGGACGGGCTACAGGCTTCGAACCGGTCAATGCCATATCGGAATACCGCTACCGGAACGGACTGGGCTATTATGAAACCTGTAAGGACGCCTCGGTAAACTTTTTCATACAGTATCTTCCCAAAGGCGTATGGATATTTGAATATGACGTGATCGTGACGCATGAAGGCGTCTTTTCCAACGGCATCGCTACCGTTCAGTGCATGTATGCGCCGGAATACAACGCACACAGCAACGATATACGGATAGAAATACACGAATGACAAAGTACGCCCGACCCGTGCCGTCTGTGCGCTTGTGGCCGCTGAAAATTTTTTTTAGACCGGATGCGTCTTGTAAAAAAATAGTTTTTTAGACACTGCCTGTTGCGGATTTTCGTTTAGAAACCGAAAAAAGTCCTGGCATTGTTATAACATACGTTTTCTACCAACTGTCCGAGAAATGGGAGTTCGGAAACGGGCAGTTCGCCGTTTTCCACATCGTTGCCCAATAAATTACACAGGATGCGACGGAAATATTCGTGTCGCGGGTACGACAGAAAACTGCGCGAATCGGTGAGCATACCCACAAAACGGCTCAGCAGGCCATGCGAAGAAAGGGAATTCATCTGGGCTTCCATGCCGTATTTCTGATCGAGAAACCACCAGCTCGAACCGAATTGCATTTTTCCGGCAACACTTCCATCTTGAAAGTTTCCGATCATAGTAGCTATCAAATCGTTGTCGCGTGGATTCAGGTTGTAGAGAATGGTTTTTGCCAATTGGTTGGTGGTGTCCAGACGGTCGAGGAATTTGGACAGGTTTTTTGCCACATTTAAGTCGCCGATGGAGTCGAAGCCGGTGTCGGCGCCCACCTGCCGGAACAGGCGTGTATTGTTGTTGCGGATAGCGCCGTAATGGAACTGTTGCGTCCATCCTGCCGCATGATCCATTTTTGCGCCTTCCGTCATTAGCGCGGATTTGAGAACAACGATTTCATCCGGCGAGAGTCTGTTACCGGAAAATACTTTGTTGAAAATGGTTTCAACCTCCGACGGGGAAAAATTTTCGGCAAAAAATTCTTCCGAACCGTGGTCGGACAGTTTGCAACCGACGGAGGCGAAATAGTCGTGCCGTATTTGCAGGGCGGCCAGCAGGTCGTTGTAGCTGCGAATGTTAACGCCCGACACGGCGGACAGTTTTTCGAGGTATTGGCGATATGCGGCGGGGTCCTCCACTGTCATAGCCCTGTCGGGGCGCCATGTCGGCAGCACCTTGATGTCGAAGCCTTCCTTTTGCAGCGCGATATGGTGTTCGAGAGAATCGACGGGATCATCGGTGGTGCAAACCACCCGCACGTTAAATTTTTTCATCAGTCCGCGGGCGCTGTATTCGGGTGTGCGGAGTTGGGCGGTACATTTGTCGAAAATCTCCTTTGCCGTGGCCGGGTTCAGGATAGTATCCACGCCGAATGCCCGGCGCAACTCCAGATGAGTCCAGTGGTACAACGGATTGCGCATGGTATAGGGTACGGTTTCCGCCCATTTTTCAAACTTTTCCCAGCCGGAAACGTCTTGCCCCGTGCAAAAGCGCTCATCAATGCCGTTGGCACGCATGGCGCGCCACTTGTAGTGGTCGCCTTCCAGCCATATTTGCCCGAGATTGTCGAATTGGCGGTTGTTGGCTATCATAGCCGGATCCAAATGACAGTGATAGTCGATGACGGGCATTCCGGCCGCATGTTTGTGATACAATTCCCGTGCGGTATCTGTCCTCAACAGGAAATTTTCATCCAGGAACTTTTTCATACGATTCGATTTTGAAATTTATATTGTTCCGCTGGGGGTCATGATGATCAGCGGCGCCATCATCTCTTCCAGCGATATTCCACCATGCTGGAAGGTATTCCGGTACAGGTTGACAAAGTGGTTGTAATTCTTGGGATAAACCATATAGTCGTAACCAGAGGCGAAGATGTAGCTGCTGCTTACCGAGAGTTTGGGGAGGTGGATGGCGGCAGGATCGCGCACTTCAAAGATATTTTTTGATTCGTAGTTCAGCATCTTTCCCTGCTTGTAGCGCAGGTTGGTCGAACTGTCCCTGTCGCCCAGCACTTTCACGGGGTTGGAAACATTGAGTGAACCGTGGTCGGTGGTGATGACTATTTTCACTTTTTTTTCCGCCAGCTGACGAATAATATCCATCAGGGACGAATGTTCCAGCCATGTACGGGTAACGGAACGGTAACCCGATTCGGTAGCCGACAAATCGCGAAGAACATCTACGTTGGTTCGTGCATGGGAGAGCGTGTCGATGAAATTGTAAACCAGCACCGACAAATCGCTGTTGAGGTAATCGTGGAGACTTTCGGCAACTTTTTTGCTCTGCCGCTCATTCATGATTTTCTCATAGGAAAAGGAATAGGGAAGTCCCAGCCGTTGCAACTGTTTCCGCAGCAATTCCTGTTCATACAGGTTATGGCTGTCTTCGTCCACGTCTTCGTCTGCCCAGAGGTCGGGATGGATTCGGGAGATGCCCAGCGGCATCAAGCCGGAAAAAATCGCATTGCGGGCATACTGGGTAACGGTAGGCAGGATGGCGCAATAAAGCATTTCCTTTTCGGGTTTGTAGAATTGTCCGATGACAGGCGCTATGGCATGCCACTGGTCGAAACGCAGATTATCGATCAGGATCAGCGCCACCTTGTTTTCTTTCAGCATCGGAAATATTTCCTGCCGCAGCACGTTGGGCGACATCAGCGGTTTCCGGTCGCTTTGCTTGCCAAACCATCCTTCGTAATTGTTGCGAATGAAGCGGGTAAAATTATTGTTGGCATCTATTTTCTGCGTTTGCAGAATTTCGTACATTCTTTTGTCATTCAGTTTTTCCAGTTCAATGTCCCAATAAACCAACTGCCGGTATATGGATGTCCAGTCCTCGAAGGTTCCCGCCATGTTGATTTCCCGTCCCAGTTGTGCAAATTTGGATTGGTATTGGGAAGTGGTTTGCGCTGTTACCAATCGTGACGAATCGGTGATTTTTTTGATGGTGTGCAGGATTTGGTTCGGATTAACGGGTTTTATCAGATAGTCTGCAATTTTAGACCCGATGGCCTGATCCATGATGTTTTCTTCTTCGCTTTTGGTGATCATCACCACAGGAGTAACGGCGTTTACGGCTTTCATTTCCGACAGGGTTTCCAAGCCGGTCAGTCCCGCCATATTTTCGTCGAGGAAAATCAAATCGATATCATTTTTTGATAATACTTCTACTCCGTCAAGTCCGTTGGTGGCGGTCATAACGTGGTATCCTTTGCTTTGCAGGAAAAGGATATGCGGTTTGAGCAGATCTATTTCGTCATCTACCCAAAGAATGGTTATACGTCTGTTCATTGTGCGTTTGAAGATGATTCCAAAGTGACGGTCAAGGGCTGTTTCAGGCAGGCGGCAAAGCGGGCGAGGTAGTCGAACCATGCGTCGTCGTCTGCAAATCCCCACTGGTTCCAGCCTCCGCCGAAGTAGTAGGTCAGTTTTTCGCCTTTGGAATAGGGCGCCAGCGCCAGCAGCTGATTGGCATACGTTGCCGTTCCGGTCATTCCCGGAAGTATTACTCCCACGAAATTTCTTCCTGCCGGCAGTCCTGCGTCGGAAGTGGCGGTTTCGCCGTAGCCGATATATTCTTCTTCTTGGCGTATCCTCGTAACGCCTCCTTTGTTGTGAAGGGAAATGCCTGCCGCTACCCGTATGGCGGTGAAATCGCCGTCAAACGACACGATGGCTTTGTTGAGTTGTGATCCTGCATCCAGAGAAATGAGGATGTCTTCGGAAAATGTTTTTTGGCCTGCCGGGAGGTTGTTGTAGGTCAGCCGGAAGGTGGTGCGCAGAGGGCCATTGTCCAGCACTTCCTGTGTGACATAATGGTTGCCCACCCAGAGCGTGTCGTTGATGTAGGGGGCGATGCCGCCTGCTCCAAGTTCGTGGCCTACTTTATAGCAATCCAGTCCCTCGCCGTGATCAACATGGTATGATTTTTTGTTTTTCAGATCATTATGGTAGAAACGATCAATGATCAACTTTTCTGTTTTTTTCAGCCAGAGGTCCACGCCGTTGCTCGGTTTTTCCCGTGCAAGCGCAGGGCCGTACATGCGGAAGGCCGTCCGGTCGTTTTCCCATGCAAAATCGTCCTTGCGTTCGGGAACATGTCGCCCGAAAGTTTTTGCCGGATAAGGCTTCGGCGTCCCTTCCCTGATGAGGAAGCCCGCCGTTTCTTTTGCAGCCAGTGTAACCTGAAATAGCAAGGCCTGGGGAGAAGGCGTTCCGGCAAAAATCACCTGACTTGTCTGTTCTTCATTTGTTTTCAGGTTGATCACCATGATTTGGGAGGGCTGGGCGGATGGCAATTGGGCGAGAATGTCCTTCCACGCTATTTCCACCGTGATGTTGTCATGCGTAAGGTCGAAAGGATTGCTCACATTTACCTTGATTTGCGCCGGACGACACGATACCGTTGCCGCCAGTAATACGAAACAGAGCCATTGGGTTTTCATTCGGGCATATTTTAAGAAAGTGATTATTTGGGCGCTTTTCCGAGATAGGCCAAAATGCCGCCATCTACATATAATATATGTCCGTTGACGAAGTTGGAAGCTTCGGAAGCAAGGAAAACGGCCGGCCCTGCAAGGTCTTCCGGCGTTCCCCAGCGTGCGGCGGGCGTCTTGGACAGGATAAAAGCGTTGAACGGATGTCCGGCAGCACGCAAAGGCGCTGTTTGCGGTGTGGCAATGTATCCGGGGCCGATACCATTGCATTGGATATTGTATGCTCCGTATTCGGAAGCGATATTGCGGGTAAGCATCTTCAAACCGCCCTTTGCCGCCGCATAAGCCGACACGGTTTCACGTCCCAGTTCGCTCATCATCGAACAGATGTTGATGATTTTACCGCCGCCTTTCTTGATCATGCCCGGAATCACCGCCTTTGAGACGATGAAGGGGGCGTTCAAATCGACGTCGATTACCTGTCGGAATTCTTCTGCCGACATTTCCACCATGGGAATGCGTTTGATGATGCCTGCATTGTTGACAAGTATGTCAATGATGCCTGTTTCCTTTTCAATTTTGCGAATCAATTCATCAACTGCCTTTTCGTCCGTAACATCGCAAACGTATCCGTGTGCATGGATGCCTGTTTCCCTGTATGCGTTGATTCCGGCTTCCACTAAATCGGGTTTGATGTCATTAAATATGATCGTGGCGCCCGCTTCATGCAATGCCGTTGCAATGGAGAAGCCTATGCCGTAGGAAGCGCCCGTAACAAGCGCGATTTTTCCGTTTAATGAAAATTTATTCGTCATTTTTTTAAAGATTGATAGCGTAACAATGCCTCGATGTAATAATAATCTGCGTAGGTAAGCGGCACATCCACTTCTACGTTGCCCGGCAGAAATCCTACGGAGTGTTTCAGGATGAAATTTCCGTTGGTTCCCTTTTCTGCGAAGTATTCGGGGGAAGAGAGCGTGCGAATCTGCGTTTCTGCCGTTTCCAGATAGGTCTTGGCGAGCGTTTCGTCCACATATCCGCTCAGTTCGATAAGCGCCGATGCGATGATGGCGCCCGCGGAAGCATCCCGCTTGGCGTTGGGAATGTCCGGTGCGTTGAAATCCCAGTAGGGAATCCCGTCTGCCGGCAGATTCGGATGATGCAGGATAAAGTCGGCGATGCGCTTGGCCTGTTCCAAATATTTTGCGTCTTTGGTTTCCCTGTATGTCATGGTAAATCCGTAAAGCCCCCAGGCCTGTCCGCGCCCCCAGGCCGAATCGTCGCTATAGCCCTGATGGGTGTTTTTCTTTTCCACCTTACCGGTGACGGTATCGTAGGAAACAACATGGAAGGAACTGTAATCGGGGCGGAAATGATTTTTGACGGTAGTATCGGCATGGGAAATGCAAATATCCCTGTATTTGGGATCTTTCGATTCTTTAGACGCCCAAAACAGCAACTCCAAGTTCATCATATTGTCGATGATTACCGGAAATTGCCATTTCGCATTGGTGTTCCATGACTGTATGCACCCGATTGCAGGGTTGAAACGGCTTATCAGCGATTCGGCGCCCGTGAGCAGGATATTTCGATAGGCCGTATCGCCTGTGAGACGGTAACCGTTGCCGTAACTGCAATATAGCATGAAACCCAAATCATGGGTATTCCGGTTGTATTTTTCCTTTTCCAGCCGTGCCGTATAGTCTTTGGCGTAGTCCAGCAGGAGAGGCTTTTGGCTGTACTGGTAGAGATACCAGAGCGATCCGGGCACAAAGCCGCTTACCCATCCGGATGACGAGGTAGTCAACAGCTTCCCTTCGCCATCTATCGTTCGGGGGAGTCGGTCGGGCTGATCCGTCAGCGATCCGGCCATCAACTCATACTGTTGAACAGCGCTGTTCAACCTGTCTTTTATCAAGGCTTCCATCGTTTCCTGATGGGGACTGCAAGACGCAATTACGGCTGATATCGCAACAAAAAGAAAAAAATTGTTCATTGTTTCAATTTATATGTTTATGTAAACGACAGAACGACAAAGATAGGGAAAAAAAATAAGAACAGCTAAAATTTTTCATTTTTTTTTCTTCCGGCCTGCAAAAACAGCCGTTTCGCAGGGTTGGGAAAAAGACCGCCGTGGTTATCTGCCGCTTCTCGGAGTGGTATCCAAGTATTCGTACCTGCGTTTGTAACGGAAGAAACGTTCGGTTTGCCCGAAGGTAATGGTCGCCATTAGTTCGTGCGAACCGTAGGAATAGCGCCGGATGTTGCTCATGGAATAATCGAAGGCATAGCCGAAATAGTAGTTTTTATAGCGTGTGCCAAAGGAAATACAGGCGCTGCCGGGCACTCCTCCGCCGCCTGTCCGGTAGGACAAGCCCCCCCAGAACTGGTCGAAATAATACAGCATGAGGGTAGCGTCCAATTGCGATACCAGTTGGTCGGTGGTTTTGAACAACAGGGTGGGCACCATGCTCCACTCGCGGTTAAGTTCGAAAATATAGCCTCCCAGCAGGTTGTATTGCCGTTCGATGCGGTAGGACGAACTGTTATTTCCCCCCAGCATCAGGAACGACTGGAAGATGTTGGATACGGAAGCGCCGAAATAATAGTCGGAAGAGGTGTAGTGAATCCCGAAAATGGCGTCGGGGACAAAAGTGCTCAAACGGGAGCTGTTCAAAAAAATGTCTTCGTCTTCCGTTTTCATCTTGTTTCTGTCCATGTATAACTGGAACATATTGACGCTTAATCCGAAAGACAGTTGTCCTGTACGGTCTTCCAGATGGTAGGCATAGGTCAGTTGTCCGCCTGTGGTGCGGATGGGGCCTCGGATGTCGTTGAACATGGAAATAGCCATTCCTACTTTTTCGGGCGAAAAGCCGGAAGAGGCTCTCCTGACCTTGCGCGTTCCGAAAAGTCCCTCTTTGGGAAGCCTTGCCTGCGCAATGAGCGATTGGTTGGAAGGCGCTCCGTTGAGGCCGCTCCACTGGTCTTTGATGATCAGCCCGACGGAAGAAAAGCCGTCACTGCCCGCCGCTGCCGGATTTAACAGAAAACGGTTGAAAAGATATTGCGTATAGGTCTGGGACTGTTGCCCTTTCAAGGCGATACATCCCCAGAGACACAATGTTATGCATAATATTTTTTTAAACGGTTTCATGCTAACGGACAATGGTAATGGTTCCTATCAACGGCTTGGCATGTATTCCGTCGTTCAGGTGAATGATGTAATAATAGGTTTCGAGCGGCAACCGGTTGCCTTCGGTATCCTGCCCGTCCCATGGTTCCGGATAGCCTTTGGCAGACAGGAAGACCCGTCGCCCCCACCGGTCGTACACCTCTACCAGCGCAGAGGAATAGGGTTTCAACGCACGAATCTGCCATACGTCGTTGTCACCGTCGCCATTAGGCGTGAAAGTATTGGGTATGGACAGCAATTCTTCCGTCTGATCGTCTTTGCAGGCAAGGACGACAACGGTATCGCTCACCGAACAGCCTTCCAAGTCGGCTTTCACCCAGTATTTGATGTTGCGGTCGAGTGGATGGTCAAACACATCCAGGTAATGCGTCCTCACGTTGGCGTCCTCCGACCATGTGTAAACGGTAGATTCGGCATTGGGATTAGTGGTAGTGGAACTGACGTCCGCATATAACCTGAAGCCGGGAGTACAGATCATGGTATCCCGTCCCAGATTGACCCTCGGAGGAGCGTCCACAACTATCTGCTTGCTGATCAGACAGCCGTTCCAGTCGAAAGCCTGCAATTCGTAGGTACCCGGTTCCCGGGCAATGTTTTGCGGCATTGCGCCCCCTTTCCACTGGTAGGATTGAAAATCTTTTTCGTTGAAAAGAATTTGCGCTTCGCCGTTGCAAAGAATAAAGCGGTCTTGCGAGAATTGGATTTCGGCGCCTACCACTGCCACATTCAGCCATGCCCAATCGCCCATGCACCCGTGAACGGACGTCTCCCTGACGCCCAACAGAAAATTGCCCCGCGCATCCCCCCATTGCACCAAAATGGAATCGGGGTAGGCGTTCAGCAATTGCACGCCTGTCGCCGGTACGTCGTATTCAAAAATAGAGCCGGCTTCGCCAACAGCTCTGTAAAGCGATTTCGTACCTATACATACCTGCATGTCCTGGGAAAAAACCATGCAAGGCGTCATGAAAGATACAACCCAAAACAGTATTTTTGTACAACGAAACACGAATGACTACATTTTTAAATCTATTACCCTTCTGTTCATGATATATCAAATCCATCCACTTCTCCTGTTACCGTACTGTGGGATGCTTGCGAATACCCATAGTACACCTGTAAGGTATCCGGACACTTCATCATCCGGATACCTGAAAAACCTCTGAATATCCTGTAAATAAAAGGTATTTACAGGTTTTTAACATGTTCCAACTTGTGGGTTTTAGGTGTCGGATAGGCGTGAACGGTGTACATATCGGTGGCGGCAGGAATATTGGTACCCGCTATCGCCTTAACCAGATCCTGATCCAGCGATTTGCGCGAAATGCGGTCGGTCAGGTTGGTAACCTTTATTTCGTACTTTCCGGGTTGATCAAACACGGTGCTGGCTATGGTCAGCTTCGCTTCGGAGCCGATAGTAGCCGTTTGGTTGGAAGCTTTCGTAGAAGTCGTCGCGGAGATATAATCGGTATATAGCACATCGTAAGTGACTACCCAGTCTTTGTAACCCGTCAGGGTCAATGCGATATCGATATCGGCATCGACACAGCCTCCGGTTACTTTCGTGGATGGCCATTGCAGGGTAGGCTTGGCTACGATGACGATATTCGCCGTCGAGTCGGCGCTTTCGCAACCGGTTCCCACTACCGGACGGCTTTTTTCAGCGATTTTCAATGTCATGGTGCCTGTACTTGACGGCATCACAACGCTGATTTCCTTCTCGGCATAATAATTGGATCCTAAGTCGGTAAGATCTGTTGTTCCGTCAAAGCTTTTAATGGTAAGCGCTGGGCTAAACTCCCATTTAAAGTAAGACGGATTCATGATGCTCGCGGGCATGGCGGCAATCACCGCGTCGCCCCTTACCTTGTACGCCATCCGGCTGCCTACCGTAACGGTATCAACCGTTTCACCCACCTCCTGGAAGGTCACATAATCATCGGGAAGAGTGGGCTGCGCCCATGTGCTCGCCGACCATGTCAGAGCGATCGCTATCATCCCTGCTTTGCATATCCTCAATCCCTTGAGGTTCTTTTTATTACTTATCCTTTTCATTGTTTTATTAATTTATTTATTGATATATTTATTTATTCTTATTTTTAATACTTATTGGGTATCCGGTAGATGGGGCCTGTATTGGCCGGTTCTATCACGGTGTAGGTAAACGTTTGTGCGCTACTGGTGATGATGCCGTCCACTTCCGATTTTCGCGACACGCGGTCGGTGATTTTTGTCACCGTTATCTCATATTCGCCGTATTGGTAAAATTTCTCGGCGGCGAGATCTCCCAGCGGCTTGTTAGGCTTGGAAACGGTAGAACTGGCTCCAACTATTGGTGTATATTTCACGTTGAAACTGACCTGTAGCTGGCTTGAAGAGGTTGTCGTACTGATGGGAAAAGCGTACGATACGCCGGCAGTCACTTCCGCCTGGCTGTAACACTGTCCGTCCTTATACGCCGTTGTTCCGGGGCCTGCTCCAAAGGCAAAGGTCGGTTTTGCGATGATGGCCACCGGCATCGCGGTATTGGCGGCGACACAGGAATTCGTTGACGTTCCCGGCTTTTCCTTGAATTTCAACGTATCGATACCGACGGTTTTCCATTCCAGCCAGATGCTGGGAGAAGCGCTGTTACCGGAGGAGGTATTGGTAGTACCGTCCAGAACGCCGTAACCGTTTTTCACCGTCCAGTCGAAAGATGATTTCAGGTTGGAGGTATTGTCGATGTCCTTGATGCTTCCGTCACTGTTGTACCAGTCGGGGTTGAGTTCCTTGTTCGGCAGCACGAAATAGGCCATTTTCGAGGTGACGGTGACCGAGTCGCGCACTTCCTGCGGCAGATTGGTAACCGCAGGATCGGTGCTGTTGGAACCGTGGCGGTAGTAACCCGACTTGTTATTGACACTCAGCGTTTGCGGGGGATAAATTTGCCCTTGCAGCGTGTGAGCCGCCAGCAGCAGGCACACTGTTGCCAGCCCGTGGAACGCCGCCGACCGGCGGCGTTCAAGCGGTACATAACTATATGGAATTTTTCGACTTTTCATTTTTTATGCCGTTAATAATAATTGGGAATATGATAGGACGGCCCCGGCTCCGGTTGAGGCATTACCAGATAGGTAAAAGTCCTTTCGGCAACAGTCCCGATATGACTGTCGGAAGTGGTGGCAACGCCGCATTTGACGGCGATCCTGTCGGTAATCGCCGTGATAGTGACTACGTATTTGCCATAATCCGTTACGGGTATCTCCCAGTTATGGGAAGCCGTCTGCAAGTTGGCAAAAGTAGCGGTGGCGGCTGTCGCGGCGGCGTCGTTTCTCGCAATAGTGTAAGAAATAACCACGCCGTAGGCATCGCTGATGTTGGCGCCGAAATTGCCGCTTGTGGTAGCCGGTATCAACGGTAATACGATTTTGGCGTTGGTAAGGTTATCCACGCAATCGCTGTTGGAGTAGCTGCCGCTGACTTGACCGAATTTAACGCTCGGCTGGTGAATAACGGTTACCGGAATGATTACCTCATCGCTGGGGCATACCGTAGAGGGCTGCAAAGCCACTCCCATGTACTCTTTCGGTTTTTCAACGAGTTTAAGCTCTACATCGCCCACATCCGTCCACGCTACCTCCACATGAGGAGAGGTGCCGGTGGTATTCGGAGTGACCGGCGTTACCGTTCCGGAGGCAGGTGTGAGCGTCCACTCAAACTCCGACTTGGTGGCATCGGTATCCGTCCAATCGCCTGCCACAGCGTAGGCTTTGTTGAAATTTGCATCGGGCATCACAAAATAATGCATGGTGGAAGCGATCATCACGGAGTCCCTGTCTTCGCGCGGAGTATCCTTACCGCCTGTTGATGGGTTCGTGGCATTGAATCCATGCTGATAGTGCGGCTTGGACGTTACTAAATCAATAGATTCCGGCGGTGCCGCAAAAGAAACACTTATGGCTGAAACCAGCCCTAAAATCACACTAAGAAAACTTTTATTTTTCATGACTTTTTGAATTTAATTTTATTTTAATTTATTTTATTTTTACATCTGTTATTACAAGGTATTTTCAATAAATACGGATAATACCCGAAAAAGTTACAGTGACTCGTATTTTTAAAGGCAACCCTCCATTCCTATCAAAATAAACTGCAAATATCATACCAATATACGTTAGATGAGTGATACATAACTCATAATCAGAGAGATTACGGCCTGTTTTTACCGTCATTTTTACACCCTCCCCGACAGGGCATCCTTATCAGCAAATTTTTACCTTTTCTGCACATTATTCCAGCACAAACGTAAATTCGTCGTGCGGTTCTGTTCTCCACGCGAATTGCCGCGTGGTGGGCGAGGCGGCAAACAATGGTGAGAATGTCTTGACTTTTACGGTTTTCCCGTCAGGCAGAAACTCCAGTATTCGCAACCATCCGTCGCCGCCGTTGCCATGCCATCCTCCGCCGAGCGCCTGTGCATTGAATACCATCTGGTGTACTTTTTTGCCGGCGGCGTTCGGGTCGGTACGGAAAGCCAGATGCGCCTTCACATTGTTGGGAGCGCCGATATGTCCGGCAAGCACCATTTGTATATTCTTGGACGGTTGAACTAATTTTTGCCAAATGGCTGCTCCATAATTGGGGCCTTCCAGCTTGTATCCTTCGTCTGCGATATGCTCATTCCGTGCGTTGAGGTAGGAATGGGTCAGTAATATCACGGTGTGAGCGGCATATTTTTCCTGTGCGATGGTTTTTTTTGCCCATTCGATGGTTTCGTCGCGGGGGGCAAACTCCAGTACCAGCACCAGAAACTTTTTTCCATGCGGCGAGGCGTACTCAAAGACGGCATTGGCAAGTGTAGGCATCCCATCGCTGTTGGTTCCGACTTCACGTAGCAAACGCTGGTTCAGCCAGTTTTTGTCCACCGGAAAATACTTGTCGAAATTGGTTTTCCTGTTTTCAGCCGACCGGAATCCATAGTCATGATTGCCTGTCGCCAGCATATACGGCGTTTTGCCGTCGAGCCGGCAAAACGACCGCGCTACCGCTTCCCACTGCGATTTGCTTGGCTGATTAACATGAACGCCATCGGGATTGGGATATTCGTTCTGTTCGACCAGATCGCCGGTACACAACACCAAACCTATCTGCAAGGGTTCGATATGATGCGCAATCCATGCCGTCATCAATTCGAACAGCGGCTGGTTGTAATCGAATTTGACATAGGTCTGCGGATCGGGCAGCAAAATCATCGACCACGATCCGGCATCGCTCAGTGCAGGCGGCGCATAAGCTTTTTCGGATTGCGCTGAGATACGGAAACACAGGAAAAGACATATTCCTATTAAAAACAACTTTTTCATATTATTCGGAATCATTTATTTATTACATTTAACATTTTTCCATGCGGGAGTTTTATTACTGAAAAATGATTTGCAAAAATAAACTATTTTATTGAAAAACGACCACGAAAAATAAAAATCGGAAAGCGCAAATGAAAAAAAACCTCTTCCACATTTTGAAAGAGGTTTTTAATCGTGACGGTTCAGCGAAAGCGTTTGCTATTCGCCATTATTGACGGCGCCATTTTCCCATCCCTTATTTTGGGTGATATTGGGATTTTTCACCATTACCAGCGATGGGATAGGATAGAAATACTGTTTGTTGCCCCAAACTTTCTTGTTGTCTTCCTGCGTTCTCCATGCCAGGTAATAACCGGAACCTGCTGCGTGAACCTGTATGCCGGCGCTGGTCAGGTCGGTGCTGACTTGTACGGTTGCGCAAGTGGCTGAGTATTGATTCCAGTTACCAGTGGCGGCTTTGGCCGCGTCGAGATCCGCGTCGGTGATATAGTAGATCACATCCGGCGTACCGTTGTGATCGACATCAAAGGCCTGATTGATATACGGAATATACATGCCTTCCCAGCTCATTTTCAGCAATTCCCCTCTTTTCCATCTTCTCAGGTCATCGAACCGGAATCCTTCCAGGATCAGTTCGACGGCGCGTTCCCGCCGTATTTCCAAAATAGAGGGATCGCTGATACCGGGGAAATAGGTATTTTTCAGGTAATTGTCCACTTGTGTCGGTTTGGCGGTCAATCCTCCGGTGATACCTGCCCGTCCGCGCAACTTGCCGATGGTATTTGCCCAGTCCGCATCGGTCAGGGTACCCAGTTCGGCTTTTGCTTCGGCATAATTGAGCAATACTTCCGCATAGCGAAAGAGCTGCAAGGCATTGGTGTTTTCCGTTTTGGTATCGCCGTTGGTGGCGTCCACACAGAGTTTCTTCGGCTGGTATCCTATGCGGGCATATCCGCCAAATTCAGGCAAAGCGATTTTTCCTTCGCGCACATAGCCCGGCGTACGGATGGTAGCTGCCAAACGGCCATCTCGGTTTTGGCACTCCTCATAGAGATCTTCATATTCCCATCCCACACGGCTCGTGTAGGGTGTTCCGTCTTTTTGGAGATAGGTGTTGATAAACGGACGGATCAAGTTTTCAGCCGATCCGTAAGTGGACGACGTCCAAATCCAGTTGGCATTGTGATATACGCTGAGCGCCGCACTTGAGCAGACAGCCAGTAATGTTTCCGATGCAGGCGGGATGTCGCTGGTAAACAACGCTCGATAGTCATTGTTGAGCGTTTTCCCGGAATTGGCCATGAGCGCGGCGGCGTTGTCTTCGGCGCGTTTCAGCCATGTAGCCGCAGAGGTAGCCAGATTCAGGTTGTGATATTTACGAAACGTTCCCTCGAAGAGGCTGACGCGCGATGCCAAAGCATACGCCACCCATTTGGTCACCAGTGAACAGCCTGCGGCATCGGTGGTGCGAGTGATGTTATTGCAGGCAAACTGCAAATCTTCGTACACTTTTTCCATCACCAATTCGCGTGAATCACGGGGCGCCATCAGTTCCGGATCGTCAACGTCCAGCGCCTTGTCAATCCACGGGACATCCCCGAATCTTTTCACCTTGTCGAAATAAAACAAAGCGCGGAAAAAACGGGCGATTCCCAGATAATTGTTTCTTGTACCCTCCGGAACAGCCGGATCGATGCAATTCACAATAAAGTAATTGATGTTGCGCAGGTTGCCCCAGTCCCATCCGCTGCTGGTGGTTTCGCTGTAAGCGCCGCTAAAAATGAAATTATTGATGCTTGTGGGCGCGCCGTAATCCACCAGCGTCTGTTCAGCGGAATGCAGGTCATTTGCACTGGGCAATGTGTTATAAAACGAGATGGAGTAGGCTTCCAGACCTTCCGCAGAGCTGAAGATGGATTTTTTGTCGGTCTGCGTAATGGGACTTTCATACAAATCACAAGCGGAAAACAGCAAAAGAATTGCCAATATGAATGAATATTTTTTCATGTCTTTATATATTTAAATGATGAATTAAAAAGTTACGGAGAGTCCGAGGGAAACGGTTTTCAGCAGAGGATAGCCGTTGCCTTCCCCCTGATTATAACCGCTGTCGAGGTCGGAATCCGTTTTGGCGGTGGCGGTCAAAACATCGAAGTCTTTGGTTCGCTTGTACAGCGGCGACCATGAAGCAATGTTTTCGGCGCTCAGATAGACTCTCAGGTTTTGCAGCCTGATTTTGGATATGAACCGGTCGGGTATGGAATAGCCGACTTGCAGGTTTTTCAATCGCAGATAGGCCACATTTTGCATGTAGCGGTCGGTTTTGACTGAGTTCCACCCGCAAGCGCCGTTGTACTGCGAGTAGCGCGGCAGGTAGGCGTCGGGATGGTCTGTTGTCCAGTAATTGTTCAGGTGCCACGAAGGCATCTGGTTGTATCCGCGGTTGTATTGCCCCCAGAAGGCGGTTTCCACAGCCGGAAACCAGTCCTGCTTGCCGACGCCGTAGAAAAAGGCGGAAACAAAAATATTGTTCCAGTCGAGGTTCAGCGTGAAGCTGTACTGATAGCGCGGTTCCGTATTTCCCAGGATCACCATATCGCCGGGGTCGTCCACCGTCTGTTCGCCGCGGTCAATCCTGTCGTTACCGTTCAGGTTGGCGATTTCGAGGTCGCCGGCATGCCATACGTTATTGTTGGATGACTTGAACAGGGTATTGTTGTATCCGGCGGTTGCCGCCTCTGTCGGGAACAGTCCTTCCGTCCGGAATCCCCATGCTTCGCCGATGGTCTGTCCTTCATAATAGTCGGTCAATGTCTTGGTGGCATTGTTGTAGCGGTCTATTTTCGAACGATAATCGTACAAAGTTCCACGCACCTGATAATGGAAAGCTTTTCCTGCCAGCGGGAACTGGTTTTGATAGCTCAGGGAAACTTCCCATCCTTTGGTGGTCATGTCGGCATAATTCCCTTTGGGGGAGGTAGCCCCGAATACATCCGGAAGGGTAACGCCTACGGTGAACATATCGGTGGTTTTCCTGACGTAATAATCGCCGCTGAAACGGAGCCGGCCTTCCAACATGCCGAAATCGAGTCCGATATCGGTAGTGGTAGCTGTTTCCCATGTCAGCCCTGCCGGACTGGGAGCGGGCACGCTGGTTTGCTTGTTTTGCTTCCCGTCCAGCACCCGACTGGAAGTTCCTATCGTTAAAAGTTCAAGGTAAGTGTACGGATTGACATTACCATTGCCCAATGAGCCGTAGGATGCGCGAATCTTAACATCTGAGAAGAGTTTTTTATTCACTTGCCAGAAAGATTCTTCCGACAAACGCCAGCCTCCGGAAATAGACGGGAAGAAGCCCCATTGCTGATTAGTGGGGAATTTGGATGACCCGTCGTAACGTCCGTTAAATTCCAGCAAATAACGGTTTTTGTAGCTGTAATTCAAACGGAAGTAAGTACCCATAATTTTCCATCTGTTGGCGCTTGCGCTGGGAGTCATGGATGTACCGGTAGCAAGCGCAACGCTTTCGGCGGATTCGAGCAACAGCCCGTTGCGCTGGAAATAGCTGGAATGATAGACAGACGTTTCATATCCGTATCCTATCATACCCTTGAGGTAATGACTTTCGGCAAAGGTGTTTTCATATTCCGCATACAGGTTGGAGGCCGTGTAAAGCGTGTTGGAGGCGGTTTCCCTGATAACGCCGTTGGCGTCGCCGACGCTGTTCATGATGTCTTGCTTTTCAGACCACTGAACTTTCACTCTTTTTCTGAACTGGTTATAAGCGTTGTAACGGAAGGTAAAATCACCATTGATACGGAATTTGTTGTTGAAAAAATTAGTGGAGAATCCTACCGTATTTTTGAACAGCTTATTGTTGTTGTCCTGGTAATTGGTCTTGTCGATAAATCCGCCCAACGTATAACCTCCTCCGCGCGTGTAGGTGCCGTCGGGATTATAGAGCGGGATGCTCGGAAAGCCGCCTACCTGTATGTATCGCTGCGCGTTGGCAGTGAACGAAGCAGTGTAGGGCATGTGATAATCCGAGTTGGAAAACTCCATGTTATTGTTTATCCTCAACCAGTTGTACGCCTGCAACGAAGCTTTCGCACGGATATTGTACGACCGGTAAGTGTCCGGATTGTAATTGTACAGACCGCCGAAATCATAGAACCGTCCGGATACGTAAAAATCTGCCTTGTCGTTACCGCCGGAAACGGTAAGGTTGTGATCTTGCGCCAAAGAATGATCTTTGTACAGGAGATCGTACCAGTCGGTATTGGTATAATATTCGTAGGCGCCGGTAGGCAAAACCTCCGTTTTATCGGCCGCGCCGGAAGCTTTCCATGCCTTTAGCCTGTCTAACCATGCGTCGCTGTACGCCTGCGCATTATTGTTAATGGAGGTAGGCACCGTTTCCATATTATTCACATACGCTGCCCTGAAATGCTCTACCCAGGTAACGGCGTCCGTTACGAAATCGGGCGTTTGGGTAGGCGACATTACAGAGTAGTTACCGGTGTAATTGACCGTTGTTTTGCCTTTGGTCGGTCGCTTGGTGGTGATCAGCACCACGCCGAACGAACCTCTGGCGCCGTAAATGGCAGCCGACGCCGCATCCTTCAACACGCTGACGCTTTCGATATCGTTCGGGTTCAGCATGGCAGGATCGCCTTCCACTCCGTCAATCAATATCAATGCGCTGCCTCCCTGACCGATAGAGGTGGTGCCGCGTACATTAAACGAGGCGGAACGTGTCGGTTTACCGTCTTCCAACCTGATGTTCAGGTTAGGAACAGCGCCCTGCAAGGCTTGTGTGGTATTCGACATCGAACGTCCGGCAAACACTTCACTTCCAACGGCTTCTACCGCACCGGTGAGGTTTACCTTCTTTTGCGTGCCATACCCTACCACTACTACTTCTTCCATCTCCTGGGCGCTTTCTGCAAGTGTTACCGGAATGCTTGTCCGGTCGCCCACTGTGATCTCCTGCGTGGCATAGCCCACAAAAGAAAACACCAATACCGCATTACGGTCGGGAACACGGATGGAATATGCTCCACTGCCGTCTGTTATCACCCCTGTCGTCGTACCCTTCACCGTAACATTCACGCCCGGTAGCGGATCGCCGTTAGGCTCACTGACGGTACCGCTGACGGCAACAGACTGCTGTGCCAACAGCGAAAACGTATAAAAACTGATACATGTTGCGATAAAAAATATTTTTTGCAACATTTTCCATTTGACTTCTTTATTCATATAACTAAGATTTAAAATTGGTTTAACTATTTTATTTATTTTTTATTTATTTTTTAATTGGGGATGAGTATATCATTTCATCATCCGCCGGACGGATCCAGCATGTTATTTTTTTTAAGGTCCCATAGCTATTTTATTTATTATTATGTTTATTCGTTATTCACTATTCGTTATTCATTATTCATTATTCACTATTTGACTTTTTTGCGACAAAACTATGGCACCCATATTTCTTTTCAGTTACACCATTATTAAAAAACCGTTAAGAATGTTTGAATGAATGGCGGACTTTTGGAATACCCTCCTGCCGTTCAGGCGCATACTCCACACCTTCCGAAAACAGGCCGAATAAATACGTCTCATCCCGTTCAAAACATTTAAATCTGGAACAGGAGCAATAAAAAAGCAACTCCCTGCAAAAAAAATGTTGCGGCATATATATAAACTTTGAAAAAAATTCTTATCGTGCGCGCGCGCGCAAACAATATGATCTACTGTCTCTGTCTGTCTGTCTCTGTGTCTGTCTGTCTCTGTCTGTCTATCTATCTCTTCTCTCTCTCTCTCTCTCTCTCTCTCTCTCTCTCTCTCTCTCACTCTCACTCACTCTCACACTCTCTCTCACACTCAAAAAAAAAAAAAAAAAAAAAAAAAATAAAAAAAAAAAAAAAAATAAAAAAAAAAAAA
>JAISWE010000033.1 GCA_031271175.1 Bacteroidales bacterium | reverse complement strand
TGGACGCTGGCCATGATGAAGGAATATCCCGAACGCATCATGGCGGCTGTGTGCTATTCGGCAGCATGGGATCCACAGTGGACTTATCCCGAGGCGGCAACAAAAATACCGTTACTTCTTCGACATGCGGGCGCCAATGATGGCGGCGCCACTTCGCTCTGCTGGGCAACGGCGGTACACACTTTCCAAAAACTGCGCGGCATGGATGCTCCCGTCAGTATTGCGCACAATCCGGAGCAAAACCACAATTTCAGCTACCTCCGTTATATGTCCATCCCCTTTTACGAGGCGGTGATGAAACAGCGGCTGCCGGAGGGCAACAGCGCCGCCATGCGCGACCTCGACCGCAGCCAAACATGGCTGGGCGACACGCTGACGCTCCAACTTTACAGGGAATCAACATACACAGGCGATAAGAAAGGCCTCTGCCTGTTGCCCGACGAAGCCACCGCCCGGCTGTGGAAGGAATATGTATCGACCGGCACCGTAGCCGACCAAACGCCGCCACCCGCGCCCTTCAACCTGAAGGCAAAACGGAACGGCAGCAACATTACAGTAACCTGGGAAGCGGATGCGGACGTCGAATCGGGCATTCTCCGCTTCGAGATATTCAAAGACGGCGCTCCGGCCGGGAAATTGCCCGCATCGGGCGCCTACCAGCGTTTCGATACCAACGGCGACAATACCGTTCCGGCAGAAGTCCCGGAAATGAAATTCGAGATTACCAATGGGGCGGATAATGCCGGGCATACCATAGCCGTCAGAACGGTGAACCATTTCGATTTGCCCTCGGAAAAAACGGAAGTTAATATTGAAAATTGAAAATGAATAAAATAAGCGCTATCGGTTTTTCCTGCTTCCCGGAAGAGAGCAGGACAAGGAATGAGAAAACCTTGGCAGCAACGGCAGGAAATCAACACCATAGTAGCGGCAGCCATCAGATACATACCGAAAAGTTCAACATACAACGGATAAAACGGTATCTTTTTGTTTGCTTCCTTTTTTCTTACCTGACTGCTTTCTCGTTGTCGGGATGCGGAAAGGACAACATTCCGGAGGCGTATAAAGCCCAAGTCATCCATGTAAACAAAACATCGCTGACTTTGAAAGTCGGCGAGAGAGAGCAGTTGAGCGCATTCGTCGTTCCGGCGGTGGCTCATCCGCCTGCGTTGCAGTGGTCGTCAGCCGATGAATCGGTGGCCACGGTGGACAACGGCTGGGTGGAGGCGGCTGCCGCCGGCGAAACAACCGTTACGGCGAGTTATGCAGACGTGAGCGCCAGTGTGTCCGTGGCGGTAGAGGCAATGGATGAGTTCGGCATACGAAACGACCATCTTCGCCTCATCCAGGACACTACTCGCGGCGGCGCCATTTCCTGTATTGCTAAAGCGAATGACAACAGAAATCTTGTCAACATTTTCGATGAAGGACGCTATATTCAACAATCGTATTATGCCGGAAGATCGATAGACAGAAAAGCCGAAGGGCAATCGCCCGCGTGGTCGCCATGGTCGTGGAATCCCATTCAATGCGGCGATTATGCAGGCAACCGCGCGAAAATTCTCGAAACCCGCCAAACAGCCAACCATACATACGTGAAATGTATTCCTATGCTATGGGATATGAATGGGAAGTACGCCGAAGCCGAAATGGAACAGTGGACTTCGCTCGACGGCAATGCGGTAACAGTGCGCTGCCGCTTGACTTGCCGGCGCACCGACAATATTTACGGCGAAGGCATCGCAAACAACCAGGAAATTCCGGCAGTTTATCCGATTTCCGCGCTCAACAAGCTGTATGCTTATTTTGGCAATGCGCCTTTTACCAACGCACTGCTTACACGCGTCGATGTAGTTCAACTCGAAAGCGGTTTCTGGGGAACATACGCGCCCGACAACGGCCAATTTCCCTCCGAAAAATGGATGGCTTTTGTTGATGACAACGATTGGGGGATTGGCATTTATTCGCCGCAGGCAACCCTGTTTTTGGCGGGTCGCGCCGGAGAGCAGGGAAAAGAAGCGACATCGTCTTCTACCAGCTATATCGCGCCTTTGCGGGTTGAAGCATTAATGAAAAACGCCGTTTCCGAATATACTTATTATCTGGTTGTCGGAACACTATCTGAAATTCGAGCAAAGATTTATGAAATTCGTGAAAACAACATGTAAAACTTCACTAAAGATGAAACGAAATATTTTTTTAATGAGTGTCCTTCTTTCCTATTTATCGGTGTTTTCATTGTCTGGATGCGGAAAGGACAACATTCCGGAGGAGTATAAAGCCCAAGGTATCCACGTAAATAAAACATCCCTGACCCTGAAAGTCGGCGACAGGGAGCAGTTGAGCGCATCCGTCGTTCCGGCGGTGGCTCATCCGCCTGCGTTGCAGTGGTCGTCAGCCGATGAATCGGTGGCCACAGTGGACGACGGGCTGATGGAAGCGGTTGCCGCCGGCGAAACGTCCGTTACCGTTGCTTATCAGGACGTCAGTAGGGTGATTGCGGTCAAGGTGGAGGAGGCCGATTCTCCCGCCCCGTCCGGCAGGGCTGTCCTGTATGAAAGCGCTTTGACCGCCGCCACGCCGGAATTGTCGGTCAACGGGCTGGGAAATTATACCGCCGACGGCCTGCGCATCACGGCCAAAGGGAATACGGTTCAACTGAACAAATTTTATGCCATGGCGGAACGCATGGCACAGTACAAGGTGAAATTTTCCGCCGACGCCAAGGCGGTGTTCAAGAGCAGTCAGGGCGATTTCAATGCTTATGTCGATGTGCCGAACCGGCGCATATCTATCGCAACTAACCCGGTAACGGAGGAAACGGTTGATTTTCTGCAGGGCGACCGCGAATACACAGTGGAGATTTACCATGTTTATCAGCAGGCGAAAGTCAGGATCGTTGACGAACAAACCGGCGAGGAGGCGGAAATCACCGCCGTGCACGACGGGCAGGGCGGATGCGGCGCAGGGGCGCTACAGGCCGGTTTCAGCGTGGGGATGCAGTGGGATCACTACTGTTTCGGCTTAGTGAGCGGAACGTCCGTGCTGGTAAAGCAAATGACCGTCTATGCGCTAAAAGGCAACGTAAAACTGCTGATTTACGGCGATTCCATTACCCAGCCGGAAGGCTATTTCCCGACGATGGATTTTCCGCTGTCGTGGACGCAACGAATCATCGGAAGACTGAACGGCAATGCCGCATCGAGCGGACGGGGCGGCGGAACCATCAACACGGTTCTGGAGTACATCAAGAATGAACTGCCTTTCGTCAAGACGAAATACGTGATGGTGACCATCGGCACCAATGGCGGCAATACGGCAGCCAACCTGAGCGAACTGGTGGAATACATCCAATCGCAGGGCGCTATACCCATCCTGAACAATATCCCGTGCAACGAAAGCGGCACGCAGATCGCCGTTAATCAGGTCATCCATCAGGTACGCCAAAAGTACAGTATCAAGGGCTGCCGTTTCGACTTTGCCACTTCCCTCAACGGCGACGGGCAGCAAGTGGATAAGTCAACAATGTATTGGGAAAATTACACCAACGGCTGGGGTGAGATTTACCATCACCCCAACGAAAAAGGCGGGCAGCAAATGTTCGATAGAACGTTGATCGATCTGCCGGAAATATACGAGTAATGGAAAGGAAAATGGAAAATTGTCAATTTTATGCTGATTCGACAACTTGCGATTCCTTTTTATGGAAGCGCGGCGGTTTTTCTTCACCGAAGATATACCGCGACAGTTGGTTCACGCGGCCTTCCACGTTCAATTCCCGCACAAAATCCGCTTTCAGGTCTTTATGCGCTTCCACCAGGTTTACAAGCACCGGACGGTCTGCGCTATACGTTACCCGCAAATCGTT
>JAISWE010000118.1 GCA_031271175.1 Bacteroidales bacterium | reverse complement strand
CGAACAACAGGATATAAATTGTTGACGCTATGATTGCCGATCCCGATAAAGGCATAATTAGACGCATACCTGTTTTGAAGCATCTGTCTTCGCCGTATCTTCTTTAAAAACGCTATCAGGTTTTCCATTTTATAAAATTTTTCAGCCGCAAAGATACTCATTCTTTCTTTATTTTCATAGCAAATTTGATTTAAAGTCGCAAGATATAGAAAATAGAAAAAGCGACAAACAAATGTAGAAATTCTGTCGCTTATATCGAGTAAGTTATTCAAAAATAGGATGTTTCTGTGCCAGAAAGAGTGTTAACACGAAGGCAATATGGTCCCATTATTTGCTACATTTAATTATTTTACAAAAGTAACAATTATTATGCCAAAAACAAAATAGTATTATTTGATTGAAAATCACGGATTGTAGAAAGCCTGAAAACACTTAGGATTGTGCGTATGGCATCTCTGTATCCATTACAGCAAGCGGAAAATTTGACGACGTTTACAGTCGGTTTTCCGTCAGCGCCAGCACTACGGATGCCGCCTTTTCGGAAGGCATGACATCGGCGGGTTTCAGCAGTTGCAAATATTGGAATGCTTCTCCGGCAATGGTTTTTGCCTTATCGGGATGCTTCATCCATTCGAGTACGGCAGGCGTAAGCTGTTTTTCGTTGCAGTTGGCCAACACAAATTCCGGAATCACCAATTTGTCCGCCAGAATGTTGATCAGGTTGGCGAAGCGGGTGGTGGCCAGCCGCCGGATCATCATATTCGTCAATCGGTTGAATTTGTACGCAATGACATGCGGGGTTCCGCAGGCGGTCAGTTCGAGCGACACGGTACCCGACGCCGCCATTGCGAAGTCGCTTACCTTAAACGCCTTATAACGCTCTTGCTGTCCGCGGATGAGCAGATGGGGAATGCCGGTCTTTCCGAAAGCGGCTGCTATTTCCTCCGCCATAGCGTCGATAGTGGGAATGAGCAGATACAGCCCGGGAAAATGGACGTACAACTGCCGGACTACTTTGCAGAACACGGGCGCCAGTCGGCTCACTTCACTGTGGCGGCTTCCCGGAAGGACGGTCAGGAGAACAGCCGCTTCCGGTATCCCGTACTTCGCTTTAAATTCAGCCGGAGAAACATGGATATGAGCCGTATTTTCAATCACCGGATGTCCTACAAAAGTGCATTTCAATCCGTGCTTTTCAAAATAAGGCGGCTCATAGGGCAGCAACGTCATCAGGTGATCCGTCATTTGGGCGACTTTGGCAGCCCGGCCTTTCTTCCACGCCCACACCTGTGGCGCCACATAGTGGATTTTCACCGGATGCAGACGGCGTTTTTTCAGCTTTTCCAGCAGTTTCCCAACAAAACCCCAACTATCTACCGTGATGAGCGCTTCGGGACGTTTCGCGGCAATGTCATCTGCCGTCTCGTTCATGCGTTTCAGGATAAGAGGCAAGCGAGGCGCTACTTCCCAGAAGCCCATCACGGAAAGTTCGGATAGGGGAAACAGGCTTTCAAAGCCTGCCTCTTTCATGGCTTCGCCGCCAATGCCGGCAAACCGAATACCGGGCGATTTTTTTTTCAAAGCGTTCATCAAACGGGACGCAAGGATGTCGCCGGAAGGCTCTCCTACAACAAAATAAACCAGCATAAATAAAAAAGATTAAGTATCAATAAACCGGCGCTGGAGGGGCGCATAGGTGTCGATCCGTCGGTCGCGCAGGAATGGCCATAGGGTACGGTAGTGCTCGCTTAGCTTCAGGTCGATGGGCTGTACATGCACGGCAGCTTCGGAATGAGACGCCTGATAGAGAACGGTTCCGAAAGGATTGACGACGAACGAGCCTCCCCAAAATTGCGTGCCGTGTTCGACGCCTGTCCGGTTTACCGTCACCACATGCACGCCGTTGGCGATGGCATGGCTGCGCTGAACGATTTGCCATGCCTCGAACTGCTCCCGATTCGTCTCGTCCGACTTTTCATCCATATCCCATCCGATGGCTGTAGGAAAGAAGAGTATTTCCGCATCCATCAGCGAAGTGATACGCGCCGCCTCCGGATACCACTGATCCCAGCATATCAGCACGCCAATGCGGGCGTATTGCGTGTGAAAGACCTGATAACCCGTATCGCCGGAAGCAAAATAAAACTTCTCGTAGAAACCGGGATCGTCCGGAATATGCTGTTTGCGGTATTTGCCGAGATAGCTTCCGTCGGCGTCAATAACAGCCGCCGTGTTGTGATACAACCCGTTGGCACGCCGTTCAAACAGCGGCGCAATGATCACAATGCCCAATTCTTTCGCCAGCGACTGCAACAAAGTAGTGGTTGGCCCGGGAACAGGCTCCGCCCACTCGAAATACCGGCGGTCTTCCGTATGGCAAAAATAGGGCGTCCGAAAAAGCTCCTGCAAGCACACTATCTGCGCCTTCCGTTCGGCAGCCTGCCGAATGGCCCGTACAGTCCCGGCAATGTTCCGTTCGATATCCCCATCTGCAACGGCTTGTATCAAGCCGATACCGATGTTTTCCCGATGATGATGCATAATCGATATTTTTGCAAAAGTAAGACTTTTATTTGAAATATAGCCTCATGAGACAGCGTCATCAGAATACGTATGCCAGCCCCAGTCCGTCTCGGTGCGCGTTGATTTGGAAATGAGCGTTGGGCGTCTGTCCGGCAAGCGTTCTTTTGTATGCCCGCGAAGCTCTTCCTTTGTTCACGCTTCCGACCACCAGCAGCGGCGTACCGGTCGCAATGCATGCAACGCCGGCTACCATGAACAAGCCGCTGACGGTGAACCCTTCATCCTCTTCATTTTTGTTATTAAATATATTTAGATAGGTTTTGTAAGTGGATAATACGACACCGACGTATCCTCCTACGAGACACACACCTCCCCCTATCAGGAGGCCGAAGCCCCATTTGGCCTGCCGTTGGCTGCGCATGTACTGCCGGTACAATTCCGGCTGATCTTCTTGCATGCCTTTGAGCGTGATCCTTACGGGAGCCGCCGTCCGAACGGCGTCCATCCGCT
>JAISWE010000041.1 GCA_031271175.1 Bacteroidales bacterium | reverse complement strand
ACATTTTAATTGTTTATCAATTAATTATTTAAAGCTACAAAGATAGCAGTTGTACGTAAGAGTACGGTCGTAAGCGCAACAGGGGTGGCCTTGATTTTTATTTCACGCGCTTGGAAAACCCAAGTTTTTCATCTAATTTTGCGGGCATAATGACCGTATCTTTTTATACATTAGGCTGTAAGTTGAATTTTGCCGAAACCGCCACCATCGGGCGTTTGTTTGCCGAAAGCGGCTACACCCGGGTAGCATTCGGCGATCCTGCCGATGTGGTGGTAGTCAATTCATGTACCGTCACCGCGCAAGCCGACAAGAAATGCCGTCAAGCAATTCACAAAGCCGTCAAGACGTCGCCTCATGCCGCAGTAGCGGTAGTCGGCTGTTTTGCCGAACTGAAAGCGGACGATATACGCCGGATACCGGGCGTGACGCTGGTGTTGGGCAACCACGACAAATTCCGCATCGTGGAACGGCTTCGGGAGGTTATTCGCGACCCGCATGAGGAAGAATGCGGGATACAGGATACCTCATCTTTCATTCCCGCTTATTCACTGTTCGACCGCACCCGGTCGTTCCTGAAAGTGCAGGATGGGTGCGACTATCAATGCGCCTACTGTACCGTCCCCAAAGCACGCGGGCACAGCCGTAACGCTCCCGTTGCGAAGGTTGTGGCGCTGGCGCGCGATATTGCCGCACAGGGCATCCGTGAAGTGGCACTTACGGGGGTGAACATCGGAGATTTCGGGCGAAGCACCGGCGAAAACTTCCTGCAATTGCTCACTGCGCTGAACGCGGTGGACGGCTTGGAACGCATCCGTACGGGTTCCGTCGAACCTAACCTGCTTACCGAAGCTATCGTCGAACTGACGGCACGATCGGCAAAGTTAGCGCCGCATTTCCACATACCGTTGCAATCGGGTTGCAACCGCATTTTGGCATTAATGGCACGACGTTACCGAAGGGAACTGTTCGCCGAAAAACTGGCGCTCATTCGCCGGTACATCCCCCATGCCGCCGTCGGAGCAGATGTGATCGTGGGATTTCCGGGTGAAACCGGCGAAGATTTTGCCGATACCGCATCTTTCATCGAAGGGCTTGACCTGTCGTACCTGCACGTATTCGTTTATTCCGAGCGCCCGAACACCAAGGCGGCGGAAATGCACGGAAAAGTACCCCGCCACATTGCCGAACAACGCAGCAAAATACTGATTGACTTGTCGAACAGCAAACGGATGCAATTTTACCGGCGTCACATCGGGGAAACGCTTGACGTGCTGTTTGAACGCCGAGAAAAAGACGGCGTAATGACTGGATTTACAGGAAACTACATCAAAACGGAAACACCCTGCGACAACACCCTCATCGGACGGTGTATCCCCATGACGATAACCGACGTCAATGCGGCCGGAAATGCGACATGTGTCAGGTCGTGCCGGATTTGACGAAGTAAAACCGGGGAGGTGCATTTCAAATTGTCGCATGGTTGTCCGTCCGGAAGTATTTGCAGGGACATCGCCCTCATCGAAAATAAATGCACCCAACCGGAATCACATAAACTCCTGCTGTTTCATCGCCTGCAAGTATGCTTCGGACATACGGACATTGTCTTTGTGCGTGTAGCGGCAATCGGTGAACACCTGCGCAAGTGTTTCTTTTTTGTTGATTTGCAAGAGTTTTTCCGCCTGTTCTGAGGTTTCCGTAGCGGCGTACCAGCGACTCAGGTCATCTTCGGAACAGTCGCGGTAAACGTCGCAGTGTACGACGGCTTCCAGCGGCAATCTTCCCGTGAGCGGAGGCTGTTCGTCGGGATAGCCCATCACAAGCGTGGTGACAGGGATAACGCCCGGCGGGATGTTCAGGATGTCGATAATGCTGGCGGCATTGTAGAGGGTAGTGCCCAGATAGCAGATGCCAAGTCCGAAGGATTCTGCCGCCAGCGTCACATTTTGTGCTGCCAGCACGGCGTCCGTACTGCCGTTGCAGAACCACAGCAGGTTGCGGTACGAGGGTTGTGCCTTGCGCGCTGCGCACCATTTGCCGAAGCGCCTCACGTCGGCGCAGAACGTAATTAGTACGGGCGCCTGCAACACCATGTCCTGTTTGAAGTGCGCCTCCCAAAGTTGTTGTTTCAAGTGGCTGTCGCGGGTAACAATCATGCTGTACACCTGCATGTTGCCTGTGTTGGAGGCGCAAACACCCGCCTCAAGTATCTGCCGCAGTATATCGTCGGGGACAGGTTGCGGCGAATACCGGCGAATGGAACGATGAGCGGCTATTTGTTCTCTGATGTGCATATTCCTTCTGTTTTATCTGATATTGTTCAAAGCGGTTTGATATTCTTCGTTCAGGCGACGGAACACCTCTTCCACGCTGGGAATGTCGTCTATCAACGATGCGCATTGCCCTATTTCCAACTCGCCCTCATCGGTATCGCCTTCAAACATGCCTTTTCTGGCGCGCCCTTTACCCAAAAGCCGCACCAAATCCTCTTTGACGCCGTGAGCGGCATAAATCTTTTCCGTTTCGTAAAAAAAATTGTTTTTAAGAAGCCGCACGGGTGTAATTTCTTTCAACGTGAGGAAAGTGTCGCCTTCCCGGGCATTGACTACCGCCGTTTTGAAACGCTCGTGTGCGGAGGATTCGCGGGTGACGGCAAACCGCGAACCTATCTGAACGCCGTCTGCGCCGAGTATCTGCGCCGCCAGCATCTGTTGTCCGGTGGCAATGCCTCCTGCGGCGATAACAGGGACGGACACGTGTTTTTTGATGTTTGGGATGAGGCAAAAAGTGGTAGTTTCTTCCTTGCCGTTGTGCCCGCCCGCCTCAAAGCCTTCCGCCACAACAGCGTCAACGCTGGCTTCCTGCGCTTTCAATGCAAATTTAAGGGACGACGTCACGTGTGCCACCTTCACGCCATGCTGATGCAGAAGGGAGGTATAAGTTTTCGGGCTTCCGGCGGAAGTGAACACTACCGGCACTTTTCCGCGGATGATCACCCGTATTTGTTCTTCAACACCGGCATACATCAAAGGCAAATTCACTCCGAAGGGCTGCATGGTGGCTTGTCTGCATTTGGCGATGTGTTCTTCCAGAACGTCGGGAGGCATACTTCCCGCACCCAGCAATCCCAGCCCCCCGCTGTTGCTCACCGCCGAAGCCAGCCTCCATCCGCTGTTCCACACCATTCCTCCCTGTATGATGGGTTGCCGGATACCAAATAATGCTGTAATCCTGTTCATATCGTATTTTTTGTGACACAAAGGTACAACATTTAATCGGATTCTTATAGATGAACCTGTGTTTGTGAATTTTGAAAATCGTGTAAATTTCGTCAGAAATCTTCCGAACCTGTCGGGATACCCTGCACGCCGTCAAGCCGGTACGCCGCCACATTTGTCTGACGATATTCGCCTCACGTGTGCAGCAAAATCTGCATACGTGTGCGGCAAAATCTGCATACGGGAGTAGCTAAATCTGCATACGGGAGTAGCTAAATCTGCATACGGGAGCAGCTAAATCTGCATACGGGAGCAGCTAAATCTGCATACGGGAGCAGCAAAATCTGCATACGGGCGCAGCAAAATCTGCATACGGGAGTAGCAAAATTCCCCCCGTATGTAAGCATGCAAAAGGGTGTGCGAAATTTTCGTTACGCACGTGCGTAGCCGAAGCGCGACACATATGTAGCAAATCAGGGGAACTCGGCGAATTTCCTAATGGACAGTTCGGATTAATTTTTGTAACGACATCTATTCAAAAAATAATTCATTATCTTTGCTGCCATGTTGAACACAAAACATTGAGCTTATGAATAAGATAGCCGTATCCATTCTCAATTGCGATTTCGGGGAACTGAGCCGTGAAATAGAGATGGTCAACAGTAGCGTTGCCGAATGGTTTCATTTGGACATCATGGACGGCGTTTTTGTGCCGAACATTTCTTTCGGTTTTCCTGTCGTCCAAGCCGTGAAAAAAAAAGCCGCCAAACCGCTGGACGTGCACCTGATGATTACTGCCGCCGACCGTTACATCAGGGATTTTAAAGAAGCGGGCGCCGACTGGCTGACCGTTCATTACGAAGCCTGCCCCCATCTGCACCGCACCGTGCAGAACATCAAGCAGGAAGGGATGAAAGCAGGCGTGTCGCTCAATCCGCATACCCCTGTCAGCGTATTGGAAGATATTGTCGGCGATGTGGACATGGTGCTGCTCATGTCGGTTAATCCGGGTTTCGGCGGTCAGGCTTTCATCGAAAACACTTACGACAAGACGATGCGCCTGAAAGAAATGATAACCCGTAAGGGCGCTCATGCACTGATACAGGTGGACGGCGGCGTGGATATTAAAAACATTGCGCAACTTGCCGAAGCGGGAGTGGACGTGTTTGTGGTGGGAAGTTTCATCTTCCGTGCGGAAAATCCGGTGCAAACCATCAGGGAATTAACGAACAAACAATAACACATGTTGGCAAAACGCATCATCCCCTGTCTGGACATCAAAGACGGACTCACCGTTAAAGGGATTAACTTCGTGGCACTGCGCGATGCGGGTGATCCGGTGCAGTTGGGCGCCGAATACAGCCGGCAAGGCGCCGACGAGTTGGTATTTCTGGACATCACCGCGTCGCATGAAGGACGTAAAACGTTTGTGGAATTAGTGCGGAAAGTGGCGGAAAGCATCAGTATCCCATTCACTGTGGGCGGAGGTATCCGTGAACTGAAAGACGTGGACACCTTGTTGAACGCCGGCGCAGATAAGGTATCGGTCAATTCCTCCGCGCTGCTCCGTCCGGAATTGATTGACGAAATAGCCGCAAATTTCGGCAATCAGGTAGTGGTGACCGCCATTGACGCCCGTCTGGACAACGGACGTTGGACATGTTACCTCAACGGCGGTCGCATCCCTACCGACAAGGAATTGTTTTCATGGGCAAAAGAGGCGCAGGAGCGCGGCGCAGGTGAAATACTGTTCACCAGCATGAACCATGACGGCGTAAAAGAAGGCTATGCCAACGAAGCCCTGTGCGTTCTTTCCGAAAGACTGAACATCCCCGTCATTGCTTCCGGAGGAGCCGGAAAAGCAGAACATTTCCGCGACGCTTTCATACAAGGCAAAGCCGACGCCGCATTAGCCGCCAGCGTTTTTCATTTCGGCGAAATCCCTATTCCCCGTCTGAAAGCATATCTGGCAGAGGAAGGCGTGAACATCAGACTCATAACGTAACAATAGCCGGCAAAAGTCCCGTGAGGGATGACATGTCGGTAGCAAAAGCCCCTGTCCTTTCTGTACGCTGCGGCGTTCCCATTCGTCGATCAGTTTCTTGCGCACTCCAATGGAGCGCAGTCGCCATAAATATTGCCTGCGATTTTGCCATTTGGAATAAATTCGTTATTTTTGTGCAGTTAAATCAAAAATTGCGTAGCGTAGTAACCGAAAAGGAAATGGAAACCAAGGAACAAAATGTGGGACAGCCAAAATCATGTGTCATTGCCAATCCGATATACGACACTGTCTTCAAAAAGCTGATGGAAAACGAGCGTATAGCGAGATTTTTTCTTGGCACGTTGCTTGGAGAGAACATTATATCCGTGAATGCCCACCCGCAGGAGTTCACCTACAGGAAAAAGGTGGAAGGAAGCGTGAAAGCGTCTGATGAGGGTATTGGGTATTCCATTTACCGTATAGACTTTATGGCCACCATTGAGACGAAAGGAGGCGAGTGGAAAAAGATTTTGATTGAAGTTCAGAAGTCATGGGACGAGACGGACGTGGTAAGGTTTCGCAACTATCTTTCGGAGCAGTACAAACGGGTTGACAGGGTCAACGGCGAGGAAATTGTTTTGCCCGTTACGACGGTTTATATTCTTGG
>JAISWE010000234.1 GCA_031271175.1 Bacteroidales bacterium | reverse complement strand
GAGAGTCCGCGCCGTTTCCGTTATGTGCGTTTTCTTGCCGCCGAAAGCAGGCAGGCAAACTATGCCGAAATAGAGTTTTACGGCAAGCGGGACAGGGATGCGCCGGAAGAACGACTGACGGGAAACATCATCGGCGCTCCGGCAATCAGTGCGGACGACGCTCATCCTTACACCCATGCAATGGACGGCAATCTGGAAACATGGTTTGAGAAGCCGAGACCCAGACCGAAAGAGTGTTGGGTGGGACTGGATCTGGGCAAACCGCACTACATCACCCGCGTGCTGTTTTGCCCGCGCAGCGACACCAATTTCATACTGACGGGCGACACATACGAACTCTTTTACCGCGACGGCGGGGCGTGGTACAGCGCAGGCAAACAGACAGCCGCTACCGACGCGCTGATCTTTGACGGCGTCCCCGCCGGCACGGTTTACTGGCTGCGCAACCTCTCGCGCGGCAGGGAAGAACGTATTTTTACTTATGAAGACGGAAAACAGGTGTGGTGGTAAAAAAAGAATGACAAATGACAAAAAGAAATCCATATACGGCAATCTTTATCCTGTTTTTGGGTCTCGCATGTGTCAGCGCCCTGTTTGTGACGTCGCACGCTTTTGTGAACGCCCAAATAACGCCCAAATGGTTTGGGGTGATGCTGTGCGTGGGTTTAGCAGGAGCAATATCGGTTTTTTCCGGTAATGGGAAAATAACGGGGAATTCCGTTATTTGGCGGTTTTGTTTTGTCGCCGGTATGGTCGCACTTTTCCGCAACTGGGCGATTGACGGCTTTAGCCCGCAAATATTGCCGTGCGTGTTTTGTCTGTTGCTGTTGCTGCTTTTTGTTCCGTTAGCCGAAACCGTTTCGTTTAAAAACATTGCGGGAATACTCGTTTGTTTTGCCGTTGCACTCTCGCTGCACGGCATGCTGCAATATGCCGGAGCCGTCGCTTCCGGCAACAGCAATTTTCCCGTTACGGGCAGTTTCGACAATCCCGCCGGTTTTGCATCCGCACTGGTGTGCGTATTCCCCTTATGTTTCCTGTTTTTTAAGAATAAAACACTGTATGTAAGATGGGGAGCAGTCGCATGTGCTGCGATAATCGCGGTTGCCGTCGCTTTGTCCGGTTCCCGTGCCGGAATGACGGCGGGGATTACGGTGTTGTTGGCGTATTTGGGGGCAGGATACATACCGCTCAAACGGGACATCATACTGAAAATAGCGCTTGGAGTCGCGATGGCGGTGGTGCTGACAGCGTTTTATCTGCATGGGAAAGATTCTGCCGACGGACGGCTGCTGATATGGCGGTGTACGCTGGACATGGCGGCGGACAGTCCGGTAACCGGACACGGACAGGGCGCATTTCAGGCAAAATACATGCTCCGGCAGGCGGATTATTTCGACAGCCACCCCCACAGTAAATACGCATCGCTGGCGGACAATGTACTGCATCCCTTCAACGAATACTTGCTGGTACTGGCAGAGCACGGCATTATCGGGCTGGGAGTCGTGTTTTTCCTTGGATTTATGCTTGTCCGCGCCTGCCTGCGCAAACGCAGCGGCGAAAAATTTATTGCTTTGCTGAGTTTGCTGGCGCTGGCGGTGTTTTCCTGTTTTTCGTACCCGTTCAAATATCCCTTTGCATGGCTGGCGGTATTTCTGAACATAGCCGTTATCAGCCGTCGGGAAGGTGAAATACCGGTGCGGGAAAAATTTGCGACCGCCCGGAAAACAGCAGCGATTTTGCTGTCTGTTCTCCTGCTGGTGCACACTTCTGTCCTGCTGAGAGCGGAAACGGTCTGGCATGAGATTGCGCAACGCGCTTTGGCGGGAGAAACCGAAACCGTACTTCCCCAATACCGCAGGTTATACCCGCTGCTTGGGAAAAACGGACTGTTTCTCTACAACCATGCCGCCGAACTGCACGAGGCGGGAAAATACGAAGCAAGCATCGCGGTTTTCGGGCTGTGCACACGCTATTTCAACGACATGGACGTACAGATGCTGCTGGCGGACAACTACAGGAAACTGCACCGCTACGGCGAAGCGGAGCGCCATTTGAAAACGGCCGCCGCCATGTGCCCAGTGCGCTTCCTGCCGCTCTACGAATTAGCAAAACTCTACGAAGCCGACGGACGACATGAAGACGCCTGTGACATCGCAAAACAAATCATCAACAAAAAAATAAAAATACCTTCCGCTACCGTCACTGCCATCCAAAATGAAATGAGGCAGCTAGTGGAAAAGGAAGGAAAACGCGATTCCTCCACACAAGACGGAACGAGTGACGAACCCAACAACCATCCCACACGGCAGGGCGAAACGCGGGAAGTAAATCCTCGCGGCAGCGCCCTGCCTCCGTGAGGGCAGAACGTGATGATGCCGCGCCTTCCCGCAACGCGGCTTTGGCAACAATACCGCTGCCGCATCACAATTACGGCATTTCCGGCAGAGCGAGTTCGTGCTCTTTCCGGACGGTAACCGACGAATGGCGGCGCCTCAACGCCTGAAACAGAGGCAGGAGTTAGTAGTAATAAATAATAAATTTTAATAAAATGAAAACGAATAGTTTTATCAAAATAAGTATGGCAAGCGTAGCGGTAGTGATTGCATTGCTTGCAAGTATAATGGTGGGATGCCAGAATGAAGATGATATGTCTCAGCAAGAGCAAATCAATCTTTTGGATAATAACTCTTTTGAATTGGAAGAATACATTATAGCCATATTTGATTTTAAGCAATCACTTGCTATTTTCGAAAACAAGCTTAGTAATGTGGATTTTTCAAAACTGGAAGTTACTTACGATACGGAAGGAAGAAAAGTAAAGCGTCTTCCGTCTGCTATGGGTTCTATCAGAATAGAAGAGAAAATTCAAAATGTTAATGAAAAGAAGCAAGCATTGCTTGAAAAATATCCGGAATTTGCCTCTTTTACTTTAGACATGAGTAAAAAGTATTTTCAGCAATGTATCCAACGTTCATTAAATGTAAGTAGTAAACTGTTGGAGTTGGGGATTAATTTTTCCCGGCCATTACTGAAAAGCGGCACGGTTGAAAATTATGGTGGGGAGGATTGGTATGCTTTGATGTCTTTTTTATCTTCGTGGGTAAATAGCGCCGACTATGTGGAAGTATGTATTGTCGCACATGTAGATGGCACATATTCAACATGGATTGACGATAACAACACCACAAACAAGGCTCACATTACATACACTCAAAATACCAGTACCGGCGCA
Source organism: Bacteroidales bacterium (assembly GCA_031271175.1). Classification (GTDB taxonomy): domain Bacteria; phylum Bacteroidota; class Bacteroidia; order Bacteroidales; family UBA4181; genus JAIRLS01. The sequence goes on along the minus strand of JAISWE010000234.1, from coordinate 965 downwards.
TATTATTTTACACAAGGAGGAAATACCAGTCCTGTTTCTTGGGTAGCGCATACACATCGTAACAGTAAGAATGCATCAAATGCAGATAAAGCGGCTAAAGCAGAAAACCCCGGACTACCCACGTCCATTTACTATCAAGGAGGTTTTTATGATTATTAAACTGATTTTTATAAAAAGAATCACTATAGCCTGTTATTTATGGGTATCTTTTATTTCATTTGCATTTTCTCAGAAGAATGGGGAACATGTGGATGGCGGTCGTTTTATCAAGAGAATTGAGTACAATTTGATGGATATTCAATTGGTAAAAAAAGTCGGGCATAATTTTATCGTGTCAGGTTACCGATGTCATCTCGGCAGTAAAAGTGATGTGGAAAAACTGTTTTTCGGTGATTTCAATGCTCCGGTTGAGTTTTTTTACGCGCCATCCTTTGAGGCTTCAACTAAAGGAGAAGCAGGTTTTCGTATTGTGAGGGATTCTTTAGATATTTCTTTTATTCTTGAAATTAAATATATTCCAAATTATGAAGAAGTGTACCGCAAGTCATCGGAACGCCCTACTTATTATCAACTGCCTCAATTGACAGGTATTTCGGAATGCCTGATAGATTCCATCCCTTTCGAGATAAGGGCTATCTTACTGGATCATATTAAAGCAAAGCGAGAAGAAGAAAGGTTTAAATTCTTTAAAGTTGAGACGGTGTCTTTTCCTGTCAGCGATCAGTTTGCGGAGAAATTATATCAAAAGATGGTTTCTCTCATTGACCGTTTTAAGGCAAAAGGAATCTCCTCTATCATTATGGATGGTTATACGGTAAGTTTTCGTAACGTAGTCGATGACGAGGTTTGGTCGTTAGAAATTCATATGCCTGAAGGGAATGCCCTGAAAATGGCAGACCTGTGCAGGCAAATCATAACGGATGCCATCGCCAATGAATTAGATGAGGAAGAGTATTTATACATTT
>JAISWE010000233.1 GCA_031271175.1 Bacteroidales bacterium | reverse complement strand
TACATCAAAATTCTGCCGGGAGACAAGGTGAAACTTGAAATGTCGCCTTACGACCTTACCAAGGCCAGAATCAAATTCCGGTATAAATAAAACGCCTTCCCGACGTTTCCTGTGCCGGTGATACCCGTCGCCTATTCGCCACTTTGATTCAAAATACGGCGCGTCGGCTGTAAGGGCGGGGAGGGGGAGGAATTGCCTGCTATGGAAGGCCTGTCATTTTCCCAAACGATTTGGGACATCAACAACTGTCGTCTGCCTGTGTCTTCATGGCCTTTCACGCATCCCGATACTTTTTCCATCTGATGTCCTGTCCCGTAGGGCGGGATGTGGCTTTCCGGTAACGGATTTGGTTCTGTCGGTATTTCAATCGTTTAGTTTTAGTACGGCCAGGAAAGCGGATTGCGGCACTTCCACGTTGCCGACCTGCCTCATGCGTTTTTTCCCTTTTTTCTGTTTTTCGAGCAGTTTGCGTTTTCGGGTAATGTCGCCGCCGTAACATTTGGCGGTGACGTCTTTGCGGACGGCTTTTATCGTTTCGCGGGCAATGATTTTCGCGCCGATGGCTGCCTGAATGGCGATGTCGAACTGTTGCCGGGGGATGAGTTCTTTCAGTTTTTCGCATATTCTTCGTCCGAAATCGTAAGCATTGCCCCGATAAATCAGGGCGGAGAGTGCATCTACGCTTTCCCCGTTCAGCAGGATATCCAGTTTCACCAGATCGGCCTGCCGGTAGTCCGACGGGTAATAGTCGAACGAAGCATAGCCTTTGGAGATGCTTTTCAACCGGTCGTAGAAGTCGAAGACAATTTCCGCCAGCGGCATCTCGAAGTTCAGTTCCACCCGGTCGGAAGTCAGGAAGAGTTGATTTTTGAGTGTTCCGCGCTTGTCCAGACAAAGTTTCATGATGGCGCCCAGATATTCGGGCTGGGTAATCACCTGAGCCTTGATGTATGGTTCTTCGATGTGGCTGATGTTGGTTGCGGTCGGCAATCCCGACGGATTGTGTACTTCGAGTATTTCGCCTTTGGCGGTAAGCACTTTGTAGGAAACGTTGGGAACGGTAGTGATGACATCCATGTCGAACTCGCGGTCGAGCCGTTCCTGGATGATGTCCATGTGCAGCAGTCCGAGGAAGCCGCACCGGAAGCCGAATCCCAGCGCTGCCGACGATTCCGGAACGAACGTCAGCGAGGCGTCGTTGAGTTGCAATTTTTCGATTGATGCGCGCAATTCTTCATAATCGCCTGCATCCACGGGATAGATGCCTGCAAATACCATCGGTTTCACTTCTTCAAATCCGGCTATTCCGCTGCTACAAGGCGTTTCCACATGTGTTACGGTGTCGCCCACTTTTACTTCGCGCGCCGCTTTGATGCCGGAGATGATGTAACCTACATCGCCGGTATAGAGACGTTCTCGAGCTTCGAGGCTCATCCTCATGACGCCGATTTCGTCCGCATCGTATTCCTTGCCGGTATTGAAAAATTTAACATGGTCGCCCGTGCCGATACTGCCGTTGACGATTTTGAAATAGGCAATAATCCCGCGGAAAGAGTTGAATACCGAATCGAATATGAGCGCTTGCAGGGGGGCGTCGGGGTTGCCTTTGGGAGGAGGAATTACTTCTACGATGCGTTCGAGGATCTCATTCACGCCTGTGCCTGTTTTTCCGCTTGCCTCAATGATGTCGTTGCGGTTGCAGCCCAGCAAGTCCACTATTTGATCTTTTACCGTATCGGGCATGGCGGCGAGCATGTCCATCTTGTTAAGCACTGGAATGATTTCCAGATTATATTCAATGGCCTTGTAAAGGTTGGAAATGGTTTGCGCCTGAATGCCCTGCGTGGCGTCCACAATTAATAAAGCGCCTTCGCAGGCGGCGATGGATCGGGACACCTCGTAGGAAAAGTCCACATGACCGGGGGTGTCTATCAGGTTGAGCGTGTACTGTCGTCCGTTATGCTCGTAGTTCATCTGTATGGCGTGGCTTTTGATGGTAATGCCCCGTTCGCGCTCCAGTTCCATGTCGTCCAGCACCTGATCCTGAAAATCACGTTCGGATATGGTATGTGTAGCCTGAAGCAAACGGTCTGCCAATGTGCTTTTTCCGTGGTCGATGTGGGCAATGATGCAAAAATTTCTGATATGATCCATGTGTCTAAAAACTTGTGCAAAGATAACGCACTGTTCGACGTTTTCAAAATAAATATCGGTTTGTGCCGTTAATACATATCATATCCGATTTTATATTGACATGATCAAAAAGGACTTTTCGACACAAAATCAGTTACTTAGAAGGATATCTTCGCTGGTATCCGAAAACAAGGAACTGAAGGAGCGATACAAAACGCTTTCCGATTCGTATGCACGTTTGGCAAGCGAAGTGGAAAACCTGCGGAACCATGAGGCGAAGCAGGAAAACGAAACCCGGCAGGTACGTTTTGAATTGGTTACTATTCTATTTGCTGAAATAAAAGGTCTTTCGAACATCATAAAAAAATCCGACGATGTGGCAGGGTATATAGACCTGTTAGACAGGCATTTTTTTCAGTTTCAGGCGATACTGAAAAAATACGGCATGGTAAAAGTTCGGACTATGGGCGACAATTTCGTCTGTGCGGGCGGTATCCCCCGTAAAAATGCTACCAACCCCATCACCGTCACCCTGGCGGCGCTGGAAATGCTGGATGTGATGGATTCCGACCGGCAGGGAACATGGAGCGTGAATATCGGCATCCATACCGGTGCGGTAACTACCTCTATCGAAGGAAAAGACCAGACCACGTATGGTATCAAAGGCGATACCCTCAATGTGGTAAGCCGTATCGCATCCATAGGAGAAAAAAACGTCGTCACCCTTTCCGCCACCACCTACGAACTGGTGAAGGAACTGTTCGACTGCACTTATACGGGCTGTTTGCCCGTCAAATACCGTCAGAAACTGGAACTCTACGGCGTGGAAGGTATTCAGCAGGAATATTCATCGGACAAAAAATGCCGCTTTTCCAACGAAGCCTTCCGCACCCGATTGCTGTTGATCCAATTCGGCGACCTGCAAGAACATATCCTCGACCTGCTGGAAAACAAACTTCCCAAAAACCGGTTCTACCACAACGTAAAACACACCGTAGATGTGGTAACCGAAAGCGAACTGATAGGCTGGGCGGAAGGGCTGGACGACCATCAACTGCTGCTGCTGAAAACAGCCGCACTGTTCCACGACACAGGACACATTATCGCCTACGCCGATCACGAGGAACGAAGCACTGAAATAGCGCGGGAAACACTGCCGTCCTACGGCTATTCGCCCGCCGAAATCGACGAAATCTGCCGCATCATCATGGCCACCAAATTGCCTCCCAAACCTGCCGACTTGCTGGAATCCATCATCTGCGATTCCGACCTCGACTATCTGGGACGTGCGGATTTCATTCCGGTGTCCAACGCCCTCTACGAAGAACTGAAAGCCCAAAATAAAATGACGTCGCTCAACGAATGGAACAAAATGCAGTTAAAATTCATCAGTTCGCATCAGTATTTTACCAAAACAGGCCGGAACCTGCGCGAAGTAAAAAAACAGGAACAAATAGACAGGATCAAACGGTTGATCGCAGATTGACGCGGAAGAAATCTGCATGAAACAGTTTTCCATACCGTTTTTAAATAACAAACTTTCAACTTTCAACTTTCAATTTTCAATTTTCAATTTTCAATTTTCAATTTTCAATTTTCAACTTTCAATTTTCAATTTAATCATGTATATCTCCCCTATAAATTCTTTTAAAGCGCGCGAAAAACCATCGTAACGCCTTATGTTTTTTGCAAAGATAGTGACGCCGGCGATTTGTTCAAATGAAATTCGATTTATGTAATAAATAAACGTTATCTTTGTGAAATCATTTGAACGCAGACGGATATGCAAAATTTGCCGATAGGAATACAGTCATTTGAGAAATTGCGTAATGGCAATTTCATATATGTGGATAAGACGAAAGTCATCCATGATATGATCGAAATGGAGGGCGTTTATTTTCTTTCCCGTCCTCGCCGTTTCGGAAAATCGCTAACGGTAAGTACCATGGATGCTATTTTCAGTGGACGCAGGGAACTGTTCGAAGGTCTTTGGATTTACGACAGGTGGGACTGGACGCGGAAATATCCCGTGATACGGATAGACTGGACGCGCATCAGCCATTCGACGCTGGAAGTAATGAATACAAGTTTGTGCGGTTATATACAGGATATTGCAAAAAGTTACAGCGTTTCTCTGACAAAAGGGATGCCGTCCGATTGTTTCGATGAGCTTATTCGGCTGCTGCATCAAACAACCGGCGAAAAAGCGGTTATCCTGATAGACGAATACGACAAACCGGTGACAAGTCATCTGTTTGATCCGCATCTGAATCCTGTAAGAACGGCTGTTCACGACTTCTATCAGGTGATGAAAGGCGCCGATGAACATATCCGCTTCATTTTCCTGACGGGCGTGTCGAAATTTTCGGGATTGTCCGTCTTTTCGGCACTCAACAATCTGAATGACATTTCCATGCTTGATAAATATGCCGCCATTTGCGGATATACGCAAGAAGAACTGGAAAGCAATTTCCCGTCATATATTGACGGCGTTGCCGCCAATTACGGCTGGACGCGGGAAAAAACGCTTGATGTGATCCGCATGTGGTACGACGGTTATTCATGGGATGCCAAAACCCGCGTTTACAATCCGTATTCGACGCTGCTGTTTTTCGAAAACGGGCGTTTCAGCGACTATTGGTTCCAAACGGGCACGCCGACATTCCTGATAGAAATCCTGCAACGCCGCCAGCGGGAAAGTATTGTACTTGAGGACGTTAAGATTGGCAACATCCTGCTGAACGGGTATGACCCTCAGACGCTTTCCGAAGTACCACTGTTTTTTCAAACAGGTTACCTGACCGTCAAGGGCATTGAATCGACCGAATACGGAACGGCATATACGTTGGGAGTTCCCAACATGGAAGTCAACAGGGCCTTACTGACGGAGATACTGCTCGCTTACGGGAATTACCCGTCGGACAGGGTGGATGTGCTGCGCGAAAAGGTGGCTGCAAGCCTCCGCAACTGCGACGAACAGGGCTTTGCCGACTGCCTCGAAACGCTTGTCGCCACCGTTCCCAACGAGTTGAAGATGAACAGTGAAGCGCATTACCACGCACTGGTGCTGATCTGGTTGCGTTTCCTGGGTCTCGAAGTCCATCCCGAAGTATCAAGCCATTTCGGTCGCGCCGACGCCGTATGGAAACAGCCGGGACTGACGGTCGTCGCCGAACTGAAATACGGCAAAAAGGAAGACGCCGAAACGCTGCTTGACAGGGCAATGACACAAATTCACGAAAAGAAATACTACAGTCCATATACAGGGAAAGTCCTGCTGCTGGGCGTCGCTTTTTCAGGGACGGAAATCCGGTGCAGGATGGAGGTGATGGACAGCGAAGGAGGAATTTGAAGATGGAGGTGATGAAAAATCACGGGTAATCCTGATTTTTCCACCCCTACAGCAGCCGCAACGCCTGTCGGAGGTGAACGATGGATGGGGAAAAAATATTCTTTGACATGTTGTTTACACGTTTAAAAATTTTATATCTTTCCTCTAAAAAAATCCCCCTTCAAGCCGAAGGAACAAATTCGATGCGAATCTCAGTAAATCAGATTAATAGTAGTATGTAGATGGCTAAAACAGGCAAAATCAATTAGATAAGCAGCTCCCTTTTTTTATTTTTAACCGGTCAGTAGTGATTCTTTTTCAACAAAATGTTTGTCTATTCGCATTAAAATGCTTATTTTTGTATCTTCACAAATGGTGGAAGGTTTATGTTTATGAACAGATTAAGATTATTTTATGAAGTATTTTCTTTCCCTTTTTTTGGGATTATTTTTACTTTGCGCCTGCAATAAGGACGAAGGCTTGGGCGGTTCGTCTTCTTTGGAAGGCTACATTTATCAGATTGAACATTCCGATGATAATTTTTCTTTCCAGACGAATACTTTTCCGGCGGCAAAGAAAGACGTTTATCTGATTTTCGGGGATAACGAAGCCGATTATTTCGGCGATGACGTTGAAACCGACAGTCACGGCCTGTATCGCTTCGACTATCTGAGGAAGGGCGATTACATTGTCTATTCGTACTCGGAATATGCCGACGGACGCAAAGCGGCCATTTTCAAAAACGTGAAAGTCGGCAGTGGCGCCAATACAGCCGATACGCTTTTCATTCATACGGGCGACGCATACGGGACGTCCATGATCAAAGGCCGTGTTTGGGCGCTGTTCTACGACAATACAAACAAAGTGGATGACGGCTGGGCGGTTGATGCGGATGTTTACATTAACCGCTACGGCGAAGAAATGTTCTTCGAGCGCATCCGGGTCGGCGATCAGGGCGTTTTCATTTTTCAAAAAATTCTTCCGGGGAAATATGAAATCTGGGTAACAAGCGAAGACCCCGAAACACGGAAGCTAACCCCTGTAAAACAGGTCATTGAAGTGAAGGAAGCCGGAAAAATGTATGAACTGCCGGAAAGATTTACCATTAAAGTGAGGGCATGATCATGAAAAGATACAACATCATTGGTTTAATGATATTGGTTATTATCGGCGCTTATTTTATCAACAGCGCCGCTCAAGTTCCCCCTGTTTCGCAGGCGCAAACGCCCTTTTTGACGCCGGAAGAAAAACGGGCGCAGAGGAAAAATCTGGTTGTGAAGGAAATGAATGCCGACGCCAAAGGGAAACGTCAGTGGATGGATCACCTGACCGTTTGGGACGAAAACGGCTACAAACTGGAAGAAATTGAATACGCCGTTTACGGGCAGCGGGAACGGGTTACTTTCGAATACGACTATTCCACCGGAAGGTGCATTCGCGAAAACGTTTACAACGACAAAAACAAACTGTACCGGATACGCAAATACGAATATAACGACGCCGGCAGGAAAAAAATCCAGTACAACTACAATCCCGACGGAAAATTATACTCTACCAAAGTGTATGAATACTCCTACAAATAACGATTCCGGCTTAACGGCAGCATTGCTGGAAAAGATGCCGGCGATTACATTGAGCGAAATGGAAAATATCCGCCTGATGGACAGGATGGATTCCAAATTTGTTGCGCCGGTTTCACTGCTTCCACAGCTTTTGGAAGCGATGCTTCCTTGCTTCAAGGTGCAGGTAAACAACGATATTCGTATTGCTCTCTACCGCACTCAATATCTGGACATGCCCGATTTGAAAATGTTCCTGATGCATCAGAACGGAAAGCTGAACCGGCAGAAAATACGGATTCGTTCCTACGTTGATTCCGGCCTTTCCTTTCTGGAAGTGAAAAACAAAACAAACAAGGGGAAAACCAGCAAGAAACGTGTTCCCGTGGGCTTGTCCCACCTTGTTTCCATTGGGGAGTTGAAGGAAGAAAAGCATTTTCTGGAAGAAAACGCCCTGTTCGATACCGATAGCTTGACGCCTTCGCTGGCCAATGATTTCAAACGGATGACCTTTGTCAACCATAAAACGACTGAACGGATTACGATCGACATGCATCTTTCTTTCCTGAACTGTCGGACGGGCAATGCCAAAACGCTGGACAAACTGATGATTATCGAATTAAAACAGGACAGCCGGCAACATTCCGATTTCAGCGAGATTCTGAATCATTTCCGGATTAAAAAAATCTCTTTCAGCAAATATTGTATGGGAACCGTACTGACCGATTCCCATGTCAAATACAACCGATTCAAAGGTAAATGGACGATTATTAATAAATTAATACAATAGTACATCATGATTCAAACTGATTACGATCCTCAAATTGCCGCCGAACATGCCGTCGAAATGGCTACAAAAGGACTGACTTTCATGGGAGTGGACGTATTTGACCCCACTAATTTCTGGATGCTGTTAATGCGATTTGCATTTAATCTTCTTATTTGCTGGGTCATTATTCAGTTTTTCTATTACAGGAAAAGCCGGAGGAGGGATTATTATTTCACTTTCATCCTTTTCAGCGTAACCGTCTTTTTCCTGTTATTCCTTTTGCAAAGTATTCCGATGCAGATCGGTTTCGCGCTGGGACTTTTTGCCATCTTCGGGATGATTCGTTACCGGACGGAAACGGTACAAATCCGGGAAATGACGTACCTGTTCGTGATTATCGGCATTTCCGTCGTGAACGGGCTGTCGATGGAAGTCCCGTATGCTTCCGTGGTCACGGCGAACCTGCTTTTTGTCTTCATCGTCTGGCTACTGGAAAGCAGCCGGTTTCTTAAACATACATCGCACAAGATTATTCTTTACGAAAAAATAGCCCTGATCAAGCCCGACAGGTACGATGACTTGCTTGCCGACCTGAAAGAAAGAACCGGCCTGGACATTACGAAAGTAGAAATAGGACATATTGATTTCCTGCGCGACGTCGCTTTCCTGAAGGTCTATTACAAAGGCACGTCCGATGAAATTAACACGATTGATAATGTTACGCGCTTTTCATAAATGCCTTTTCCTGCTGTTATCGCTGTTATCGCTGTCTTCTTTCGCCCAAACGCCAACCGGTTTCGGCACTTTCCTGTCGGTAGAAGCGGAAAAAGAGCTGAGCCGTTTTTTCAGTCTGACGGGAGAGGAGGAGATACGCCTGCTTGATAACAGCATTGGTTTCGATCGCAGCGTTACATCTTTGGGGATTGATTATGCGTTTTTCGACCGGAAAGCGAAGATAGGGGTTTATTATGCCTTTTTGTACCTTTACAATAACGACCATTTTTTTGAATCTCGGCATCGTTACTACTTCAACCTTTCGTACAGGGAAGTCGTCGGACCTTTTACCCTCTCGTGGCGGGGGCGTTTGCAGGGAACTGTCCGGAACGAAAACCGGGGAGAATACAAAATGAATCCCAAATACGTGATGAAAAACAAACTGGAAGCAGCCTTCATGATATGGGGGTCTCCATGGAAACCGTACCTTGCCTGCGACTTTTCAACAAGTTTGAACGATCCTGTCAGAGGCTGTGAATTGAGGCGGTTGCGATTTCAGGGAGGCGCGAATTATCGCCTGAACCGCACGATGTACATGGATTTTTTCTTGCGTTGCGATGAATATCCAACCGGCGATGACCCCCGTATGCTATCATTAGGCATTGCCTGCAAGATGAAATTCTAAATTAACACCCTGCAACGCTGCTTGCTTTCATTGTTTGTTTCTCCCGACAGTCGGCGCACTTTCGTATTTTGCCTGTTTACCGCTGTCGGCGGTCTGTGGCCGCCGACAGGGTGACAGGACTTCTTACCATCAATAAACTAATTACTGTTTCGCTGTTCCCGGAACAGGCACCGTATATGTCTTGAGATCGACATTGGCCAGTTCTAATTTTTCCGGCATCAGGCTCAGTTCCGAAGCGATGACCTCGTCCCATTTGACTTCGGCGCCGGTGTAGGCTGATATGCGTCCCATGATGGCGGTCAGGGTGGAAACGGCGGTTTCCTCGGCCTGGCTGATGGGCTGTTTATCGCGGATATGGTTCACCCAATTGACATGTTCCAGCGTATAGGGATCGTGCTGAGTGAAAGCGGCTTTTGCAGCTTCTTTGTCGTATTTCCAAAGTATTTCGCCTTTGAGGTTTTTGATTTCGCCTGCGCTCGACCAGCTGCCTTTGGTTCCCTGAAAAAATTCCGAAACATTGCTGACGCAGCCGTCTATCTGGCGGCACATGCTGTGCAGGTGAATACCGCCCTCATATACGAAGTCGATGCTGAAATTGTCGTATTGGTTGCCTGTGATACGCCGATGGCGGGAGCCAAAACCTACCGCACTGACGGGTTTTTTGCCTGTAAACCAGTTGAACACGTCAATATTGTGTACGTGCTGTTCCACGATATGGTCGCCGGACAGCCATGTCCAGTTCACCCAGTCGCGGATCATCCATTCGATATCGCTCCAGTTTTTTTCCTTGTTGCGATACCACAGCATGGATTGGTTCCAGTACACGTTGCCGCCTACGATGTCGCCGATCAGCCCGCTTTGTACCTGTTTGTAGCCTTCGACGTAAACTCTCTGGTGATGGCGTTGCGTTCCGGTAATTACGCACAAGCCCTGCGCCAGCGCCTGTTTTGAAGAGGTAATAACCGAACGGGCGCCCACGGGATCGACGGCTACGGGTTTTTCCAGAAAGGCGTGTTTTCCTGCTTCAACGGCTGCCTTAAAATGGACGGGACGGAAGTTGGGAGGGGTGGCAATCAGTACCACATCCACTCCGGCGTCTATCACTTTTTGGTAGGCGTCGAATCCGACGAAGCACTTGTCGTCGGCTATCTCGGTGCCGGCTTCCTTGAGCGTTTTTCGCGCGTCCTGCACCCTGTCTGCAAACACATCGCCCAGCGCCACTACGGACAGGTTGGGTCCTGCATTCAGGAAGTTCTGGGCGGCGCCTTTGCCTCTTCCTCCGCAGCCTATCAGGCCGGCTTTCAGGGGAACGCCGTCTTTTGCCTTGTCCGGCAACGAAGCGGGAATGTTCCACTCCGCTTCGGGCAACAGCGGTATCAATGCCGGCTCACTGTTTCCGCACGAGGACAGCAACGCCCCGCCGCTTAATGTTCCTGCGCCTGCCAGTGCGGCGCTCGAAAGAAACTCTCTTCTGTTTAATGAAATTTTAGTCATGATATTTATTTTTATGAATTATGATGAAATTTTAAAAATTATTTCCGAAAAATAGCACTGTCCGGCTCGCAGACTACGCGGAATCCGATTCCCTTGATGTCCGAGTACCACCAGATGCTCTTGGGCTGTTGAGGGTCGGTTTTCAGCCAGTCGACAGACAGGGTATGATTGCGTGCCGCCACCCGCAATTCGGCAGCATCATGGGAATAGTTTCCGCCTCGCACCACGTGTTCTTCGCCTTCCGCAGGGCCTGTGGGGTTGGTAGTGGAAGCGCCGGCCTGTGCATAGGCGTCGACGGCATACCAGTCGGAACAGTATTCCATCACATTGCCCAGCATGTTTTTCAACCCGAAAGGATTGTTTTTTACTCGCGACGGTTCGTGCGTTTTCATGTCGCTGTTGAGTTCATAGACGGCATACGAATTGATGACGGCCGTATCGGGATCAAAAAATTTGCGCCACCATCCCTGCGAGGAATATTGCTTGGGAGCGCCTTCAAAGAAATAAGGCGTTTCGGTGCCTCCCCTCGCGGCGTATTCCCATTCCGCTTCGGTAGGCAGGCGATAGTTTTTTCCGGTGATTTTCGACAGCCACAGGCAATATATTTCAGCGCCATAGTATGTCATTGTGATAGCGGGTCGTTTGCCGGCGCCCCATCCTTGATCGGGATTGCCGAAGGGTGGCGTGGGGCCGCTGATGGCATCTACCGTTGCGGCTTTCAGATTGCGTTCTTTGGTGATTTCCGGTGCAATGCGGCCTTCGGATTCTGTTTGCAGGCGGAAAGCAAGAAACTCATCCCAGCTAACTTCCACTTTTCCCATAAAGAACGGGCTGATAAGCACTTCGTGCACCGGCCCTTCATCGTCGCGGCGGAATTTCTCGCTGTCGGGGCTGCCCATTTTGAACGTTCCGCCCGGAATGGCCACCATCTCAAACGAAACGTTGGTACCCGGCATATATTCGGTAAAATTTTCGAACTTTTCTACCCTGGCAGGTTCGGTAAACTTCGGTCCCGTATAATTTGTTTGCATGGAGGACACAAGCGTTTTGGCATGACGGTAGTGGGGATCATAATGTCCTACGTCCAAATGGCAACTGATACATTGCAGGTTCAGCTTTGTTTCATTCGCTTCGTAGTAGAGGTGAGCCGTGCAGCCATCGTCCGAAAGCCCTTTCGGGAAAAGATTGATATGACACGCCTTGCAGGATTCGTTGTAAACGATATCGACCGCATAGTCCAGCTGTTTTTTCCGTTCCCAGTTGAAATCCGCGCTGTCTTTGGTCCAGTAAGCCCAGAGGTCGTACAGCCCCGTGCAGGCTTTTGTCCTGAAATAGCGCCAATCGCCTTTCGGGGGCAAATGACAGTCAATGCAATGCACTTTTACGCCCGAAGGGTTGTTATAGTGGGACGACAGTTTCCAACTGTCGTCCGCATGAGGATGAACATGGCAACTCATGCAATATTCATCCGTTCCGGTATGGTGCATCACCCGGTTACCGAACAGCACAACCGTCATTCCCACTAATCCTCCCATAATGAAGACTATCCACGGATGTTTTTTAAAAAATCCTCTCTTTTTCGACATGATTTAAATATATCAACTCCATTTAGTTGAAAAACGGGTAAAAGTAATACTTTTTTGCGTTAGTTGAGTAATTTTATGCTGATTTTTTCTGTTAAAAAAAGTTAAGCACAAGCTATGACGGGCTGTAGTTATATTTATGATACTTATTTTTGGCCGGTTGCCGACCGTCATCATGGAGAAGGATGCAGTGGAGGGGGCATCGATTTTCAACGAGGGTTTCGCCGTTCAAATTGTCGTTATGTCCCCGTTGTAGTCAGCGGCGAACGGACGGAAAACGTGTATGATCCGCACGATAAAACAATCGTCATGCAAAAAACGCTTTCCGTTTCGGAAATTTCCGGTGAGGACTACCGCTGGATTGAACTGGACGCCGTTCCCCTCAAACCGGAACATGGACAATATCTCTGGTTTGCTCCGCCGAAACGTCCCGACGAAATCAACGCGGTTTATATCGACCGGATCGTTGTGATGAGAGAATAGATGGTTCCCCCTTAACAACCTCCCATTTCACCCCAACAAGTTTAAATTTTTGCGGAAACAGTAATCTGAAAAAGAGCCAAAGAAGATTCTTTTTGAGTACTTCGATGTATTTCTTTAAATTCCATGCTGTTACCGACATAAAAGCATTGATTTTGAACCTCTTTTTCGCCCTAAAAGTAATTTTCCAGCAGCCAAAAGAAACAATATAAAACAGCCAAAACTTACGTTTCATTCAAATAAACAAGTTTGATATCACTCTCTCGTGTATATCTATGTTTTTTTTCGCATATTCTTATTGCCATTCAAAAATATACAAAACCCCAAGGCTACAGAAATTATTATCACCCACGGCAATACAATAAAATAATGCTTGGGAAATACTATCCATGCAAGCATAGATAATACAAAACTAACT
>JAISWE010000159.1 GCA_031271175.1 Bacteroidales bacterium | reverse complement strand
CAAAGAGTAGAAGAAGAAGGGCTGGATATTTACGAACACGGCGAAACAGCCTATAACTGATTCGTAAATCCGCACTAAAACGAACCCCGCATGACTAACAGGTTGTGCGGGGTTTTTGCGCTTTCAGCGCGAGGTTATTTTCATTTCCACGCGGCGGTTTTTAGCGCGTTCTTCTTCGGTATCGTTGGAAGCGCGGGACGGGTTGCGCCGTAAGCGATACACGTAAGGCGCTGGGGAGCTATGCCTTCATGCACCAGATAGTCGCGTACCGCTTGGGCGCGTAAATTCGAGAGGCGCCGGTTCGCTTCATCCGTGCCGGCGTTGTCGGTATGTACGGAAGGAAGGATCAACTAACAATTATTAATTATTAATTGTTAATTATTAATTGATTAACATGCCAAGCTGGTCGGGTGTCAGTCGTTTGCCGATGATGTTTTCATTTTCGTCGAGAAGAAAAAGCAGCGGTGTCTGAGCGACATCATAGGTGGTGCGGTATTTGGCGCTGTATGGACTCCATCCGTTAGTCCATCCGAACATCTGGTGTTCGTTGATAAAATCGACCCACTTGCCTTTGGATTCCTTTGTGGGGACGGTCATCACGGTAATGACGGTCAGTCCTTTGTCCTTTAGTTTCTCATATTCGGCGTACAAGTCCTGAATGGTTTTCCGGCAATGACTGCATGAGATGTCCCAAAAAAGGATGGCAGTATATTTTCCTTTGAGGCTTTGCCTGAAATCCTTGATATTTATTCCTGCGTGGAGGTCGAACTTGATGGCGGTGTCCAATGCGGCTGCCCTGAAATGGTCGGGTGGAAGCGTCATGAGCATTTCCATGGGCGGCGCGTGCATTCCAATTAGATTGGAGGCACGCTTGTCCACTTCCTTTTTCAGATTTTCGACATAATCGGGCGCCGCCCACGAGGCATGAGGAATGTACCATTTTTTGGCCAGATGTACCCAGATGTTTTCATGTACCATTATTTGGCTTTTGGTATAATGATTGAACAGCAGCACCAGTACGCACCGGAAAACGGCAGGTTCGGACAGCGTTTTTTCCAGTATCTTGTCCGCTTCCGCAATGATGGTATCCGGATGCTGCGGGATTTTGGCAAAAAAAGTCATCAGTTTTTCTTCATACAGCGGCGTACGAAGCATGTCGGGATCGTAAATGTTCAGGTCGTCGAAGAAATGCGCCCTGTACCAGCGGTACAGATAGGTTGAGTCGGTGATATTGCCTGCTTCGTCGCGCGGATAATCGGGTAGCCTTT
The DNA here is from genome assembly GCA_031271175.1 of Bacteroidales bacterium. Classification (GTDB taxonomy): domain Bacteria; phylum Bacteroidota; class Bacteroidia; order Bacteroidales; family UBA4181; genus JAIRLS01. The sequence goes on along the minus strand of JAISWE010000159.1, from coordinate 32,292 downwards.
GTTCCGTCGGTATCAGCGTGTTGAGGAATTTGGTGACAAACAGCCCGGGATGGGCGTCGATCAGTTGTTGCAGGTAAGCGATGCGATCCTTGTGAAGTTCCTGCATGCGGGCGCGTATTTCGGTCTGTTTTTCCCTGTTTCCTTCTTTTTCCGCCGCTTCGAGTGCTTGGCGCAATTCGTGCAGTTGCACTCCCTGTCGAAGGTTGGTTCGCTGGAAATCAAAAAATATTTCGTTTTCCTTTGACCCCTTGGCGGTGGTATTGCTGATGAGATCGCTCGTATCGGCTTTGATTTCGAACTTTTGTTCGTCGCCCATTACAAAATCAAATTTTTTCCTTTTGTTGATGATGAAAAAATACAGGCCTCGATCCAGTTTCTGTTTTCCCCGGAACACGCCCTTGCCGGACTTGTCCAGTATGCAGGTGTCTTCGGGTATCATAGAGCTGTTCTTGGCAAAATAATAGCCCATGATAACGGTATCGCCCGGGCTGTTAACAGCTATTTTTATCTCATATTCCTGCGAAAAAACAGGAAAGGAAACAAGCAACAACAGCGGTATAATTTTCGATTGATACAAGATTTTCATACTGATAAAATTTTGATAAAATTCCGATTTTTGACCTGTGACTGAAATTTTCCCCAAAAATAGTAAAATTATTGCTTGCCGGGCGTGTTTTTAACGTTTTTTTTGCAAAACGATTGTCCGGGGATGCTGACGTCATGCAGGCTGACGGCGACATTCCGCAATTTTCCCATTTCGGGTGGATGCATCTTGGCTATCTTCACTTCCGCCCGCCGGATACGGGGAAAGGCGGTCATGATCTGCTTCAGGATGCGGCCGCAAACGTGTTCCAGCAAATTCGACGGAACGGCCATTTCCCGCAGTACCAGTGCGTAAATTTCGGCATAATTCACCGTATCTTCGAGACAGTCGCTTTCTGCGGCGACTTCCATGCCGGTTTCCAACTCAACATCCACTACAAAGCGGTTCCCCGTTTCTCTTTCCTGCGGGAAACAGCCGTGGAAAGCATGAAATTCCATTCCTTCGAGAAAAATCCTGCCCATCTCTTTCTATATTTTTTCGGCAAAAGTACAGGAAAAAAACATTATCCGAAGATTTTTTAATTTTTTTTCACGTTGATGGTATATCGAAACAAACTTTTTACTTTCTTTGTAGCATCGTTTACTGCGGCAACAAGTGAACGATAATTTTTTGTATTGACAGCATATCGAATGAAATTGGACGTATTATTAGGCCTCCAGTGGGGCGACGAAGGCAAGGGCAAAGTAGTGGATTTCCTGACACCGCATTATGATGTAGTGGCGCGTTTTCAGGGCGGTCCTAATGCAGGACATTCACTTGAATTTAACGGAATTAAGCATGTATTGCACACCATTCCGTCGGGAATTTTCCATCCCGAAAAAATCAATATTATCGGCAATGGCGTAGTCATAGACCCCATTGTGTTTAAAAAAGAAATTGAAGCGTTGAATGACAGGAAGACAGATTTGCAAAACCTGTTTATTTCACGCAAAGCACATTTGATATTGCCTACTCATCGTCTGCTCGACGCTGCATCGGAGGCATCCATGGGAAAGTCGAAAATCGGTTCCACGCTGAAAGGCATCGGCCCTACCTACCGGGACAAAACAGGCCGTAACGGATTGAGGGTAGGCGATACTTTTATGCCCGATTTCAGAGCGCGTTATCAAAAACTGGTTGACGAACACCTGAAACAACTGCAACTGTACGATTACCAGTCCGATTACCGGACGGAAGAAAAGGAATGGTTCGCCGCCATTGACCTTCTCAAGCGTTTTACCGCTGTGGACAGCGAGTATCTCATCAATCGCTATCTGTCCGAAAACAAGAGCATACTGGCGGAAGGAGCACAAGGCACCATGCTGGACATCGATTTCGGTTCGTATCCGTTTGTCACCTCGTCCAATACGGTATGCGCCGGCGCCTGTACGGGGCTGGGCGTTCCGCCTTCCCGCATCGGGGAAGTCTTCGGCATCGTAAAAGCCTATTGCACGCGCGTAGGCAGCGGCCCTTTCCCGACAGAACTCTTCGACGAGACAGGCGAACAACTCCGCCGAAAAGGCGGCGAATTTGGCGCCACTACGGGACGCCCACGCCGGTGCGGCTGGTTAGACCTGCCCGCCCTCAAATATTCCATCATGATCAATGGCGCTACCGCCCTCATCATGACCAAAGCCGACGTCCTGTCGGGGTTTTCCACCGTCAAAATCTGCACACATTATAAAATCAACGGACAATTGACAGACCAGATACCGTTTGACGTAAATACCGACATCACACCGGTTTACAAGGAAATGAGCGGCTGGGGCAGCGATATCAGCCATCATTCCACCTACGATGATCTGCCGACAGAACTGAAGGATTACCTGTCCTTCATCGAACAGGAAACCGGAGTGCCTTTCAAAATCATCTCGGTAAGTCCCGCACGGGAAAAAACCATCATCAGGTAAGAACGTACCTGCGGAACATCGCCACCCCACAGGCCATTCGGGAGAGTGCATCCTTCAATTCTCGATTCCATATTGATGTATAAAATATGGGGGGGGTATCTCAAAATGTCATGTCAATTGACAGTGAAGCATTATCTGCCATATTGTCCATTCATGTCGGACAATATGGCTGTCATTCCTTCCGAAAAACGTTTTGGCAAATTTTTTGTATTAACATCCACCATAATTTTGCTAAAGGAATGCTTATCAAAAATAATATACTATGACCAAAAAACATCCGAAACATCAGGCCGATAATATCCGACCGGAAAAGCCTGTCGGAGAAAACGATCCTGCGTACGAAAGTACGGTGGATACCAAAAATACGGTAGCAGACAGCGAAAATACAGTAGATGCGGATACGGATGCGGCGGCGGTAACGGAAGAACCGACCGACAAAGCGGCAGAATGGCAGGACAGGTATCTGCGGCTGGCGGCGGAATTTGACAATTCGCGCAAACGGACGCTCCGCGAAAAAATGGAACTGATGCGTACGGCAGGTGAATCGCTGCTCAAGGACTTATTGCCGGTAGTGGACGATTTCGAACGCGGGCTGATAGCCATTGACAAATCCGGCGACATCGAATCAATAAAAACAGGCATGAACCTCATATATGGTAAATTATTGGATTTTCTGTCCAACAGCGGCGTTTCCGAAATAAAGGCTTTAGGCGAACATTTTAACGCCGATCTCCACGAAGCGGTGACTAAAATCCCCGCACTGTCGGAAGACCAGAAAGGAAAAGTCATTGACATAATACAAAAAGGATATGTATTGCACGAAAAAATTATCCGCTATCCAAAAGTCGTTGTCGGTGAATAATTAAAGAAAACATGACAAAAAGGGATTATTACGAAGTGCTGGATGTGCCGAAAACAGCCACAAAAGAAGAAATAAAAAAAGCATACCGGCAAAAAGCCATCCGCTATCATCCGGACAAAAATCCGGGCGACAAGGAGGCGGAAGAAAAATTTAAGGAGGCTGCCGAAGCCTATGAAGTCCTGAGCGATGAGAACAAAAAAGCGCGCTACGACCGGTACGGCCATGCCGGCATGAGCGGACAGGGCGGGTTCAGCAGCAGCGGAATGTCGATGGAAGACATTTTCTCCCACTTTGGCGATATCTTCGACGATATAGGAGGCTTCAAATTCGGCAGTTGGGGAGGCAGTGTCTTCGGAAACAGCGGTTTTGGCGGAGGACGACAGGGACGCGCCGTCAGCAAAGGCAGTAACCTGCGGGTAAAAGTAAAACTGAATCTGGAAGAAATCTCACAGGGAACAGAAAAAAAACTGAAATTGAAAAAATACGTTCCCTGCGGCACCTGCAAAGGCAGCGGAGCGGAAGGCAACAGCCATTCCACATGCACCACCTGCAAAGGAACAGGACAGGTGACACATGTGGTCAATTCGATTCTGGGACGAATGCAGACCACATCAATATGCGATACCTGCGGCGGGAGCGGAAGAATCATTACCCAAAAATGTACCGCCTGTTACGGCGAGGGAATTGAGCAGGGCGAAGAAGTGATTACCATAAAAATCCCTGCCGGAGTAGCCGAAGGAATGCAACTGACCGTCAACGGAAAAGGCAATGCAGCCCGTCGCGGCGGTATCAACGGCGACCTGATAGTTGTGATTGAAGAAGAACAGCACCCTGAACTCATTCGTGACGGTAATGACTTGATTTATCCGCTGTTTATCAGTATCCCCGACGCCATCATGGGAACCACCGCCGAAATTCCTACGGTCAACGGGAAAGCCAAAATCAAAATAGACAGCGGCACACAACCCGGGAAAATACTTCGTCTCAGGGGAAAAGGAATACCGGAAGTCAACGGTTACCGAACAGGCGATTTGCTGGTCACCATCAACGTATGGATACCGAAAGACGTAACCAGAGAAGAACGCACCCTACTGGAAAAACTCAACCAGTCGAACAGTTTTCGTCCCCATCCTTCATCCGAAGACAGGACGTTTTTCCAAAAAATGAGAAATTTGTTCGAATAACGTCCGGAAAATTATTTGCCGATCATCATCAACCTGCGGGCATCAATCAATGAAGCAAGGCGGTTGAGATAGGTGTAGCCGTATTCCGATTCAAGCACTTTGCGGGTGTACCAAATAGTCGTTTCATTGCATTTCCGGTCGGCAAGATTGGGCTTTTCGCTGAATAAACCGTAATTAACGGTTTCCCAATACCGCGCGTAGGGAGGAAACCGGTTCATCAAATCAAGTACGGGACGCATCAGGCATTGGTCGTAAGGACAATGCGCACGCACCGCCAATTGAAAAAACAGCAAAACGACGCTCTCATCCTGCTGCTCGCAGTAACGAATCATATCAAGGTATTCGGATTCATTGCACTTAAGTACGAACTGAGGATTTTCCACCAGCATTTCGGTATCGGCATCCATCCAGCATTTTATCCATTTCCGGCATTTATCATCGAAAGTACGGCAAACTTCGGGATCAATCCTGCTTACCAAGGCATCCAGAATAAACAGTTCGGTGCGTGTAAACACAGGCTGTACCGTTTCAACCACATCGTCGTGAGAAAACATGCGGCTAAAATACGGATGTTCGGAATCAAGATAAGTATTTAACCGTTCCGCCTGGTTTTCAGGAATAACATGCCCCGTAGAACATGCGGTACATAACAATGCTGCTAAAATAAAAACTTTTTGGCTATGCATGATCATTTTATGTTGAAACAATTATTATCAAACAATGATATAGACGTAATATTTTTAAAACGTTGCGTGCAAAAAACGGCTTTTTTCAATTATTTTTTTATCTGCCGGTGCATCTATTTGAAATTCTTTTATATATTTGCAGGATAAACGTTGATAAATTGGGTATTGATTCGGCTACTTTATGGCATCCGGGCGATGATGAACTGTTGGCGTATTACCGTACGACAGGCGATATGGCGTATTTTGGACGGCTGTACCACCGCTATATCCCGCTGGTGTACGGGCTTTGCCTGAAATACCTGAAACACCCCGAAGATGCGGAGGATGCCGTTATGCAACTGTACGAAGAACTGGCTTCCAAAATCGCCCTCTATGAAATCCGGTCGTTTCGCACATGGCTGTACAGTGTAGCAAAGAACCACTGTCTGCAAGTGTTGCGGAAAGAAAAACACGAAATGATCGTTGAATTTGACGAACAGTTTATGGAATCGCATCCGGTGGATCATCTATTATTAAACGAAGGACGGGAAGAACAGAACGGGGAATGGCTGGAGGCATTGCACCGCTGCATGGAAAAACTTCCCGAACCGCAACGCATCAGCATCAGGAAATTTTTTCTGGATGAAATGTCCTATGCCGACGTTGCGAATGCCACCGGTTATCAGTTGAAAAGCGTCAAAAGTTACATCCAGAACGGAAAAAGAAATTTAAAAATATGCATCGAAAGCCGGATGAACAGATAAAGATATTGCCGTATCTCCGGGGAAAGCGGAAAGGAAAAGAGGCGCACCGTCTGGAACGCATCTCCATGACCGACGCTTTCCTTGCCGATGCGATGGAAGGCTTCGAAACCGTGCCCGGCGACCATGCTTCGGCCATCAAACGGCTACAGACTGCGGTTGCCGGAAAATCCCGTTCCGGAACATACGCCGTCCGCTACTGGGCGGCTATTGCCGCAAGTCTCCTGCTGCTGGGCGGGGCGGGACTGTTGCTGTTGCGGAAAGAAACACCGGAATTGCCGCCGCAGGAAAATATTCTTGCGGATCGGACGGAACTGTTTCCGATCGACGACGCCAAAAAGCCGTCGGCGCCGGAACTCGCCGAAAACCGGAGCGCTGTCTTGAAACCGGAACCGGACATGCAGGAAACAGCTGAAACAGCCGCAGTTATCAGCGAGGAGATACAGGACAGGCTTGCACCGCCTGCCGTTATCACAGTCGCTGAGAACGAAAAATCCTCTGCCGTTGATACATCCCCGTCCGGGGACATCCGGCACATGGCAGAGATGAAACACCTCATCCGGGGGCTTGTAACGGACGAATCGGGGCAACCGCTTCCGGGAGCTACCCTTCAGGTGAAAGACGCGCACAACGGCGTCTTCGCCGACAGGGAAGGCCGGTTTGAAATGGAAGCCGCCGACAGCGCTGTTATCGTTGCCTCTTTTGTCGGCTACCGTAACAGCGAGTTCAAAGCCGATACTTCTCCGCTGCTGATCGCCATGCAGGAAAATTCCGAAGCGCTGGATGAAGTGGTGGTAGTCGCATTCGGAAGGCAAAAAAAGCAATCGCCGGTGGGGGCTGTTGCCACTGTTGCCGGTCCGGCGACGGAAGAGACTGCCGAAAAACTCCCGCAGCCGGTTATCGGTAAAAAGGCGTACCGGCGGTATTTGGAACGGCATCGTGTCCGTCCCGGCGGAGCATGTGCCGGCGTTAAGGGAGAAGTGGTGATCCGTTTCGGCGTGGACGAGAACCGGCGTCCTGCCGGCTTGACGGTGGAACAAAGCCTCTGCCCGGACGCCGACCGCGAAGCGATGCGCCTGATCACGGAAGGCTGCGACTGGGTGCGAGGAACAAAAGATGCAACGGTAACGGTAAAATTTTGAATATCCCGCTTCACGCCGTTTCCGGTAAGACCGGCGTGACTATGCCTGCATTTCCGCGCTGGCAATCCTTCCGATTCGATGCAGCAAAACGCCGGAAAGGCTTTGACGTACTTTTACTTTCAGGGAACAGTTGTTTTCAAAACATCTGTCCGTATATTCCAGTTCCATGTCTTTCAACGTTCGGAGTACCTGATCCATGTTTTGATAGTCAAAAGTGAGGAGAAAAGTATCGGTAAGCACGGCCGGCACGATGTTGGCATGGCTTAAGGCATCTATGGACGCATGTTTGTACGCCTGCACCAGTCCGGCCGTACCCAGCGGAATCCCGCCGAAATAGCGGACGACCGCCACCAGTATGTTGGTCAGCCCGAAAGAGGTGATTTGTCTGAGAATCGGTTTACCGGCAGAACCGGCAGGCTCGCCGTCGTCGTAGGTGCGGAAATGTGCGCCGCCCACGCCTAATCTCCATGCATAACAATGATGCCTCGCGTCGAAATATTTTTTCTTCAGCCATTCCATTTTTTCCCTGATTTCCTCTTCGCTGCTCACCGGAACGGCAAAAGCCATAAATTTGCTGCCCTTGTTCCTGAATATTCCTTCGGATTCCGATGCGATGGTAAAAAAATGGTCTACCGGCACATCTTGCAGGTAAACGGCGGCCGGATCGACGACGGTAAACCGGAGGCGAAGTTTTCCCTCGCTGTAGTTATAGCTGACGATTTTAAACCTGCCGATTTCCGAAGTGTTGCCCACATGTTTTCCGATGCAGGCGCAGGCATCGTAATTGCCCACGCGCACGATGCGAACCGTATTGCCCGCACGGACGGGCAGTTTGTCCAGATCAACGATCTTGCCGGCTTCTTCGCGCGACAGGAAGTCGATATGAACGGGAAGACGGCGACGGATCACTTCATTCACGCGGCGTTCCACTTCCGCCAGCATCTTCGCTCCGGGCGACGACGGAAGCAGATAATCGCATTTGCTCTTTTTCTTATCAATATGGGTGGTGATAGCCCTCGAACAGCCGAACAGTTCTACCATCGTCCTGTTCAGGATATGTTCCGCCGTGTGCATCGGCGGGTATTCGATCTTGTCGTGTACATTTAACTGTTGTTCCATAATGGTGGTAATAAAAAGTTATACGTTAAACCGGAAATGCATGATGTCGCCGTCCCGTACCGTGTATTCCCTGCCTTCGATGGCTATTTTCCCGGCTTCGCGACAGGCGGCTTCCGAACCGTAGCGGATGTAATCGTCGTACCGGATGACTTCGGCGCGGATAAAGCCTTTTTCAAAGTCGGTGTGGATGAGGCCGGCCGCCTGCGGCGCTTTGGCGCCTTTCACGTAAGTCCATGCGCGGGTTTCGTCTTTTCCGGTGGTGAAATAGGTCTCCAGGCCGAGCAGCGAATAGGCGGCTTTGATGAGCCGTACGGCGCCGGACTCTTTCAGTCCCATTTCCGACAGGAACAGCTGCCGCTCTTCAAAGGTGTCGAACTCGGCAATATCCGCTTCTATTTTGGCGGCTACCACCAGCAGTCCCGCCTGTTCGGATTTGACGGCGGCGGCAACGGCGTCCACATGACGGTTGCCCTTCACTGCCGACGCCTCGTCCACATTGCACACGTAGAGCACCGGTTTGTCGGTAAGCAGGAAAAGTTCCCGCGCCAGTCGGCGGTCATCTTTGTTGTCGAGTTGCACCGTTCGCGCCGATTGACCTTTCCGGAGCGCTTCCTGGTACTGTAACAGGATTTCGTACATTCTTCCGGCTGTTTTGTCGCCTCCGGCCTGCGACTGTTTCCGAACTTTTTCGATCCGGTTTTCCACCGTTTCGAGGTCTTTGAATTGCAGTTCCGTATCGATGATTTCCTTGTCGCGAACCGGATCGACGGAGCCGTCCACATGCGTCACATTGTTGTCGTCGAAACAGCGCAGCACGTGCAGGATAGCGTCCGTTTCGCGGATATGGGCGAGGAATTTGTTGCCCAGCCCTTCTCCTTTACCGGCGCCTTTCACCAGCCCTGCGATATCTACTGTTTCGATGGTGGCCGGAATCACCCTTGGCGGTTGGTCGAGTTCCGCAAGTTTGGCCAGACGTTCGTCCGGAACCGTGATGACGCCTACATTAGGCTCGATCGTGCAAAAAGGAAAATTGGCTGCCTGCGCTTTAGCATTCGACAGACAGTTAAAAAGAGTGGACTTGCCGACGTTGGGAAGTCCTACAATACCACATTGAAGTGCCATAAAATTTGAGGTTTGAAAATGGAATATGGAAAATTAAAAATGGAAGAGGAAGGTCACATGATGCCGTTTCCGCCAATTTCGGCAGCTTTTCTCCGGGAGGTTTACCGGCGGCTGGGAAAGTGGTATGGCGTATGCGATGCGTCATGTGTAGATGATAAAGTTGGGAGGATATCTAACGGCCTACCGGATAATTATAGAGGTAATTGTTTTTACTGCCTACCAGAAGGTTGTAGTTGGGGCTTAACTTGTCCAGCCGTCCGATGGAGAAGGGGGTGCTTCCCGTCAGGGGAAATCCGGGCTGGAGTTCGCCTTTGCTGTTGTAGAGGTAGATCAGGTTTTTTTGCGGGGCTACGGTACCCAGCCTGATGTCGGTGGCGGAGAAGGTATAGATGCCGGGGCGCATCCTCACGGGTTCGTCGGTTTCGATGGCGGTTATCCGACTGCCGTCCTGCCGGAAGACGTCTATTTTATTTTTGTCGGCAAAGATGAAATCGTTCCGGCCGTCGCCGTCCGTGTCCTGGAAGTCGAAAAAGTGGCCGGACGAAAATTTGGCCACGGGTTGTCGTTGGATTTTGCCGTCGGAGAGGGATATGAAATGCGGCGTACCGGCGGTATCCGTCAATACGATGCTTGCATTTCGGTGCATGGCAATAGCGGTATTCCGGGCGACGGGAAAATTGTATTCGGTGGAAACTCTTGTCCGTCCTTGCCGGTCGAGAATATATACCTTGTATTTGTCGGCAAAGATGATAAAGTCTTTGTTTCCGGCACGATGGTGGTACACGCCGGTTTGAACGGGGTGTTCGCTCCGGATGAATTTCCATCCGGCGACGCTTGCGCCGTTTTTATCGTAGGCATACACGTTCCGGTTTTCGCAGGCTACCATTATTCTGTAATCTCGGTTGTTTTCGTAATCGAAAACGGCAATGCTGCCGGTCGCCGCCGAAGGCAGCCGTACGGGAAACCCGTCCACCATATTGCCCAGCCGATCGACGGCATAGATATGATGCCGCGTGTTGAAAAGCATTTGCAGTTTGTTGTTTTTGTAAATGTCTATCTGGTAAACGGAGCTTTGAATGGCTTCCGGCAAGCGTATTTTCCATAAAATCCTGCCGATGTTGTTCAGCAGGCAGGCATTTCCTGCCATGTCCTGGACGAAAACCTCTGTTTTCCCCGTATTGTGATTTTGAAGCAGTTGCGGTTTGAAGGTGATGGCGGTATCCAGCAGGCTTTCCCACGAGGTTTGCAGCCCTGTTGAGCGGGCTGCCGATTCTCCGGATTGCAGTTTCAGGAAAAAGTTGTTGTAGTACATCTCTCCTGCCACGCTCAGTTGGAAAACGGCCGCCGGTACCTGTGACAGCGTTTCTTCCGCATTTTCCAGTTCTTTGAACGTTTCGGCGCCGAACCATTGTTGGAAACAGTCGGCGGATTCAGCGGGATTGCAGTAAAACATCAGGTTGCACTTGGACGAAAATTCATTGGCCACCCTGCCGAAAGTCAGGTCGGTTTGCAGGCTGGCGTGAAGGGCGGTGTAGTGCAGGTATCGTTTGAGATATTCGGGCGAAGGGCCGAAAAGCAGGTAATTATCAGCAACGGCGCACCATTCGCCTTTCCCTTTGAACAGTTTGCCGAAAAGTGCAAAAGGGACGTCGAAAGGGAAATGGTATGCCGTAAAAGACAGTTGTTCATCGAATGGAAGTACGGCTCTGTGCCGGTTGACCGGATCACCGGTAGCCCCGCAAAAGCCTACTTGCCAGTTTTCAATCATGGCAATGGCGGCAGATGTGCTTTTGATGCGGCAAAGGGTAAATGCCGTATGGTCTGTTCCCAGGTAAGGATAAACTTGCGCTATTTCGTTTTCAAACTGTTCCGAAAAGTCATTTTCCAGCCGGATTCCATAAGAGGCGCGTATCCGTTCCTGTTCTTTTTTATGGGCTGTTAGCCCGGATTTGGTCGAATAATTACCGTAATCGTTGAAATATTGCCGGATATGCCGGATGCCCATCCAGAAGAAGGCGCAGGTAGTAGGCGGCATGGCATCGGTAAGGGTCACCGGAAGGGGGGGCTGTGTTTGCAGGACGGGAAGCCACTTGTCGGAATGGGGGGCATTGCCGGTGAACCCGTTGAACATCATCCATTCCGGTTTCAGCGTCAAATCCAGTGCCGTCCAATCGGCAAAACCGGTTACCGACGACACGGTTTTCATCCTGTCGGGATGGAGAAAGGGACGCAACGCACGGGGCAACATTTCGTAATGGAGGTAAACGTTGGCAGCGGCATTTTTACCCGCCGTACGCACCAGATTGGCCAGCCCTCCCCGATCGGTAATGTTATGGCCGACGATTAGCTGTCGTAGCGCATTTTCCAGCAGGATGGACGAAGGGGAAAAAAGCAGATAACCGTTGCGAAAGGCATAGAAAAAATTTTGCGGCGCTTGTTTTTCCTCAGAGAAGATCACTTCCGTAATGACGATTTTGTCGTATTCGCGATCGGAAAAAACGCTTGCAGGCCATTGCTGTCTGATGGAAAGCATCACGTTTTCCGCTTCCTTGCCGCTCATGCGCATGTATCCGATAAACCCCATATCCTCTTTGCCCAGCGGATGTACGGAAAAAACAACATGTCCCCGGATGAGCGCCTGCCATTGTGCCATCTGTTTCGTTAATTTTTCCGGAGAAGCTATTTTACACAGTTGCGTCCACAGGGGACTTTCCTTCATCAGTTCACACAATGCGCCATAGTCCCGGACATCCACGATGATGCCGGCATCCGGCGGAACAGCGTCGAACTGTATCTCCAGAACCGGCGGCTCCTCTTTCAATAAAACAAAATAAACCGAAAAGGCCGCACCCGCCAGAAACAGCAGAACCGATAATATGACTACAAAAGTACGCATAACACGATGCAAAATTAGATGAAAATCATACGATTTCCAAATCATACAAGTGAAAAAAAGTTTTTTACAGTGAAAATGTACGGATTTTCGAAAAAATACCTTTCTTTGTACCGATATTTGAAAAATCTTAATGATGCAGGAATCTCAAGGTTTATACCCGTTGAAATTTATTCCCATCCTGAAAGAACGGATATGGGGCGGGACTTGGTTACAGCGTTTACCGGGCAAGGGGAGCCGGTCGAAACATATCGGCGAAAGCTGGGAACTTTCGGGCGTAACAGGCGACGTGTCTGTTGTTGCGAACGGCTTTCTCAAGGGAAACGATTTGAATGAGCTGGTAGAGGTATATATGGGCGATTTGGTAGGCGACAGGGTGTATGAACGCTTCGGAGCGGAGTTTCCGCTACTGGTCAAATTCATTGCCGCGCAGGACAACCTTTCCATTCAGGTGCATCCCGACGATCGGTTGGCAGCCCAGCGTCACAACGCCTATGGAAAAACCGAAATGTGGTATGTGATGGAAGCGGATGCCGACAGCCGCGTAATAATGGGATTTAACCGGCCTGTGGACAGGGAAACTTATAGGAAGGCCGTGGCGGAAAAACGACTGCCGGACATGCTGAATGTAGAAGAAGCAAAAAAAGGCGACGTGTTTTTTATTCCGGCAGGAAAAGTTCATGCCCTCTGCAAGAACATCGTTGTGGCGGAGATTCAACAGACTTCCGACATCACTTACCGTATTTACGACTGGGACCGTACCGATGCCAGCGGCAAATCGCGCGAAATCCATACGGAACAGGCAATAGACGCCATCGATTATACGCAGCAAACGCAGCATAAAGTCCGTTACGATTCTTTGGCGCAAACGGTGGAACTGGTGAAATGTCCGTATTTTACCACAAAACTCGTTCGGCTACGGCAACCGGTGGAGAAAGACTATCAGGGCATTGATTCGTTTGTCATTTTCGTTTGCGTTGCAGGCCATTGCATGATCAACGCCGGCGATGCCGTATTGCCCATTGCCGAAGGCGAAACCGTACTGTTACCGGCCGTATTGAAAAATATCAGCCTCATCCCGTTGAAACCTTCGGAATTGCTGGAAATCCATATCGACTAACGGTATTTGACGGCAACGCCGGGACTTATCCTGCTGATAATGGACGACGGAACCATCAGCATCAACAGGATGGCGGCGGCTGTCCCGACATTGATCGCCAGCAGGTGTAACGGATGGATGTGAATAGGAACCTTGTTCAGGAAATAAGACTCCTGATCGAGGGAGATGATACCGTAATTCCATTGCAACCAGCACAATGACAGCGCGATGACGTTGCCCCAGAAAAGCCCTTTGCCGATGAAAAACAGCGATTCGCAGAGAAAAACCTTTCGGACGAAACGGTTATCGGCGCCCAGCGACTTCAATATGCCGATGGTGGAAGTCCGTTCCAGAATCACGATGAGTAATCCGGAAATCATGTTGAAACCCGCTACCAGCGCCATCAGCAACAAAATGATGAACACCGTGGTGTCCTGCAGTCCCAGCCAGTCAAAAAGTTGGGAATAAAGTTCGCGAATATGCTGCACATTCAAACTCGAGCCGTCTTCCAGAAGGTCAAAACCGACCTTGTTTAAAATCTCGTCCGTGACTTCTTCCAAGCGGTCGAATCGACGGATAAAAATCTCGAAACCGCTGATCTGATCTTTCTTCCAATTGTTCAGCCGCTGGAGATGCATCATGTCAACCAGCGCAAACACCTTGTCGAACTCCGTCAAACCGGTCTCGTATATGCCGGAAATCTTAAAACGGCGCATCCGTACCGGATCCTGTACAAAATAAACCATGACCGCATCATTGACTTTCAACTGCAAAAGATTCGCTATGTAGCGCGATACGACCATCCGGTCCGACGCCACCGAATCATTGACCTGAAATACTTCGCCTTCCCGGAGGTTTTTTCGGAAAAAATCCCATTCAAAATCCCTGTCGATCCCCTTCAGAACAATCCCCTGTGTTTCTTCCGCGCTTTTCAGTATCCCCGGTTTGACGCAGTACGGCTGTACATGACGCACTTCCGGCATCATCTTCAATTCGTCGAGAAAAGCCCGGCTCGATGATATGGGCGACATGTTGTAAAGCGAATAGTGGCTGTCCATATTGGTGATTTGTATGTCGGCGGCAAACCCGACGGCTTTCATGCTGATTTCGGCTTTAAAACCGCTTGTAACAGCCACAGCAACAATCATCACCGACAAACTTAGCGCTATGCCGGCCATACTGATAGCCACCATCAAACCGGTGGACTTCCGTTGCGCTCCTCCCGACAAAAGTCGCCGCGCTATGTAAAATTCGGTCTTCAATGATTTAAAATGAAACAAATCAAACGACAAAAATAGTATTTTTGGAACGAAAATTGAAGCATCATTTTCATCAATTAAAAAAATATGCGGTATTTTGTCTGTTTTTTATTCCTGATGCAAGCCGGCTTGCTTTCTTCCCGGGCGCAAATACGGCACGAAGGCGTGATGATGGGAATAAAAATCGAAAATGGAGATACGGTTTATCTTGCAAAAATTGAAGGCGTAGACATTACCACCCGACGGGTTTTTAAAAGCAAAGCCGACGAAAAAGCCTTCTGGCGGCTGGTATATAATGTGAAAAGGACATATCCCTATGCAAAACTTGCAGCAGTGAAATTGCAGGAACTCAATGAACAGTATCTGGAACTGGACAGCGAACGGCAAAGAAAACAATATGCCCGGAAGGTAGAAGAAGAACTCAAAAACGAGTTTGAAGGCGAACTGCGGAAATTGACCATTTCGCAGGGACGTATTCTGTTAAGATTGGTGGATAGGGAAACAGGCAGTACCACTTATGCAATAGTTAAAGACTTTAGGGGGACTGTTTCTGCCATTTTCTGGCAAACAGTAGCCAAACTGTTCGGCTCCAATCTGAAAACACAGTACGATGCCAGCAAAGGTGAAGACAAAATCATCGAACAAATCATTCGTCAGATCGAAGCGGGATACTTGTAAATGCGACTTTTCTCCTGAAATTTTCGCTCCCCCAAAAGTAACATCATCCCCACACCGTAAATCTCAAAAAAACCGCGTATATTTGCGCTTTAAGAAAAAATATCATGATACCATTGATCATTGCTGTTGACGGCTTTTCGTCATGCGGAAAAAGCACTTTCGCCAAATCCATTGCGGAACGGCTGGGATATGCCTACATCGACACCGGCGCCATGTACCGGGCAGTTACGCTGTTTGCCATGGAAAACAGCCTTGTCGGCGACAACGGGATTGACCGTATCGCGTTGCTGAATCGTTTGGACGACATCGTTATTTCCTTCCGGAGAAACGACAAAACCGGTCGGAATGAAACGCTGCTGAACGGAAGATGTGTCGAAGACGACATCCGGACGATCAAAGTTTCCGAAAAAGTAAGCGAAATTAGCGCCATCCGGGAGGTGCGAAAAAAACTGGTGGCGCTGCAACAGAAAATGGGAAAGGGCAAATCCGTCGTGATGGACGGGCGCGACATCGGAACGGTGGTCTTCCCCGCCGCCGACATTAAGATTTTCATGACCGCCCGGGAAGAGGTGCGTATTCGACGAAGATACGACGAACTGAAAGGCAAAGGAATACCTGCCAGCCTTGAAGAAATCCGCGAAAACATCATCCGACGGGACTACATCGACCGTACCCGCGCCGAAGATCCGCTCAAACAGGCAGAAGATGCTGTTGTACTCGACAATAGCGATATGACCGTTGACCAACAAATGGAATGGTTCGAAAAAATCCTTCGGAAACATCAACCGCATGTATGAATGGAGACCCACCCCTGCGCAACAACAGTAACCAAACTGTACAAATGGTGCTCAAAGACCAATATCCCATATCCACCATCAAGGAAGTGACGGTGGAACTGTCCAAAGACACGACGCCACCATCGTTCAACAAAACGGATGTGGGAGTCATCACATGGGAACTGGACATGCCACCCGGAAAAATCCGGACGTTCAAATGGATGTATTCGGTGAAATATCCCAAAAACAAGCTGTTGAATTTGTAGTAAGAGCTAAAAAACGTCAGGGATTAATGGCTGACGTCAATACGTTTTTTCTTTCACTTTGTTTAGGAAGAGCATCAAGGATATCCAGTATTCGTCGGAGGTAGAATCATTCTTCCACAGGGCGGGCGCTCCTTGCTGACCGTTGCCTGTAGCGGGCTGGAATCGTGTCAGCAAGTCGGCGGGGATGTCTTGCAGCAATTCGGCGACGAAAGGCGTTTCGCGCTGGGTGGCCGCCACCAGCAGCAGATGATCGAAACCGTCAAACCAGTCTTTAACTGCAATGGAGGGGCCAAAGTATTCGCCCGGGCTGAAAGCGACCACTCCCGTTACCTGTCGGTTATGTCTGGCCGTTTTCATGGCAAGCGATGCCGAAAAATTACTTCCCAGCAGGATACATCTTTTGTTGATGGCAATGGCGGCAATATAGTCGATAGCGGCCGTGATGTCTTTTTCACAGTCGAGCATGACGGCCTGTATGCCGTTTTTCTGCCACTGTTCTTTTACCGTTTCATTTCTTACAAAATTACATTCTTTGCCGTGGCGAAGGTCAACGGCAAGACAGTTGAATCCGAGTTTTTGCAGTTTGGGTGCAATGTCGCGATATTCGCCGCGACTGCTGTTTTCTCCGTGCAGCAGAACGATATAAGGCGCATATTTATCCACGCGGTACATGTCGGCAGTGACGGTCAAACTGTCTGCCGTTGTAAATGTGACCTTTTTCTGGGCAAAAACAGGCGCCGACACGGCAATGGCCAAACTTAAAAGTGGAAGTTTAACAATGGCGTGCATCATGGCATCGTTATTTTTTCCAAAGAATCAACCAGTACGATCACATGGTTGTTTTTGATCTCGACCACGCCGTTGCCTGTCCTGTAGTAACGGACTTCTCCGTCGTTTATGGCAAATTTCAGTTCGCCCGGCGATAGGGTCGAGATAACGGGTGCATGGTTTTTCAATATTTCAAAGGAGCCTTTGCTTCCCGGCACTTTTATCAGGGACACTTCTCCCGAAAAAACCGTTTTTTGTGGCGTGATAACTTCCAGTAACATGATTCTTCCTCCATATACGGTTAATGGGCGGCTTCTTTCAGCAACTGTTCGCCTTTTTGTATGGCTTCCTCGATGGTGCCTACCATGCTGAATGCCGCTTCGGGGTATTGATCCGTTTTTCCGTCCATGATCATGTTGAAGCCCTTGATGGCGTCCTGAATATCCACAAACACGCCCGGTGTTCCGGTGAACTGTGCGGCCATGAAAAACGGTTGCGACAGGAAGCGCTGTACGCGGCGGGCGCGGCGGACAGTCTGTTTGTCCTGTTCCGACAGTTCATCCATGCCGAGAATGGCGATGATGTCCTGCAATTCCTTGTAGCGTTGCAGCAACTCTTTCACCCGCTGGGCGGTATTGTAGTGTTCTTCGCCTACCGTTTCGGGGGTAAGGATGCGGGAAGTGGAATCGAGCGGATCCACGGAAGGGTAGATGCCAAGCTCCGCTATTTTACGGCTTAGCACGGTGGTGGCGTCCAGATGCACGAAGGTGGTGGCGGGCGCCGGGTCGGTCAAGTCGTCGGCAGGTACGTAAATAGCCTCCACCGAGGTGATAGAGCCGTTTCTGGTCGATGTGATACGTTCCTGCATCAGCCCCATTTCGGTGGCCAGCGTGGGCTGATAGCCTACGGCGGAAGGCATACGTCCCAGCAGTGCGGAAACTTCCGAGCCGGCCTGCGTAAAACGGAAAATATTGTCCACAAAGAACAGGATGTCGCGTCCCTTGCCCGTACCGTCGCCGTCGCGGAACGATTCGGCAATGGTCAAGCCCGACAACGCTACATTGGCGCGCGCACCCGGAGGCTCGTTCATCTGTCCGAATACCAGCGTGGCCTGCGACTGCTTCAACTGCTCCCTGTCCACTTTCGACAAGTCCCAGCCGCCTTCGTCCATCGACTTTTTAAACTCGTCGCCGTATTTGATAACGCCCGATTCAATCATTTCGCGAAGCAGGTCGTTGCCTTCGCGTGTGCGTTCGCCCACGCCGGCAAACACCGACATCCCGGAATATTTCTTGGCAATATTGTTGATTAACTCCATGATGATAACCGTTTTACCTACGCCTGCGCCGCCAAACAGTCCGATTTTGCCGCCCTTGGCGTACGGCTCCAGCAGGTCGATGACCTTAATGCCCGTGTACAGCACTTCGGTTTGTGTGGTAAGCTCCTCAAACTTGGGCGGATCGCTATGGATGCCGTAACCGTCCCGCTCCACCTGCTCCATCCCGTCGATGGCCTCGCCGATGACGTTGAGCAGCCGCCCGCGAACGTTGTCGCCTTTCGGCATCCGGATGGAACCGCCCAACGGCTTCACTTCCATGCCGCGCTGCAAACCGTCGGTGGAATCCATCGCAATGGTACGCAACGTACTTTCGCCGATATCCTGCTGCACTTCCAAAACAACAGCCTGACCATCAGGACGTTTCACTTCAAGCGCTTCGTGAATATGAGGCAAATCCTCCGCATGTCTTTCAAAACTTACATCCACCACAGGTCCGATCACCTGTATGATTTCTCCCGTAACTTGAGGCATAACCTAATTTTTTAATAAAAAAACCACTTCTTTCAAACTGTAAAAATAGGGAACTATTTTTAATTGACGGCAAAAAATATTTTATTTTTTCTTTAAATTTTTACAATATCCTCTTTTACAATACTATTTCATGTGATTTTCCGTCCGGCTAAATGCATCGCCGTACGGCACAATTGAAACTGAGGATGCCTGCCGGTATTTATAGCCCGCTGAAAGCGCTGTTGATGTTGTCGGGTTGTATATCGGGCTGTTCCGGATAGAGGATCACGCAATTGGTACGTTCAAAGAAGCGCATGACGGCTCTTGGCATGACAGCTGTTTTCCGGCTGTAGGAAACCGTGTTCTGTCGAGCGGAAATTACTACCAGCAGGTCGGCGGAAGTCAATTCGTTCGACAAGCTGGGCATGTCGGGAAAAACAGACATGATACGATAGTTTTTACCGGTCAGCGACGCCGTTTCTTTCATGCCGGCAATAGCTGAGGCGGTGTGTTCGTCGCTGATAAACAACACCTCGGTCGAGTTGCGCCAAATTCGCTTCAAAATGGTCAACCATGCGTGGAAACCTGTTTCGTGGTCGGCATTGCGAGGTACAAGAATGTACATTTTGTTAAAACGCAACTGCTGTGTGATCAGTTTGGTGACGAGGATAGTTTGTTTGCAGTGTTTCAGGAGATTTTCCATGATGGTGCCGAAAAAATATTGTCCGGTACCCGATTGTCCGCTCCATCCCATCACGATGTGGGTGGCTTGCAGTTCCACCGTAGCGCGGATGATGCCTTCCGAGATGTTGCTGTCCAGCCGGATGCCGGAATAGCAGGCAACGGAAGCCAGTTGAGAGCGTTGTTTGAAATACTCCGTGATTTTCTTGTCTCTGAGGATGGATTGTTCCATCTGTGCGGATTCTGTAACAATGGTAACCGGATGAATCACAGAGTCTTCATGAGGCTTGTGTATCATGAGGGAAAAATCGAACAGGAGTATGGCATTGCCCGGGTTCGAGATCGATACCAATATATGGTCGGAAGCGTTGTTGTGCATCTCCTGCTCTTGCTGCAGGGCTACTTTGCGTCCCGCACGGTCGGTATAATAAGTGCTGACCAGGCAGGTCAGGATGATAATAATGACAGTAGCATTGAGAATATTGGTATCCAGGATGTTTATCCTGTAGCCGATCAGTACGACGGCAATGGTGGCAGCCGCTCTCGAACTGCTTAGCCCGAACAGCAACAGCCCCTCCGAACGGGTGTATCCGTAAATCAACCGTGTGGCCAAGGCTGCCAGATATTTGCCGGAAATGGCCACCAGCGTCAGTATTCCGGCAAGGACAATGCTTTCCGTCCCCTGAAAAAACGCTTTCATATCTACCATCATGCCGATGTGAATCATAAAAAAAGGAATGAAAAGCGTATTCCCGATAAAAACAGTACGGTTCATCAGCGACGATTGATGCGGAATAATGCGGTTCAGCGCCAGTCCACACAGAAAAGCGCCGACAATCGGCTCTATGCCGGTCAGTTTCGCCAAAAAACCGGAAGCAAAAAGCGAACACATCACAAAGATGTATTGAGACGGCTCATCACTCTGAAAATGAGAAAAATACCATCTGCATATTCTGGGAAACCCCCACAACAGCAGCAGAATAAATATCGCCAGCAAGCCGGTCGTTTTCACCCAAAACATCAGATGCAGCGTTCCCGACATGGTGGCCGTGAGGATCGTCAGCAACAGCAATACGGCCACATCGGTAATGATGGTGCCGCCGATACTTACCACCACCGGTTCGGTTTTCGTAATGTTCAACCGCGAAGCAATAGGATAGGAAACCAGTGTGTGGGACGCAAACATGCACGAAAGCAGGAGGGAAACCATAACGTCATAGTGCAGCAGGAAACGGGCGGTAAGAAAACCCAGCACAAAAGGTATCAAAAAGGTGAAAGCGCCAAACCAAACACTCTTGAGCTTGTTTTTGCGGAAACTGTAAATATCGATTTCCAGCGTCATCAGAAACATCAGATAGAGCAATCCCGCAGAAGAAAATAAATCCAGACCCGACTTCTCGCTGATCAGATAAAATCCGTTGGGGCCGATAGCTATACCTGCCAGTATCAATCCAAAAATAGCAGGCATCCCGATCTTTTTGCAGAAAGGCGGGATGACCAGCATGATAAACAGGCATAGAGCCATTATAATCACCTGATTTTCAATTGGGAAATAAGATGCCATCATCAAACGTTTGGAACGGATTTTTGTCAAAAATACGAAAAAAAAACGGTTTTTTTATTTATTTCCTGTTTTTTTTGCCCGCATAACCCAAATTTTTGATAAACAACAGGCAGCAGATATGGATTCCCGATACACTGTCAATGGGTGTAGCCACCGGCAGAAGCGAGTTTCCCAACGGACAAGTAAGAAAAAAAGCGGCCCTTTGTGGTAAAAAAAGAGAAAAATCACAGGAAAAAAAGCACAATCCCGATTTTTATCATTTTTGGTACAATATTTGTATATCATCGGGTATATATATAAATATAAACACTAATTTAAACAAACAGGAGGACCAAATCATGAAGACAATGTATTTTATCCCCAGTATAATCGCCATAGCGATGTCCATAGAATATTCATCGGCACAAGGAACTAAATTCTATGAAGACGATATCTATTATGTTCCCAAAAAACAATCATCGACCGAGAACAGGCAGGTTGTTTCCTCTCCGGTTGCTGCTTCGACAATTGTCGAAGATACTTTGAGCAACTACGAAAAATACCGTATGGCGTTGGAAGCCGGAGAAATTCAATCCGCACCGGTTGAGCAATACGACGTTCCGGCCGGCGATAACGGCTCTTCGTCCTATTCGTATGTTGAATCCACTCAAACCAAGGATCCGTCGGGTAATACTTACATTACCAATAATTATTACAACGACTACGACTCGTATTCCTATCGCTTGAACCGTTTCGACCGTTTCTACTACGACCCGTGGTATTCGAGCGCTTGGTACGGTTCCTATTACGGATGGGGATATCCGTCCTACTATTACCGTCCGTGGTATTACAGTTCATGGTACTACAATCCGTGGTATTACGGACACCACGGGTATTACGGATATTACGGGTACAGGTACTATGATTATTATCCGTATTATCACTATAATTATTACAATCCTCGCCCAAGAGTCGTCATTTCGGGGCCTGTCTATCGCAGAGGTGGAAGCACTTACGCCTCTACCGGATCGGCGCGGAGAAGTTACAGCACATACAGTACGGCTTCGGGGCGGACGGTCAGCAGCAATAGCGGAACACGTAGCGCGGTTTCAACCTCTTCATCGCCCGCATACAGCACATCAAGAAGAACCACCTCCTCGTACAATACGACCAACAGCAACACGGCCAACAACAATAATACGGGAACAACGGTTTCAAGATCATCCACCTACACTACGCCGCGCACCACACAAAACAGCAGCAGCAGTTCGTCAACAAGAACGTCTTCTTCTTCCAGCACTTCCAGCTCACCCTCGCGCAGCAGTTCGTCTTCCTATTCAACGCCCTCGCGCAGTAGCAGTTCGAACAGTACTTATTCGACGCCCTCGCGCAGCAGTAGTAGCAGTACCTATTCAACGCCGTCGCGCAGCAGTAGCAGCAGCTCCTACAGCAGCGGATCGTCTTCCAGAAGTTCATCATCATACAGCAGCAGCAGCAGTAGCAGCAGCTCTTCCTCCAGATCGTCGTCCAGTTCTTCCGGCGGACGGCGGTAAACAAGGTAAAAGAAAAAAGTTCGATTTTTCCAAAACAAAAAAGATCCATCCATTATTCCGAGTAACATGAAAAAAATATTCAGTATATTGATATGCAGCGCCTTATTTGCACAAGGCGCTATTGCCCAGGGCGCCCTTGACCTCTTGACGTATTCAAGATATTTTTCGGGGGGAACAGCGCGTGCAACAGCCATGAGCGGCGCGTTCGGAGCGCTGGGCGGCGATATGTCCGTGCTGAGTACCAATCCGGCAGGCATAGGCATCTATCGTGGTACCGAATTTACGCTTACCTTAGGGCCGAGTTTCGTCACCACTTCTTCCAAACTGAATGGCGAAAATTTCGACGAAGCCGCCTCCTTTTTCCGCCTCAACAATATCGGTTACGTACATACCTGGAAACCGCAGAGTGAAAGAAAACTGCGGAGTTTCACTTTCGGCTTTGCCTACAACCGGTTGAGCGATTTCTCCTCTGCGGCTTTTGTCGATACCGACGTCCCGTCTTCTCTGGTAGAAGATTTAACATGGGATGCCAACCATGGCGACAACGGCCAACCATTGCAGGAAGGCCGGCTGGACGACTTTTATACGGGACCGGCATTTGACACCAAACTGATATTTCACGATCCTGACAATTCGTCGGATAACCACTACTATAACGATTATTCGAGCGAAGGGAATTATCTCCAACCGATGAAACGTACCATGACCAACAAAGGAGGCGTAGGAGAATATGCCATTTCGCTGGGTTTCAATATTAACGACAGGATGTATCTCGGTGCAACATGGGGTATCCAAAGTCTGTATCACAAGGAATCCTATCTTCATACGGAAACGCCTTCTTTTCAATACCTTGACGAATTTCAGTTCCGTTCCGACTATACGGTTACCGGCACAGGAATGAATTTCAAAACCGGCGTCATCTTCCGGCCGATCAATATGCTGCGGCTGGCTGTGTCGATTCATACCCCTACGCGCTATTCGTTGCGGTCGGAACTCGACACCGAAATGGATGCTTACTACAAAGAACCAATAATAACCTCAGACAACGCTAACCATTATAATTCCCTCAGTCCCATTGGCGAAGGGAAATTCAAACTGTCCACCCCGTGGCGATACAGCGCCGGAGCGGCTTTCATCATCGGGACATTCGGAATTATCGGTTTGGACGCTGAATATGTGGATTATGCAACGGCCAAATTTCGTCCCAATTCGGATTACCGGAATATCAACCGTGAAGCGGCGCAAATATTCAGGAATGCTCTTAACCTGAAAGGCGGCGCGGAATTTCGCATAGGACCTGTTTCCTTGCGTGGCGGCGCGGCTTATTACGGCACTCCCTTTGCTCAAGAACATTTTTCCTCCGACGAGTTTGATAACGAGGGTATCATCAGTTTTTCCGGAGGCGTGGGCATCAGAGGAAGAGGCGTCTATCTTGACATGTCGTATGTTTATACGAAATACCCTCCCCATTATTATGACCTGTATCGCCAGAATCCTGCTAATAATGCGTGGTTGAGTTCCGTCATGCAGGAAAAAAAACATGCGGTAAACTTTACGGTAGGTCTTAAGTTTTAAACAGTTTTTGCGCTTTTTTAAGTCCTTCGCACAAGCGATCCGCTTCTTCGAAAGTATTGTAAAGCGCAAAGGAGGCGCGCACTGTTCCTTCTATGCCGTAGCGTTGCATGAGCGGTTGTGTGCAGTGGGTGCCTGTGCGGACGGCGATTCCCATTTTATCAAGAATCATACCGGTATCATAGGGATGGATGCCGTCCAGCAGGAGTGAAAACGTGCCTGTGCGATGTTTGGCCGTTCCGAAGATGCGTATTCCGTCTATTTGCTGAAGCTGTTCCAGCGCATACTGTGTCAGCGCCGCTTCATAGGCGCCAATCTCCTCCATTCCTGCGGATAGCAGGTAGCGGATGGCGCTTTCCAATCCTACGGCATCAATATAATTGGCGGTGCCGGCTTCGAACTTAAACGGCAGTTCGTTGTAGGTAGTCTGTTCAAACCGGACACAATCAACCATATCCCCTCCGCCCTGCCAGGGCGGGAGTTCGTCGAGGAGTTCCCTGCGGCCGTACAGCACGCCTATACCGGTAGGCCCGTAGAGTTTATGCCCGGAAAAAGCGAAAAAATCACATGCCAAATCCTGTACGTCAACAGGGATATGCTGTACCGACTGAGCGCCGTCCACCAGCACGTGCGCGCCTGCTTCGTGTGCTATCCGGATGATTTCTTTTACGGGATTGACCGTTCCCAGCGTGTTGGACACATGGGTAATGGCAACAAGGCGCGTTTTGGGCGAAAACAGTTTGCCGTATTCTTCCATCAGCAATTCGCCGCTGTCCGAAATGGGGATCACCTTCAGCGACGCGCCTTTTCTTTCGCACATCATCTGCCAGGGAACGATGTTGGAGTGGTGTTCCATGACGGATACGATGATTTCGTCGCCGGCGCCGACATACCGTTCACCGTACGAAAATGCTGCCAGGTTGATGGCGGCAGTTGCCCCCGAAGTGAAAATGATTTCCTGCGAAAGCTCGGCATTCAGGAAATCACGCACCGTACGCCTTGCATTTTCGTAAGCTTCCGTTGCCTGTTCGCTCAAAAAGTGCACCCCACGGTGGATATTGGCATTCTGCTCGGCATACATCCGGACAAGGGTATCCAGCACTGCCTTCGGTTTTTGGGTTGTAGCGCCGTTATCCAGATATACTATGGGTTTGCCATATACTTTTTGCGACAATATCGGAAAATCATCCCTGATTTTTTGAATATCCATCAATGTTCATTCAATATAATACAAAATACAAATGTAGTAAAAAAACGGGACATTTTTCATCCGGCAAGGATGTTCCGGGCTGTTTTTTCCTCTGGTTCCCGCAGGGGAGAGCCGGCGGGAACGGTGAATTGCAGGTATTTGATGGAAAAACCTTTTGCCATGAACATTTTCTCATAGCAGGTCTGCACAGACAGTATTTCGTCCGGCAAAGCGGATTGGTACAAATCGGGAGTACACCACCGGACGGGGAGGCGGTTGTACAGCAGCACCCGGCGCGTGTATTCGAACAGGCTATCGCTGTCGGTTTTCAGATGAATAAGGCCGGACGGACGGAGAACAGTCCGGTACGATTCCAGAAAACGTACGGAAGTTAACCGTTTATTGAGGCGGCTTTGCTGAGGCTGCGGATCGGGAAAGGTGATCCATATCTCCGATACCTCGCCGGGCGCAAAACAGGAGAGGATAAATTCAATGCGGCTTCGCAGGAAGGCCGCATTGTTAAGCCGGTTTTGCAGGGCATCGGTAGCGCCTACCCACATCCGCGCACCTTTGATGTCCATGCCGATAAAATTTTTCTCTGGGTATTTCCGCGCCAGCGCAACGGTATATTCTCCTTTCCCACATCCAAGTTCCAGCACCAGCGGATGGCCGTTACCGAAAAAATCTTCTTTCCATCTGCCTTTCATGCGATAATCGGTGCGAAATACTTCCTCAAATGAAGGTTCCACCACATTCGGATAAGCCGACATGGCGGCAAAACGCTTTAATTTGGTTTTCATAGCGTCAAACAGGAAAAATTCATAGACACGAACGGACGATCAATCTTTCTTGCGGTAAGTGTAGGAATGTAGTTCTTTTCCGCTTGTATCCTGATGTTTGACGTTCATTCCGTTTGCATCGGCGTGAATTTCGAGGGAAGTGTTGTGGGCATTGACCACAATGGGATAGTCATGTGTCCGGTTGTCGGGTTCGGTGTAGATGTACTGGTGCAGATGCCCGCACAGCATGACGGTAATGCCGGCTTGATGCAGTATCGGGAGGAATTTTTCGCGGACGTCTATCTGGCCGTGCCAGTCTCCGAAAGGCGGTATGTGCACGACTACCACGCGGTAGAGGGCTGTCCGGAACGATTCGCTTTGCATATCCTGTTTCAGCCATTCGCACTGTTCCGATCGATAAGCGTCGAATTGCGCCAGGCCGGAATATTCGATATCCGAGTCGGGTTTGTCTTCGCCCGAATCAAGTACGATGAAATGCACCGGCCCCTGACGGAAGGAATAGTAGAGTTTTCCAGTAGCGCTTGGGAAATAGTCGGAAAAAGACATGTTGAAGGCGCCGCGCGTTTCGTGGTTTCCCCGAGCGTAGAAAACAGGCACTTCTCCGGCAAACATTTTGACGGCTTCATCCATAAATCCGGCAAAAAAATCCGTTTCATCGATCATGAAGCTCACCATGTCGCCGTTGAAAATCATCAAATCTGTTTCTCCATAGCGAACAGGCTTGCAAAGCGCTTTCAGGTCATCGATTCGTCCGTGTATATCGTTGACCACCACGAAGGAAAGACTTTCCTTTTTATCGTCTATAGTAGTAAAACGGAGAGGTGCCCGGTTATAGACATCGGAAGAGAATACCTTGCCGTACAGCACGTCGTGCTGCCCGCGGTAGCGCAGTACTTCCTTCGAAAATATCCGGTAACGGTATTCGGTGCCTTTGGTGAGGCCTGTCACCCTAACCTTGTGTAACTTTCCCGTCACGCGGTTTCCGTCGCGGGTTTGGTAGAAGGAAGGACGTTCTTTCGCATAGAAACTTTCGTCGCCGGCAGGGGCGACTTCCACCCACGAAACGCAAGGATTGTCCGTTGTCCACACGATGGTGACTTCGTTCTCGCCCACGGCTTGCAGGTAAGGGCCGTGCGTTATTTTGGCAAAAACCGACAGGGGAAGCAGGCATAAAAACGTTATCCCCCATGTTAGACTGTTTATACATTTTAGCTTGTTCATATTCAATAAAGGTGATAAATGAGAAATACTATTTAATTATATCCGAAGGGGCCTATGGCCGAACCTCTGTCCTCCAACTTCACTTGTCCGTGCTTGGTTTCGTATTTGGTCATGTTTTCGCCCAGCGCCAACAACAGCCGTTTGGCGTGTTCCGGCGTCAGAATGATGCGCGATTTTACTTGCGCCTTGGGGATTCCCGGCATCACCCGAACGAAATCAAGCACAAATTCGGATGAAGAATGGGAAATAATGGCCAGATTCGAATACAGTCCCTGCGCTATTTCTTCGTTCAGTTCGATATTGATTTGATTGCTGTTTTTTTCTTCCATTTCCGTATGATTTTTATAATGATGGATGATTTTCTTTTTTATCAAGCATCGATTCTTGCATATTTGGCATGACGTTCGATAAATTCGCGCCGAGGGGGCACATCATCCCCCATCAGCATGGAGAAAATGCGGTCTGCTTCGGCGGCGCTTTCGATGGTTACCCGGCGCAATGTACGGTTAGCGGGGTTCATGGTGGTATCCCAAAGTTGTTCGGGATTCATTTCGCCCAGACCTTTGTATCGCTGTATGCTGCAT
Organism: Bacteroidales bacterium; assembly: GCA_031271175.1. GTDB lineage: Bacteria > Bacteroidota > Bacteroidia > Bacteroidales > UBA4181 > JAIRLS01. The sequence goes on along the minus strand of JAISWE010000159.1, from coordinate 4,273 downwards.
CCGCTTTCCTTGCCCTTGCCGAGTTCCTCTATGGCGGCGATCCGCTGTTCTTCCGTCCAGCAGTATAGTTCCTGCTTGTTCTTTTTGACCAGATACAGCGGAGGGGTAGCGATATACAGGTGTCCGTTTTTGATCAGGTCGTTCATGTAGCGGAAAAAGAAGGTCATGATCAGGGTGGAGATGTGGCTTCCGTCCACATCGGCATCGGTCATGATGATGATTTTATAATATCTCAGCTTGCTTATGTTCAGCGCCTTACTGTCTTCTTCCGTGCCTATGGTGACGCCCAGCGCAGTAAAAATATTGCTGATTTCCACACTGTCGTAGATTTTGTGTTCCATGGCTTTTTCCACATTCAGGATTTTTCCCCTTAGCGGAAGGATAGCTTGAAAAGCGCGGTCACGCCCCTGTTTGGCGCTTCCGCCTGCCGAATCGCCCTCTACGAGATAAATTTCGCACTTTGAAGGGTCTTTGTCGGCGCAATCTGCCAGTTTTCCCGGCAAACCGGCTCCCGACATCACGTTCTTTCGCTGTACCTGTTCACGGGCTTTGCGGGCTGCATGACGCGCCGTAGCAGCCAGGATCACTTTATCGACAATGGTCTTGGCATCGCGGGGATTTTCTTCCAGATAATTGCCCAAGGCTTCGCTGACAGCCTGACTGACGGCAGCGGACACTTCGGAGTTGCCTAATTTGGTCTTGGTTTGACCTTCGAACTGCGGCTCTTTCACTTTGATGGAGATGATGGCCGTCAGCCCCTCGCGGAAGTCGGCGCCGTCGATCTCGAATTTCAGTTTCGACAACATGCCCATTTTTTCGGCATAATTTTTCAGCGTGCGCGTCAGTCCGAGCCGGAAACCCGCCAAATGGGTACCACCTTCTATCGTGTTGATATTATTGACGTATGAGTGTACATTTTCGGAAAAGGAAGTGTTGTACTGCATGGCGATTTCCACCGGAACCTCGCCTTTTTCCGATTCAATGTTGATGACGTTTTCAATCAGCTTTTCGCCGCGGTTGGCATCCAGGAACTGGATAAATTCTATCAGCCCTTTTTCCGAAAAAAACTCGGAACGCCGGTGTTGCCGGACGTTTTCTCCATTTTCGCCGATAACGTCCGTCGATGTACGCAGGTCGTTCAGCGTCAGGTGGATGCCCTTGTTCAGGTAGGCCAATTCGCGTAATCTGGCTTCCAACGTTTCAAAATTGTATTCTATGGTGTTGAAGATCGTTGAATCGGGATGGAAGGTGATGGTGGTTCCGGTGCGGTTCGTTTCGCCGATGATGCGAATGTCGCCCAGCGACTTTCCGATGGAAAATTCCTGTACATAAATCTTACCGTCGCGGTGGATCTCAGCTTTGAGATGAGTGGACAGGGCGTTGACGCATGAAACGCCTACGCCATGCAATCCGCCGGATACTTTGTACGAACTGTGGTCGAACTTTCCGCCTGCATGGAGCATCGTCAGCACCACTTCAAGGGCAGATTTCTGTTCTTTTTCATGAAAATCGACAGGAATGCCCCGACCGTCGTCGGTCACGGTGATGGAACCGTCTTCGTTGATATATACTTCAATATGTGTGCAATATCCGGCAAGAGCTTCGTCTATGGAGTTGTCAACTACTTCATACACCAGATGATGCAGGCCTTTCACGCCCACATCGCCAATGTACATCGCCGGACGTTTGCGGACAGCTTCCAGTCCTTCCAGCACCTGAATATTGCTCGCCGAATATTCGTTTTCAGTATGATTTACTGCACTATTCTTCATTTATTCACTTATTCAAAAACAGTGCGAAGTTACTTAAATTATTTTAATTCCAAGCACAAAATTCAAAAAAAATATTACTTTTGTGCCGTTAAAAATTAATAGAAAGGTATATGGCGAGGGAAAAGTTAGTACTTGCGTTCAGCGGCGGTTTGGATACGTCATACTGTGCGAAATATCTGAGTGAAGAGCGAGGGTTCGACGTATATTCGGTGATTGTCAATACGGGCGGCTTCAGCGAAAGCGAACTGGCGAACATGGAGCGAAAAGCCCGGGCGCTGGGTGTAAAACATCACGAAACCATCGACGTTACGGATGAATACTATTCCAAATGCATCCGGTACATGATATTCGGCAATATCTTAAAAAACGGCACCTATCCGCTGTCGGTCAGTTCGGAAAGGGTTTTTCAGGCAATGGCCATCGTGGAATACGCTCGCCGCATAAAAGCCGGTTTTATTGCCCACGGCAGCACAGGCGCGGGCAACGATCAGGTGCGCTTCGACCTCATTTTCCAGATCATGATGCCCGGCGTGCAGGTGATTACGCCTGTCCGCGAGATGAAACTGTCGCGCGAGACGGAAATCGAATATCTCAAAAGCAAGGGAATAGAAGACAACTGGGTGCAAAAAGCATACTCCATTAATAAGGGACTGTGGGGCACCAGCATCGGCGGACGCGAAACACTGCGCTCCGACACTTGGCTTCCCGTGGAAGCTTATCCCGACCAGCTGACCAAAAGCGGCGAGGAGATGCTTTCCGTAGGATTCGAAAAGGGAGAACCGACGACGGTGAACGCCCTCCGTACCGACCCCGTGGCCGCCATCCGGCAGATTGAAACCATCGCCTCAGGCTATGCCGTGGGACGCGACATCCACGTGGGCGACACCATCATCGGCATCAAAGGACGTGTGGGATTTGAAGCCGCCGCTCCGCTGATGCTGATCAAAGCCCACCACCTGCTCGAAAAACACGTACTCACCAAATGGCAACAATACTGGAAGGAACAACTGTCCAACTGGTACGGAATGTTGCTGCACGAAGGACAGTACCTTGATCCGGTAATGCGCAACATCGAAAAATTCCTGGAAGACAGTCAGGAAAACGTATCGGGCGAAGTGAAAATAGCCCTCCGGCCTCGCCAGTTTGAAATCCTGGGCATCTCTTCGCCCCACGACCTGATGAATGCAAAATTTGCCACCTATGGCGAAGAAAATACCACATTCTCGGGTAACGACGTGATAGGCTTTACCAAAATCCTCTCCAACCAGATGAAAATCTACGGAGCAGTAAACAAAAAATGGTGAGTGAAAAGAGTAATCTTTCTACATAAAAAAAACTTTTTTCTACGCACTCCTTTGTAAATCCCAAATTTTCATCTACCTTTGTCGCTCGAAATAAACACGGTTTGTTTATTTTATTTACCGGTCGCGAGAAGTGTGTTACACTATCGTCGTGGCACACATTTTACGAATCAATGAAGTCGTTTTTTATAGGAAATAAAGAAATCAGACTGCCTATTATCCAGGGAGGTATGGGCGTTGGGATTTCGCTTTCGGGACTTGCTGCGGCTGTTGCCAACGAAGGTGGCATCGGCGTTATCTCATGTGCAGGATTGGGGCTTATTTACAGGCAAACTCCCAGCGATTACCTCCGGAACTGTATCTGGGGGCTTAAAGAGGAAATGCGAAGAGCAAGGGAGAAATCTCAGGGAGTGATAGGATTGAACATTATGGTCGCTCTTTCTAATTTTAAAGATATGGTTCGTACGGCGATATCGGAAAAAATAGATATCATCTTTGCCGGAGCCGGACTTCCGCTTGACCTGCCGTCATACCTTACGCCCGACAGCAAAACCCTTCTGGCGCCTATCGTATCGTCTGCCCGTGCAACCCGATTGATCTGTGAGAAATGGAAAAACAACTACAATTATCTTCCCGACCTGGTTGTCGTAGAAGGACCTAAGGCAGGCGGTCATCTGGGATTCAAGAAAGAACAGATCGACGACAGTAATTATGCACTGGAGCAGTTGATCCCGGAAGTAGTAGCCACCGTATCGCAATATAAAAACAATAAAGTAATTCCTGTGATAGCCGCCGGAGGAATTACGACCGGAGAAGACGTCCGCCGTTTTATGGAACTGGGCGCAACGGCGGTACAAATGGGAAGTATCTTTGTTCCGACCTACGAATGTGACGCCGCTCCCGCATTCAAACAGGTATATATCGACTCCACTCAAAAAGATATATTGATTATCCAAAGTCCGGTAGGTATGCCCGGACGCGCTTTCGACGGAGAATTTATCCGTAGCGTGAATCAGGGAAACGAAACGCCGAAAGCCTGTCCTTTCCATTGTATCAAGACTTGCGATTATACCCAAAGCCCGTATTGTATTATCATAGCTTTGTATAACGCTGCTCAGGGTAATATGAAAAAAGGCTATGCCTTTGCCGGAGCCAATGCCTATCTGGCACAAAAAATCAGAAGCGTTAAAGAAGTAATAG
>JAISWE010000137.1 GCA_031271175.1 Bacteroidales bacterium | reverse complement strand
AGGACAGAACAATACCATTGCGCGTTAAAATTATCTCAATATCAATACTTTGGGTGACAATTATTTGCAGTATTATTTTTGCCGCAAACGGCAAATTGTGGTTGCAAATCCTGCTTTTTGCCATTGCCGCAGGCGTTACAGTTCATATTTTGAGTTATAAAACAAAGAAAAATGTGTGAAAAGATATTGCGTGAAATAGCCTGCTTATTTTTTGATATTTAACTTTATGGCGTGTGCTGCCTTTTCTTTCTTTTCATCCACCACTTTCGCGTAAATCTGGGTGGTTTTTACATTGGTATGCCCTAACATTTTGCTGACGGTGTAAATGTTAATCCCTAACTCCGCTCAAGTTAGGTAGTCTATTTTCTATAAAATATTATTATTTAGACCATTACACCGATTTTATAGACCACCTAATTAGGTAGTCTATAAAATCCGACATAATTTTGTTTACTAAACTATTACAACCATAGACGGGGTAAATATGACGGAGTTAGGGATTAAACCAAATTAAGCCTGTAAAAATGCTTACAGGCTTAAAATTTTTTCAGGTATCGCCTTACGGCTGACCTGTCTGCGGAAAGCGAGGGATTCGAACCCCCGGTACAGTTACCCGTACACCGCATTTCGAGTGCGGCCCGTTCGACCACTCCGGCAGCTTTCCGAAAAATTGTGGCAAAGATAATCTTTTTTTTGCAATTGCCATCTTATGTCAGGCAAGTTTTCAGGGCCTGACGCATCTCAATTTATTTGCCTGTTATAGGGAAAAGGCTTCTTTCTCCGCCTGTGAACGAATTTCCATTGTTCCGGTTTTGCCTAAAGCCCCAGCAGTTGCTGATATTTGGCCAGCGCTTCCGGTACGTTTTGTCCGGCATAGATAAAATGTTCTATTCCGGCGGCTTTCAGTTCTTCCACAATGGGCTTGGGGAAACCGGCCAGCACGAGGATCCCCTTTCCTTTGGCGGCTGCAACGGCTTGCGGCGCCAGTGCGGGATATTCTTCGTCGCTGCTGCACAGCACAATAATGTCGGCTTTGGCTGTTTCGGCAGCACTGACGCCTTCTTCCACTGTTGCGAATCCGTTGTTGTCGATCACTTCAAATCCTGCTGCTGAGAAGAAGTTCAGCGCGAAACCGGCGCGTGCTTTGCGCATGACCGGATGGCCGACGGTGAGCAGGAATACTTTCGGGCGGCGTCCGCTGTTTTCGGTGCGCAGGCGCAAGGCTTCAAACGGTTCGCCCAACCGGAAAAGTTTCAACGGCGGGACAATTTTCACTGCATTGCCCGCATCGCTGCAACATCCTGCATCGCCCAACCGGTCTTTCATCTCCTCTTTAAGATTGGCATACTGGTTGGTTCCCAGAAGGATCTCCTTACGTGATGCAACGGCGGCGCGGCGTTTGGCGGCGCTTTCCTCCACCTGTGCCTGTATGAGACCTGCTTTCATCGCTTCGAGGTATCCTCCCTTGTCATCTGTTTCGAGGAAGAGTTTCCACGCATGGTCTGCCATGGATGCGGTGAGATTTTCGACATAGTATGATCCGGCGGCAGGATCGACGATTTTTCCGAAACCGGCTTCTTCCTGAAGAATGATCTGCTGGTTGCGGGCGATACGTTCCGACAAGGCATCGGGACGACGGAAAGCGCTGTCGAAGGGCTGTACCGTCATCGAATCAACGCCTGCAATGGCGGCCGACATGGTTTCGGAAGTACTGCGCAGCAGGTTGACGTAGGGATCATAGACGGTGATATTCCAGTCGGCTGTTTCGGCGTGGATAGTAGCGCAGGCCGCTTCCTCTTTGGGAGTGTATGCCTTTACGATGTTGGCCCACAACAGCCGCATTGCCCGTATCTTGGCTATTTCCATGAAATAGTTTGATCCGATGGCAAATTTAAACTGTATGCGTCCGGCTACTTCTTCGGCTTTCAGGCCGGCATCCGTAAGCCGGGTAAGATATTCGGCGCCCATGCTCAACGCATAAGCCAGTTCCTGAACAAGCGTTGCACCGGCATTTTGAAAATGCGCCGCCTCAACGCCGATAAGTTTGAAATCCTTCGTATCTTTGGCTGTTTCAAACAGTTGCAGGATCATATCGAGCGGAAATTCGGATTTTCCATAGAAAGACCCGCTATATGCCAGCCGTCCGAGCGGATCGAAAAACACAGCGCCTTTTACGCCGTTCCTGCCGCTCTTTTTGGTTTCCGCATCTTTCAAAAAAGATTCCAGCACAGGCAATGCACTGATACCTGCATAGAAATGCACGGGATGAGCGCCGCTGCAGATACCTGCCAGCAGGGCTGGCACATTCACTTCCCGTATTTTTTCTCTGCCACAGATGGAAAAGCCTATTTCATCGGCGCCTTTGGCAAGAGCGTCCAGCGCTTTGATATTGGATACGCTTTCCTGTCCCTCTTTTACGCCAATATCCTGACGTACTCTCCATCGTCCGGAGGTATCTTGTTGTTTGCCACGCACATAAGGAAACGATGCCGGAACGGCATCAAGATATTCCAGTCCTGCAAGGTGCTCGCTACGGTAATAGGGGCGCACTGCTATACCTTCGGCGGTACGCCACACCAGTTTTTTATCATAGTCGGCTCCCTTCAAGTCAATGGCGATCTGCTCCTCCCATTGTTCCGCGGATACCGGCGGAAATTCCGAAAACAATCTTTTATCTGACATGATATGCTGTTTGATGATATTTGATTTAAAACGGCCACAAAAATACTAATTTACCGTTAAAATAAAAAAGGTCGGCAAAAAAGACTTTGATCTTTTCTTCCGTTATGGCGGAAAAAAACTTTTCTCTCTTTTCCCTGTTGGCCATTTTGTGGTTTCAGATACTGGATCAGGCTGGTTTCCATTTCATCGGCATGGTCGCCTTTTTGTTCAAAAAAAGATGTTGATGTCCGGCGTAATGTTGCGCTGTTCCGTATGGACGCCAACGGGGATGGTGGGGAAGGACGCTAAACTTTAGCGCCCTTTTTCCACGCAGTTCCCGCTGCTTCAGCCGCAAGCGCATCCGACTCAATGTTGGCGGTGTCGTAAGGCAGATGAAAATGATGGACTTCTGTCGCACCCCATGGAAGGACAGCCAGATCAGAATCGGTATCCTTCACGTTTTTTCCAGTTGGTATCGGCAAGAAGATAAGGCCTGCCCATCATTTTAGACTTTTGCCGGTGTTCCTGCCAAAGGTATTTCCTCTTTCAGGTTCGGAACATGGCCTATTTGATAGGTTTCCGGTCCGAGTTTCATGTCGGAGGCCATGACCTGATCCCATGTTACGAATTTGCCGGTATAAGCCGATATGCGTCCCATGATCGCCATCAGCGTGGACTGGACATGCTGCTCTACATCGTTGATTGTCCGGTTGGTACGGATGGCCGTGATCAAGCGGATGTGTTCCTGTACAAAGGGATCGGGAACGGCCATTGACTGGTCGGCATCGTCTGCCTTTGGCGCCGGATATTCCCACATCAGCGAACCGTCGAGATGCCAGATTTTGTTGTAACAGTTGGTGTAGCCTTTAGTGCCATATACCATGATGATGGTTTGGTTGTCGCATCCTGCAATCTGTCGTGTGGTGCAGTTTGCTCTCATTCCGTTTTCATAAAGGTATTCGACGCTGAAGTTGTCATACATGTCGCCTGTTACACGGCGTTGACGTCCGCCGGTGCCTTCGGCGCGTACCGGGCGTTTGTCGCCTATGAACCATGACATCTGGTCTATTTCGTGTATAAACTGTTCCACGATGTGGTCGCCCGAAGTACAGCAGAAATTGACCCAGTTGCGCAGCAGGTATTCCATGTCCGTCCATTCCGGCCGCCGCTGTATGTACCACAATGCGCCCCCCATCCGCGAAACATGCGCCGATACGATTTCACCGATAGCGCCGCCTGCTACACGGCGGTATGTCTCAATACAGTCTTTTTGCGAACGTCTGATAGTGCCGCTGATGACAGAGAGGCCTTGTTGGACGGCCTGTTTGCCGGTTACCAATATCTGTCGTGCACCGACAGGATCGACGGCACAAGGCTTTTCAATAAAACAATGCTTGCCTTTTTCAATGGCGTAGGCAAAATGTGCGGGACGAAAAACGGGAGGCGTGCATAACAGTACGACATCTATGCCGGCATCGATAACTTGCCGGTAGGCGTCGAAGCCGACAAAACAGTTTTCGTCGGTGATCTGTTGGCCTTTTTCTTTCAGGGTTTCGCGACAGGCATCCAGTTTGTCTTTAAAAACGTCGCCCAAGGCTACAATTTGAAGGCCGGAGCCTGCATCCAGAAAATTGCACGCCGCGCCGGTTCCGCGACCTCCGCATCCTACCAAACCCGCTTTAAGCGGTTTACCGTCCGGTGCAGATTTTAAGATCTCCGGCACTTCTACCTCTTTTAACTTCTCTTGTTTTGAGCCCGAACATCCGACCGACAGTACAGGGATGGAAACGGTACTTATTACTCCTAATGCAGAACTTTTAACGAAGTCTCTGCGGTTGAACTTGTTCATCATGAAAAAAAATTAAATTAACGAAAAAAATATATTTTGCAAATATACATTTTTTTCTTCACAGAAGAACTTATCGGCATAAAAATTTTAGCGTTTAATCGTTGTCGGGATCGGTTTTATTCTCCTTGTAGTTTGAATATGTATGTGATGTAGCCTTTTTGTACCGGCGCCTCGGCCTTGCGGGTGAATTTTGCTTTTCGCGCGGCGTTTTTGGCGGCATCCAGCAGGTTTTGGTTATAGGTGGTGGAGCCTTTCACTCCGGCACTGGCATCGATCACGTTACCGTCTTTGTCCACTGTTATTTCTACTACGACTTTTCCCTGTTCGTTCACTTCATATACCGGCAGCGGCAGTTTTTCTCCCTGCAATCCGCGTCCGCTCAGCGACCATGTGTTGCCGCCCGCGTCGCCTCCCTGTCCGTACACATGTACGCCCGGCGCTCCTGTTGTTACGCCCTGATTGCCTTGTCCTCCGGCAATGCCTTGTGTGCTCGCCACGGAGGCATTGTCACTGCGACCGGGGTACAAGGCTCTTGTGTTTACCGCACGTTCCGGCTTGGATTCTTCTTTGGGCGGTTCTTTTGGGGTTTCCTCAGGTATTTTTATCGGTTCTTCTTTTGGGGGTGGCTTCGGCGTTTCTTTGGGTTTGGCAACGGGTATCACTATCGGGTCTTCATCGTCTTCCTGCGTTAGGAAGTCTTCTTTTGCCTGAGCGGTGGGTACCGGAGCGGCCGGCTGTGGTCGCGGACGGGTTGGCGTTGCCACGCTCGGCTCTCTGTTGCCCCATCCTGTGTTGCTGTTGCCGAAATCCACCATAATTCCCTGCTCTTCCGGCAGCGGAAGGGGAGTACGGAAAGCCATGAACAGCAAAAGGAACAAAAGTGTTCCGTGAAAAATCACGGTGCCGAGAAATCCGTTTCGATATTTTACGGGTGTTGCCATGTTGTTCCGCTTAGGTTATCTTCTTTCGGGCGTGGTGGCCAGTATGACTTTGTATTTGTTGCGTATGGCGATATTCATCACTTTTGTCACCTCTTCCATGGTAACGGATTTGTCCACGTGCAGGGAAATAATCTGGTCTTTGGGGTCTATATCCCGCAGTTTCAACTGCAATTGGCGTTCAAGGTCGTTGATCGTCGTAGGCGTTTTATCAATCTGGTAATAGTAGCCCTGACTTTGCTTGTCCTGGATATACACTTTCGTGACGGGTCGTGTAGCCGACACCTGGTTGTTGCTTTGCGGCAGTTTCAGATTCAAGGCGTTCGGGCTGATCAGCGTAGAGGTGATCATGAAAAAGATCAGCAACAGGAAAATCAGGTCAGTCATGGACGACATGCTGAATGACGGGTCGATTTTATTGGACGAACGGATGGCCATTTTGGTTTTTATTGGGGTGAATGTCTATTTCGCCGGTTCGTTGAGCAGATCCATGAACTCCGAGGTGTGGGTTTCCAGTCCGTTGACTACTTTTTCCACGCTTGCCACCAGTATGTTGTAGGCGAAATAGGCAATGATGCCTACCAGCAAACCGGCTACCGTGGTTACCATCGCCTCGTAGATGCCGGAAGAGAGGGCGGTGATGTCAATGCTGTTTCCCAGCGCCGACATGTTGTAGAAAGCCTTCACCATACCGGTCACCGTTCCGAGGAAGCCGATCATGGGCGCGCCTCCCGCTGCCGTGGCCAGGGCGGGCAACCCTTTCTCCAGCCGCGCTATTTCCAGCCGTCCTACATTCTCAATGGCGGTATTGATGTCGTTCAGCGGACGACCTATCCGCTGTATGCCTTTTTCAATCATCCGTGCGATGGGACTGTCGGTGGACTGGCACAGGGCAAGTGCGGAGTCGATTTTTCCGTCGTGAATATAGTCTTTGATCCGGTTCATGAAATTTTCGTCTGTCTGAGCAGCTTTACGGATGGCGAAATACCGTTCTACAAAGATATATACCGCCATGACGGACAGCGCTGCAATGGGAATCATGAGCCATCCCCCCTTCAACGCGAGATCCCATAACGGCAACTTTATTTCGTCCGGTATTCCTTCGGTAAGAGGGTCTTGTGTCTGTAATAATAACAGGTAAAGCATAGTGTTTTGCTATTTTGATTTTCGTTATTTTTATAATATGATGAAAGTGCAAAGTTAGCATAAAATTCTCAATTACACACAAACGGATAAAAATTTCCTTCAAAATTTATAGGGGAAAAAAAGATTTAGCCAAAGAATGTATCATTATGAAAATTACCATAAATATGGTATTGTACGCATTCGTAAAAGCTATTATTTTTGTTCCATTATTTTATAACAGCGCGATGAATCGAAAAATAAAAACGGTAGTAATGGCGGCAGTTTGCTGCTTTTTTGTCTCCTGTGGCGGTTCGGGGAAGCGTGATGCCAACCGCATCAAGGTGGGCGTGGAGTCGGGGCCGGAGTATGTGGTGGCGCAGGCGGCGCAAAAAGTGGCGAAGGAGCGGTTCGGGCTTGAGGTGGAACTGGTGCAGTTCAACGATTATATCATGCCGAACACCGCCCTTTTCCAGAAAGACATAGACCTGAACGTTTTCCAGACCCGTCCGTTTCTGGAGGAACAGTCGCGCCGGCGGGGTTACCGTTTTGTGGTGGTGGGAAATACTTTCGTATATCCTATGGCCGCTTTTTCAAAGAAAATCAAAGCCCTGTCCGAGTTGAAAGACGGAAGCACCATCGTGGTGCCCAACGACGTCATCAACGAAGGGCGCGCCCTGTTGCTGCTGGAAAAGGCGGGATTGCTGAAATTGAAACCCGGTGCGGGCTATACGCCCAGGGTAACGGACATCGAAAAAAACAGCCGGAATTTCAAGATTTTGGAACTGGAAGCGCCACAGTTGCCTCGCTCGCTGGACGACGACCAGGTAGCCCTGGCGGTGATCAACAATAACTTTGCCGTGAAAGCGGGATTTTTCCTGAGAGACGGGCTTATTGTCGAGGACAGGGATTCGCCATACGTGAACCTGATCGTTGCCCGCGAGGACAACCACGAGGAAGAAAAAGTGAAAAATTTTGTCCGCGCCTACCAGTCGGAAGAAGTGCTGCTTACCGCCAAACGCGAATTTTATGAAGGAGCGATACAAGGCTGGTGACAGCTTGAAAAAGGCCATTTCCCGCAAGGCGAAAAAGTGGGGTGCCACGCTCACGGGCTTTGCTCCGGCATCCCGCTGGGAAGAATACCGCGACACGCAGCCGCGTTTCTATCCTTCCGCCGTCTTTCCCTTTACCCGCACAGTGATCACGGCAGGCGTACCGGTGTTGCTGCCGATGCTCGACACCACGCCGTCCGTCGTCTATTCGGAACTGTACAACACCACCAACCGCCTGCTGGACGAAATAGCCTACAAACTGTCGCTGTTCCTCAACCGGAAAGGCCATCGGGCGGTGTTCTTTCCCCGCGACGCCTACGGCGACATATCCGTGCTGGTGCAAAAACCCGAAGCCGCTTTTTCGCACGTGCTGGCCGCCAAATATGCCGGATTAGGCGCCATCGGCTACAACCACACCCTGCTCACCGAAAAGTACGGGCCGCGGGTACGCTTCGTCTCCGTGCTGACGGATGCGGAAATTACCCCCGACCCTGTGATGGATAAAAACCTTTGCATACAGTGCGGCATGTGCCGGAAATGTTGCCCCACGTCGGCGTTCACCTCTATAGGCAACCGTCCGGTAGCCTACATGGACAAATACAAGTGCGCCCGCTACCACCGGCAACTCAGGGAACAGTACCGCTACCCGTGCGGCGTGTGCATCAAGGTGTGTCCGGTGGGCGCCGACCGCAAGCTGTACGGCACCTCTACGCAAAAATACCTTAACGAACGAAACATCCTGAAAGCCAATCCACAGGCGCCGGAGTATGCGGACTGGACGCATATCCGCAGTTTCGGATCAAAATAAATTCTCATCATGTCAAAAAGTTTTTCATCTCGGCTCATCCATACGGGCGACAAGTTCGAAGCATCCGTGTCCTACAGCAAAACCATTCCTATTGTCCAGACTTCCGTCTTTGCCTTCGAAGATGTGGAATCGCTGGAACGGGTGTATGACGGAAGCGCTTCCGGACACATCTATACACGCAACGGCAATCCGGTACACGACGCCCTGAACGACATCATGAGCGGCGTGGAAGAGGGCGAAGCGGCGCTGTCCTACTCGTCGGGCATGGCTGCCATCTCCCTGAGCCTCATCGCGCAGGTGAATACGGGCGATCACATCATTGCCGCCAACGTGCTTTATGGCGGAAGTTTCCAGTTCATCAAGACGGAACTGGCGCGGTTCGGCGTCAGCGTGTCGTTCGTCGATGCCGTACACGAAGATCTCGCGCCCTACTTCCGCCCCAACACGCGGGTGGTGTACGTGGAAACCATCTCTAATCCCGTGATGGAGGTCATCGACTTGCCGGCCATCGCCGCCACGGCACACCGCCACGGCGCCAAACTTGTCGTGGACAACTCATTTGCCACGCCCGTCATCTGCCGTCCGCTGCTGCTGGGCGCAGACGCGGTGGTGTACAGCGCCACAAAATACCTCGGCGGGCACAGCGACCTCACTGCCGGAGTGGTCGTTTCCGACAAGGCAACCATCAGCCGTATCTATGCGACGGGGCTGCTCTTCGGCCCTACCCTCAGCCCCTTTGACGGATGGCTGCTGGTGCGAAGCCTGCGCACCCTCGAACTGCGCATCAGGCAACACTCCCTCAATGCCATGAAGTTAGCCGAATATTTTGCAGGGCATCCCAAAATAACTTCCGTTTATTATCCCGGACTCCCCTCCTCTCCTACCCACGGCGTCGCCCGCCGTCTGTTCCGGGACAGCCTGTTCGGCGGCATGTTGAGCATCGACCTTGCCGGCGGGGAACGGCACGCACGCGAATTGTTGCGCCGGCTGGAAAGCATCAAATTTGTTCCAAGCCTGGCAGGAGTGGCAACGTCCGTCTCCTACCCCGCCAAGACCTCTCACCGCTCCCTCACCGACAAGGAACTGCAAAAAGCCAACATTTCCAAAGGCTTGATACGCATCTCCGCAGGGCTTGAAGAGGCCGGTGACATCATCGAAGAATTTGACGAAACGCTGGGAAAAATCTGAAAATAATTTTATTTTTCAACTGTATTGCGTGTCTGGTAATTGTGATAGAAGCCCACTTCCACATTTTCCAGCACGGCAATGGCATCGTCGGTGAGTGAAGCCAGCGAGAAATATTTGGTGAGCAGATAGGAGGCTACGCCAAATTTGTCAAGTCCCATCAGGCGTGCCGAGAGGCTGGGCGCTATCTCACCCGGAATGCCCGTCTGGTGCAGGCCTACTACTCCCTGTTCTTTCTCTCCGGTACGTACCAGAATAATTTCGGTAGTGCCTACGCCCCGATTGGTGAGGTATTGTCCTTTGATTTCCAGTTTATCGCTTGGAATGACGGGCACGCCGCGCCACAGGATGACCTGAGCGCCAAAAATGTTTGTGGTTACGGGAGGTACGCCGCGCCATGTACACTCGCGCTCAAAGGCGGCAATGGCGCGAGGGTGTGCAATGAAAAAAGAAGGGTTTTTCCACACCAGCGACAGCAGTTCATCCAGATCGTCGGGAGTCGGCGATCCGTAGCGTGTGCTGATCCGGTAACCCGGTTCCACGCTGTTGAGCAGCCCGAAATGCCGGTTGTTGATAATTTCCCATTCCTGCCGTTCCCGCACGCTTTCGATGCTGAGCCGCATCTGTTGCTCCAGCTGGTTGTACGGATCGTTGTACAGGTCGGACACGCGCGTGTGTACGCGGACAACCGTTTGCAGCGTGTTCAGGGAATATTCGCGGGGGGTTTCCTCGTAGTCGATGTAGGTTTCCGGAATGATGTTGTCCTCTTCGTGTCCCGATACGAGGTCGATGTGTTTTTCGCCGTGGGTGTTCACTGTAGCCCGCAAACGAAGGTGTTCGTCCACCGCTTTCCGAAATTCCTCACGGAAATTGGGTACTTCTTCGATAATGTTTTCCAGCACGTCCGTACTGATCGTGAAAAACACGCTCGGCGTTACCGCTTTAACGGTTACCGACGAGGGTTTATCGGACAGGATGTCTGCCTCACCGAAATATTCGCCTTCGGAAAGCAACGCAATGCGCAGGTTTTCACCGTGAAGGCCTTTGCTGTATATCTCTACCTGACCGCGAACCACGATGAAAAATTTTTGCTTGTCTTTTCCCTCTTTAATAAGATAATGCCCCAAGGCGACTTCTTCTATTTCAAACTTTTTTGCCAGCCGGTTCACGATGTCTTCGCTGATGTGCGAAAACAGCGGTATCCGTCTGAACGAACCGGCGCTGAATGCGGGTACGCCATCGAAATACTCGATATCAATGCGTTCCGCTTTTTTAAGCTCTACTTTGGTACGATTGACACGGTATGTTCCGGAATCAACCTGTACCCAGGGCAACAGTTTCAGCAGCAGGCGCGGGGTAATGGAGCCTGTTTGGGGAGGAGTCTTGGTGGTGTTTGCCAGTTGACGCGCCGTTGATGTGGTAACGCTACGCTGCAAGTCATTTTTAGCCATAATGCATGATTTTAGATTGTTATTTTTGAATGATTACTCGATAAACGCTTCCGGCTACCTGTTCGACGACAAGCACCTTATAACCCTGTTCACGGGAAGTGCGAGGTACATTTTCCAGCGGTTCGCCTTCGGAAAGCAATACTTCCAGCGTGTCGCCCTCTTTTAGCTGTGCCAATGCTATTTTTGTTTTCACAAAAGTCATCGGACAATGGTCTTTTGTGATATCTAACTTATAGGTTGCCATGTTCATTGATTTTTTGACAAAGGTAAGAAGAGGGTAAAGACAAAACAATACCATATTTATGGTAATTTTATGCAGGGAAGTTTTGTTAAAAATAAAATGCGCTCCTGACTTCGACAGTTTTCCGACGCTTATTTTATAATAATTTACAAATCAATACATTTTAAATTTTGAAAGGAAATTGCCGGTCAGTGGCGAAACACAAACAAAAACTATGATTATTACTCCAAGACAAAAATCAATGGCTCAGTTGTTTGACCGAAATTTTTGGAATAATTTTTAAGGTGACGCATTGTCGTCGTCAGGTGTTTGCCTGTGCCGAGGTACAAGCCCCCGAATGGTCCATCACATCAGCGAAAAGTCCCGCAGGGACAACACTTTATTAACCGTATGCTTTAGCTTACGGTTGGTCCATCACATCAACGAAATACAAAGCGCTATTATTCCGTAAAAAATACCGTCACCATTCGCTATCCATCATGTTATATCTTGATTCCCAGCAGTAAAACATCATCTACCTGCTCGTTGTTTCCTTTCCATTCGTCGTATGCCAAGGTCACCTGCTTTTCCTGTTCTTCCACAGTCAATCCATGTATGGAGC
>JAISWE010000178.1 GCA_031271175.1 Bacteroidales bacterium | reverse complement strand
AAATTCCATGCTGTTGCCGACATAAAAGCATTGATTTGAACCCCTTTTTCGCCCCAAAAGTAATTCTCCAACAGCCGATAATCATACTTTAAATGGCTGATTATCGGTTCTATAGCGGCTCTTGCTCTGTGTTTCTTTCGTTTACTCTGCGCCGCCGAAATATTGAAAATAGGGATTGCTCTCCCATGCAAATGGAATTTTTTCATCGCCAAGGTTGTATAAATATTTGAGCATCAGAACTCCAACTATCAGCCGTATCGGCATTGAGGGGCGACTTGGCTTATCAGAATAAAGCCCTTTAAACTCATTTTCAAAATAACTCCAATCAATAGCCGTGGCAAGCAAAGCCAACTCATGCTGCGGATTGAGTAAATCCGCCAGGCGGGTACGAAACAGTTCGCGGTGGTCATCAACGGGTAATTTCCCTAACATATTTTTCCGGTTTTTAGACTGCAAAAACACAAAAAATGCTTGTATTAAACAAGCTTTTTTACAACTATTTTATTGAAATATAAATGGATAACTGTATTTTAAGGAGAGACTATTTAGTAATGCTATTTTTTTTCACTTACCATCTCCCGCCAAATTCGTTCAAAATTTCATCAAACGGCAATGACAATGCGTTGTCGTTCAGCACCCCCCAAACGTACCGGTCTTTCCACCGGCACACGAGTTGGCCGTTGTACCGGTCTTCAATAATGATTTTGCCTTCTGCCGGCGTACCGTTCTGTCGTGCAAAACTGTAATACTTTTCCAGCATGGACTTGGCGGTGGCAGCGCTTCCAGCGTCAATCACAAAAAGTTGGTATTTCCCGTCCGGCGTTTGATAATCTGTGGTGAAGGCATTGTATAGAAATTCATGTCCCAGAAAGCTTTGGGCAATATATTGTTCGCTGTGTACGATCTTGTCCTTGACGGGAAACTTAGCCAGTTCGGAAGGCAGCGCTGCCTTGGGATTGATGTTATTTCCCAATTTCTCGGCGATTTGTGCGACGGTTTGTATGACGGCTGTTTCCGACGACGGGCTTTCGATCTTTACATAGAACTGATCGGCAACAAAATTCAGCATGGCTCCTTCCTGATAACCTTCGGCGCCTGTTCTCACGAAACGGGTTTCCATCGGCCTTTCGGAAGCATATATGCCGAAAGCATCGGCAGGGCTGGCGTGCCGGTACAGTTGCACGGTGATGTAGTTATCCCCCTTGTCCTGCTTGTACACGAATACGGTAAGTTCTTTGAAACGGTACAGAAGGTAACCCGGAGCGGCGCCGTTGATGCGTTCGAAAAGGGTATTGGAATCGAAAGTTTCCACGAGGGCGTCTGTTTTCCATCCTTTTATCCGGGGCAGCTTTGTCTTTAAGTCCGACGGCGTTTGTGCCTGCACCCATGACAGGCATACAAACGCTATCCCGCATAGCCTCATTTTGTTCATACCAGAAAATCCTTGGGAATATACTGTAGCCGGGTGATATCGCTTATTTTTTCGGCAATCTGGAATCCATTGGTACAAGTCACCTTACAGGAAGCGCATTTTCGACAGGGATGATCCGCGAGATTCAGTTCCAGCAAAGTACTTTTTGCCAGCATCGGACTGTTGTAGCCGTAATTGTACATGTATGCCCGCATTATGTCCGGAATAGGCAATTTTTCAGGACATTGTGCAATGCAGCTTTTGCATCCCTGGCAATAAAGCCCGTGTTGGCACGACGTTGAAGCGATGAACTCCCTTTCTTCTTCCGATAATTCGGGATGGGCTGCCGCCTCCAGGCATTCTTCCAATTCGTCGAAAGAGGTAAATCCCGGAATGGCCGTGTGGATATGAGGATTTTGCCATGCCCATTTCAGTGCGGCTTTGGCATTTACTTTCCGGGTATGCTCTCTGTCGAGATAACCGCCTGCCATCGTCTTCATGGCAACCGTTCCCAAACCGGCATTGACGGCGCGTTCAAGCGCCTTATCCAGTTCCCCGCGGTGAGATTGCGTAAAGTTGTAGGACGTAAGCACCACATCGTAGTTGCCATTGTCAATGGCGGCATTGATCACACCGGGTTCGTTGCTGTGAGTGGATACGCCCAGGTATTTGGCGCGTCCTGCTTCTTTTAGCTTCACCATCGCCTCTACCACAGGAGAAAAATTGACTTCTTCCGGCCTGCTGAGCGCATGATAGTACAATATTTCCACATGATCCGTCTTAAGCCGTTTCATGCTGATTTCAAACTTTTCGAGAAACTTTGAGGCAGCATCGTCGCCGACAGATTCCTTCACTTTGGTCGCCAGCATAAATGATTCTCGTTTTTTTCCTGTGAAAAATTCTCCCAGCATTTCCTCGTTTTTCCCGTTTTGATAACCGTTTGCGGTGTCGAACATGAAAATACCCGAATGGTATGCGGCTCTTACGATGGCCTGATTGTCGGCGCGCATCACTCCCATGCTTAAAATGGGCAACTTGATATTCGTTCTGCCTAAGATGCGTTCGGGCATCGCGACGGTTTTGCGCCCGACATTTTCTGCCGCCTGCACTCCTGCATAATTCGCGGCAATAGAGGCTCCCGCCGCTACGGATAATTTGATAAATTTCCTTCGATTGACAAAATTAGGATTCATGTTATGATGATTTTTAAATCTATTTTTCACAAAAATAGAAAATCCTTTTGAAGGAAAATCATAAAAAATATTAAATCTGTTAACAGAGGTACTCCTTTTCGACAACGACAGGCGCAGCAAGAGCGATGGACAAATATTCGTCCGCTGTTTTTCCGTTTTTTCGGATACTTTTTGTCAAAAATGCTTTCAAATGAAAAATTATGCGTATTTTCGCTGAAAATTTGAAAATGAAAAGAATATTAGTAACAGGCGGAACCGGCTATATTGGCTCCCACACTGTAGTTGAGTTGATTCGGGCCGGCTATGAAGCGGTTATTGCCGATAATCTTTCCAACTCCGAAATAAGCGTTCTCGAAGGTATTGAAAAAATCACCGGCGTCAAACCGGCTTTTGAATGCATCGACCTTTGCGACCCATCCGCTTTAGACCATCTTTTGACCCGACACGGGGGGATCGTCGCCGCCATCCATTTTGCCGCATACAAGGCAGTGGGCGAATCGGTATCGCAGCCGCTGAAATACTACCGCAACAACCTTACATCGCTCATCAACCTGCTGGAATGGATGTCCCGACATTCCATCCTCCATTTGGTTTTTTCCTCATCGTGCACGGTTTACGGGCAGCCCGAAAAATTACCGGTAACCGAACAGGCGCCTGTTCTGCCTGCCACCTCTCCCTATGGCAATACCAAGCAGATTTGCGAAGCCATCATTCGCGATACGGCTGCTGCTTCCGAGTCGATAAAAAGCATTGCGCTACGCTATTTCAATCCTATCGGCGCCCATGCTTCGGCGCTGATAGGCGAATTACCCGTGGGCATTCCCAACAATCTGGTGCCGTTTATCACACAAACCGCCATCGGCATCCGCGAACAACTGAGCGTTTTCGGCAATGATTACAACACTCCCGACGGATCCTGCATCAGGGACTATATTCACGTGGTTGATCTTGCCAAAGCGCACGTGGCGGCAGTGGAACGTCTGATCGGCGGCAAAAACAAAAAAAACTTTGAAGTGTTCAACCTCGGCACCGGTAGAGGCGTGTCGGTGCTGGAACTGATACGCACGTTTGAAAAAATAAGCGGCGTCAAACTCAATTATAAAATCGCAGGCCGACGCGAAGGCGATACCGAACAAGTGTGGGCAGATACCTCGTTCGCCAACCGTGAACTTGGGTGGAAAGCCCAAAGCACGCTTGAAGAAACACTGCTGTCCGCATGGAAGTGGGAACAGTACTGCCGAACAACAGGAAACCGAAAATAATTTCATCACACCTATATTATTAATATAACACATCATGGATACCAACAATTATTGCGTAATCATGGCCGGCGGAATAGGAAGCCGCTTCTGGCCCCTCAGCCGCAGCAACAAACCCAAGCAGTTTCTGGATATCATGGGCGAAGGAAAAACGCTCCTCCGCCAGACATTCGACCGTTTCTGCAAAATCGTTCCCAAAGAAAACATCTATATTGTTACCAACGAAATGTACAGGGACATCACCCTGGAACAGTTGGATATCAACGAACGGCAAGTACTCCTCGAGCCGATACGTAAAAATACCGCCCCGTGCATCGCTTATGCAAATTTCAGGATATGGAAGGAAAATCCCGACGCCAAGATCATCGTAGCCCCCTCCGACCATCTCATCGGCAATGAACCCGAATTTCTGCGGGTGGCAAAGCAAGGACTCGACTTTGTTGCCCGCAACAACGCCCTGCTGACCATCGGCATCAAACCCAGCCGCCCCGACACCGGCTACGGATACATCCAGATCTCCAGCGAAGAACTGACCGGTGTACAGGCCGTTGTACCGGAATTGAAAAAAGTAAAAACCTTTACGGAAAAACCCGAACTGAAAATGGCCAAAATATTTTTCGAAAGCGGCGAATTTTTCTGGAATTCTGGCATCTTCTTCTGGTCGCTCTCTTCCATCATGCAGGCTTTCGACATCTACATGCCCTCCCTCAATGCCCTTTTTCAGGAAAAAGTAAACCTGCTGAACGACAGCAGTGAAATGGCAGTTGTCCGGGAAATCTATGCCCAGAGCAAAAGCATCTCTATCGACTACGCCATCATGGAAAAAGCCGAAAACGTGTATGTCCTGTGCGCCGATTTCGGATGGTCGGATATCGGCACATGGGGATCGCTTTATGCCAACCAGCGCAAGGACAGTGAACAGAATGCCGTTGTAGGCAACAATGTTTTTCTCTACGACGCCAAAGGATGCACCATCAACATCCATCCCCACAAACTGGCCGTCATACAAGGCATGGAAGACATGATTGTGGTGCAAACCGACGACGTACTGTTGATCTGCAAAAAAGAAAACGAGCAGATGATCACGGACTATATCAACCACGTGAAACTGCAAAAGGGGGAAGATTTTATTTAACGGCGGAAGGTTACAATAAATGAAGCAAATCACCGTTTTGATAGAGGCATGAAAAAGTTGAATATCATCATCGCGGCTGTCATTTTGCTTGGCGGTACGGCAACGGAAGCGCCGGCGCAGTTCAAGCAAAAAAAGGTGCTGAACTATCAGCAGCACGACAACAAGACCATCCATTTCGGGTTCTGCCTCGGACTGAATGCAATGGACTTTAACATATCGCCGTCATTGTCCGACTACCGGAACGATTCGTTGTTGTCCGACGTCTCCGGCCTGTCGCCCGGATTTCATATTCAGGCCGTGTCGGCGTTGCGGATGACAAATCATCTCGAGCTGCGTTTCCTGCCGGGTGTCGCCTTCGGATCGCGGGCGTTGCGATTTTTCAAGTCCGGTAAATTATACGACGACCATCATCAAATAGAATCAAGCTACATTGAACTTCCGATTCTGGTGAAATACAAGTCCGCACGGGTGGACAACATGCGCGGATTCATTATCGGCGGCCTCAACCCGCGCCTCGACCTTGCCAAAACCTATCATGAAGACGAAGGCATATACATGGATCTAAAATTAAACGACCTGTGCTATGAAGTAGGAGGAGGCTTTGATTTCTATTTCCCGTATTTCAAACTGACGCTCGAAATACGCGGCTCGTGGGGTATTTTCAACATACTGTCAGAACGGAGTACGCCGCGTCCCGAATTTCAGAACGCCATGGACAAACTGCGCTCTTCCGTCTGGCTGTTTTCTATTTACATTGAATAGTCTCGCCATCCCGTTTTTTGTCGCGCAATGGATAAAAAGTCGCGCAATGGATAAAAATACCATATTTGTGGTATTGCCGCAACCATAAATTCGTTGTACTTTTGTGGCGTCAAAGGGAGGCAATATGATTTTTCATACATCAACCCGATAGACATTATGTTGTAGTTTAATAAATTAGTAAATATAGACACGATGAATAGAAATATCAAATATCTGAAAATAATCGGCCTGGCAGGTTTTCTTTACCTGTGGGCAGTTCCCGCCACAGGGAAAAATAATGACAAATCCGTTACCATCAATACCAACGGGTCGAAATTTGTGATCCCGCTGATCGAAAAATGGACGGAAGAATATAAAAAGATCCGCCCCGATGTAACATTCAATATTGTGGACAAGACAGAAACGGCAAGCCTGTCCGTCGTCATATCGCAGCCGGACGAGGGAGAACCGGACAAGACCGTGGCTTTTGCCGGACGCTATGTCTTGCTGCCCATCGGTCACCCTGAAAATCCCATCGTCAAATCGTCAAAAGGATTGAATAGGAAGGAATTAAAAGACATCCTGTTTGAAAAAGACCTTCTCGATGACGATGGAGAACCTCAAAAAGCCAGGTACAAAGTGAACGTATATACGCGGGTGAACAATAAAAACGGCGCCGATGTGGTGCTGGCACAGTATTTCAATGCCAAGAAAAACAGGATCAAGGGAAGGAAATTATACGGCGACGAGGTATATATCTTAAACGCCATCAACAAAGACGCCACCGGCATTGCCTATGCCAACCTGAGTTATATCTTCGACCTGAACACCCGCCGCTTGAAACCGGAATTGTCCCTTTTGCCCCTGAATATCAAATCACGGCACAAGGAGAAGCTGTATTCCGAAGACGCAGATCAGGTGATTCGACTGTTGGAGGAAGAAGAAATCGACCTGATCCCTGTTGTTCGCTTCGGGTTTGAAACGGAAAAAGATCATACGGGCGAGGCGGCAGGTTTTGTAAAGTGGATTCTCACCCGTGGACAGGAGTATAACCATGCTTTCGGATTTCTCCGGTTGGACGAAACCACGCTGGCGCGACAAAATGGATTCCTGCAAAATGAAAACCGGCATGTTTCATTGAGATAGGAATCGGTGGCGACAGTGAATGAAGTCACATCGCCACAAACGACCAAAAGGCGTCCCGTTCGACGCCTTTTGCTTTTTATCCTTCACGCTGTTGATATCGAACGGCAAAACGCACATTGCGGCTTTGCCGGTCA
The DNA here is from genome assembly GCA_031271175.1 of Bacteroidales bacterium. Lineage (GTDB taxonomy): Bacteria > Bacteroidota > Bacteroidia > Bacteroidales > UBA4181 > JAIRLS01. The sequence continues at coordinate 10,503 of JAISWE010000178.1, read as the reverse complement.
CGGCAGTTGCAATTCCGACTATTTATTGCTACATTTGTCGGATAATTCAGTAAATCAAAGATTACCGGATGAACAAATTTGCCTGTCTGTCGGTATTGTTTTTTTTAGTTTCGTGCAGGGAGGAAATGCCCTGTCCGCAAGCCTTTTATTATTGGAGAACCGTATGCAAGCCCGGCATCGCCGAGCGGAAAGCCTTGTCGGAATGTGATGCAAAGCGCATGTATATCCGCTATTTCGATGTGGTGGCGGGCGATGACGGATACCGTCCGGCTGCTACCGTGATTTTCGGGGACAGCTTGCCCGACATGGCAGTAGTGCCGGTGGTATTTGTGGTTAACGACGTGTTGAAGCCGCTTGCCGACGACAGTGTTGCGGCATTGGCGCAGAAAATCTGTGCCCGTATTGAAAGCGTCAACCGAAAATATCACATCGAGGATGTTCCCGAAATTCAACTCGACTGCGACTGGAGCGAAACGACACGTGAAAAATATTTCCGACTGTTGCACTGCATCCGCGACCATCCGTTGCTTCGCGACAGGCAGCTGTCCGCCACGCTGAGGCTGCATCAGTGGAAATTCCGGGAAAAAGCCGGTATTCCGCCGGCGGACAGGGTTTGCCTGATGTGCTACAATATGGGGAATTTTACCTCCTACCACACTCGCAATTCCATTCTCGATGCGGAAGAAGTAGCGGCTTATCTCCGTTTTTCCGCAGCTTACCCGATGCCGGTAGATGTTGCGTTGCCTTTGTTTTGCTGGGGCGTGCGTTTCAATCATTTCCGCTATGCAGGTTTGATCAGCGGCTTAAGCGAAAAAGATTTGCAAACGCCGGAATTTTCCGCAGTCGAACCGGGCGTCTATCGCGCCGATACTTCCGTTTCATTACTGGGAGTGCCTATCCGCAAAGGCGAACATATCCGAATTGAAGAACCCGATGCAAGAGCCATCCGTCAAACGGCAGAAATACTGGCCGGACGGATCAAGAACCGCGGCTACCTCGTATGGTTTCATCTGGATTCCTTATTGTTACAAAAATTTACTCCCCATGAACTGGATGAAATTGCTGATCTGTTCCGTTAGCCTGTGTACCGCAACGGCAACGGCCTGCCTGATCGCCTGCGGATGGTTTACCGTAAATGCAGACGAACAATACACAAGCTATTTTCGCAAAGACATCCCCGACGGGCGAAACAATTTTTTCTTCAGCTATCTGAACTTTTACGATACCGGCGAAGAGGAACAGTCGGAAAAGAAAGCGAACATCGAAGAATGGAAAAAACACCTGGGCGGCACAATATCAGACCGGGATGCCGAACAGTTGATTTACGATATTCCTTTGGCCGGATTACAGGCAATGAATGTGGCTGCTTCAAGGAAACAGTGGGGGAAAGCAAGTGAAATATCTCCCGAGAACAGCATGTTGCAACGCATAGCGCAACGCAATGATCTGGCTTCGATGCATTACCTGTTGTATGCACGGGCATGTGAACAACAGGCCGGTCGGCGTTCGGAGGATTGGAACAGGATAGACTTTGACCCGCAAGTGCAGGATTCGCTTCTCAGGAAAGGGATTCAACTGTATTCCGCATCGAAGTCCGCCTTTTTGCGGATGAGATACGCCTTTCAGGTAGTGCGGATGGCATTTTACCTGTACCGGAACAGCGACTGTGTGGCCTATTACAAAAAGATGGTCGAACCGGTTGCAACGAATGCGCAGGCCAAACTCTGGGCGATGTCGTTTTATGCCGGCGCCGTGTCCTCGGATGCCGAAGCGTTGTACTGCTATTCGAAGGTATTCGACCGGTGTCCGCGCTACAGCCATGCCGCCATGCTTTCCGTACGCCGGATGACAGGCAAAGCCGATACTTCCGGCATGTCCGCGCTGTGCAAAAACAGGGTTGAAAAAGCGGCGCTGTATGCCATGACAGGGTTTACCTGCTTCCATCCTACGCTCGAACCTCTGGCGAGAGTGTACGAACAAAACCCCGCAAGCCCCTATCTCGAAAGCTTGCTGATCCGCGAAATCAACAAGGCGGAAGCCCTGCTCGAAAACGGCGACAGGACGGATATCCTCAAACATATACAGGAATTGCAGGCTTTTGCAGTACGTTGCGCCGGATTGAAAACCGTCGAACGTCCCGTCCTGTGGTACACGGCAGCCGCTTATCTGTCATGCCTGTCGGAAGACCCGAAAACAGCCGCCCTGCTGGTCAATATCGCCGAAGAAGAACAGAAGCAGTATCCACCCGACCCGAAAGTACGGGAACAGTTGCTCGCAGTCCAACTTCTTACGGAAACACATCTTTCGATCTTTGATACCCATACGGAAAACCGGATATTGCCTTCGTTGGAATGGCTGTTGTCAAACCTGCGGGATACAACACTGTCGGCAGAAAGCCATGCCTTTTTCGACCGTACGGCAGCCCACTATTTCGCCGAAAAACTACCGGATATTTTTCTGAAACGGCAGCAACCCGTCAGAGCAGCGCTGTGCACGGATATAGCCATGCGTTATTCGCCTTTCGCCCTGCGCACCATGCCCGGTTTGAAGGGATTTGCCGTCCTTGACCGCCATGCCGGTATTCCCCAACTGGAAACGATGCTGGAACAGTTGTCGTCCTCCGCAGCACTAAGCGGTATCGATTCGTTCCTGTACCGTTACAGCCCGCAGAGCGAGTCGGCGATGCTGGAATTGATCGGAACCAAACACTTGCGCGCCTTGCGTTTCAAAGAAGCCGAAAATTATTTTATCCGGCAGCATGACGCTTCCCCGCTGTTTCACTTGAACAGCGACCCTTTCGCCATGCCGCCCATATTCGGTACCAAGCCGGTTACGGCCGGGCAGCAGCGCCGTCACAACAAAGATTCCATTGACGCCGCTTTCGTGTCGAAACTGAGCTTTGCGCGGGAAATGGCCGAATTGCAGGCAGATTTGCACAAACGCCCGGAAAATCATTTTCGCTATGCCTGCGGATTATTTCAAATGAGTTATTTCGGAAAATGCTGGCAATTGGCAAGTTACCGGTGGAGCGCGCTCGACAGGGAAAAATGGAAAACCGTACGTCCGGAAGATGAAATGTATCACTATTACAATTCCCATGCTGCTTTCTCCGCTTTCATGGAAGCGTTCGATCTTTCCCGGAACGGAGAATTTAAGGCGCAATGTCTGTTCTGCGCTGCCTGCTGTTACCAGATGACTTCCCTGTCGGCGCATGCGTTCGCGGACAAAAACGCCCTTGCCGGAAGCCATCTGAAACACAATCCCTTTTTTCCATATCTGAAGGAAAAGTTGTCGAAAACCGCTTTTTACAAGGAAGCCGTTACACGGTGTTCCTACTTTTCGGATTTTGTCCGGCAGGAACTGAAAAACACGGATTAGGAAATTTAACTTCCCTCCGACCGGTTTCAACGACATTTTTCCCCATTTCGTCGTTTTTCTGTTGTGCCTGAAAATGCGGAGCGTACTTTTGTCAAAAAATAAATATTGAATAATGGCAACAATTCCATGTGATCAGTCACAAATTTTGCAGGACGGTTTTCATCCTCAGATGTTCCGGAAAAAAATCGCATACCGGTTATCGAAAACTCATCTGGAAATCAACAGGATATTTGTTTTTTTCAAGCGCAGGCAAAAAAACTTTGAAAACGTTTTTGGTTTTTCAAGTTTTCAAAGTACCTTTGCCGCTCATTTTGGAAACAGCAATGACTAAAGAACATATTATCAAAACAGCCAGAGGGTTGTTCGAGGAGATGGGGTTGAAAAACACCACGATGGATGATATCGCTCGCCACGCGGGTGTTTCAAAGCGCACCATATACGAGCATTTCAAAAACAAGGAAGACCTTCTGACCGACGGCGTCAACCGTTTCTACGAAGAAGGCAAGGAATATTTCAACCATGTGCTGGCAAGCACCGACAATGTGGTGGAAGCCACGGTCATCATGCTCAGAAAAGGCATGGAAGAATCGCGGAAAAATCGATATTACATCATGGAAGACATCAAGAAATACGCTCCTTCGGTGCACCAGAACCACCTGATTGCCAAAAACGCGGAACAGCAAAAAGCCATGGAGGACATGGTGAAAAAAGGGATACGGGAAGGCGTTTTCCGTAGCGACCTGAATCCCGAAATCGTTGCCATCATTTTTGCCCTCCAGTCGAAAGGCATTCTCACGAACAATCAGCCGTTCGACAAGTTTTCGATTTTCGAACTTTTCGAAAACATGGTGCTTCTCTACTTGCGCGGACTTTGTACGCCCAAGGGACTTGAAATATTAGAACGGATATTATCCAAAAAAACAGTTAATTCATAAATATATAATTATCATATCAATGAAAGTCAGATTCAAGCAAATCATCTCTTGTGCGGTAGCCGCCGGTCTGGGGTTTACCGCATACGCACAGGAACCGCAGGTACAACCGCAGCAACAGGCGCCGGCTACCGTCCTGCAACTTACCCTGAAAGAGGCGCAGGAACATGCTTTGCTGCACAACAAAAACATCCGGAACGCTGGTTTGGCGGTGTCCGAAGCGCAGAGAAAAGTGTGGGAAAGCATTTCGGCAGGCCTGCCGCAGGCAAAAGCCACACTGGACTACCAAAACATGATGGGCTTCAAAATGAGCCTGTTCGGTCAGTCCATTCCGCTGGAACCTACCAGCACATTGCAGGTGCAGGTAACACAGCTGCTTTTCAACGGAAGCTACTGGATAGGCGTTAAAATGGCACGGATCGGCAAAGCAATATCGGAAACGATGCAGCTCCAAAGCGAACTGGACATCAAACAGCAAACCCGATCAGCCTACCTGAGCATCTTGGTGGCGCTGGAAAACAAAGCCATCCTTGAAAAAAGCCTCGCAGAGATGGAAACGCTCGCCAAAAGCACCGCCGACATGGTGAAAATAGGCGTGGCCGAACAGACCGATGCCGACCAGCTAACCGTACAGGTCGCCGCGGTGATGAACAGCATCAAAACGGTGGAAAGAGGCGTCGAACTGGCGTATAACCTCTTGCGGTTCCATCTGGGCGTGGACATGAGTACCTCCCTCGTGCTGAAAGAAAACCTGGACGGCCTGATGAACGAAAATGCCGCACAGGGCATACTCGAAACGGCTTTCGACCCGGAAAACAATTATAGCCTTCAATTGCTCGACAAACAGACGGAACTTGCCCAAAAACAGGTACAACTCGAGCAGGCGGCCACATTGCCCACCATCGGCGTGTTCTACAATTACACCTACAAGTTGAAAGCCTCTACTTTCGACATGTCGCCCAACAATGTCATCGGATTGCAGGCCTCCATTCCTATTTTTGCCTCCGGACAGCGCCATTCGAAAATACAGCAAGCCAAAATAAAAATGGAAACAGCGCAAAACAGCAAAGAATTGGCAACAGAACAGCTACTGCTACAGGAAAAGCAGTTGAGATTCAACCTGAACAACGCGATGGAAACGCTCCATCTTCAGAAAGAAACGCTCGCAGTTTCGCAACGGGTTTTGGAAAGCATCACAAGAAAATACCGGCAGGGAGTATCCTCAAGCCTCGACGTCACTACTGCCAACACAAGCCTGCTACAAGCCCAAGGCAATTATATCTCGGCGGTGAACAACGTGATTACAGCCCAAACCGAACTCGAAAAGTTATTGAACACCTTATAAAGATCGTAATAAATAAAGTAAAATAATTAAAAATAAAAATGATGAAAGGATTTAGTGTAAGAAAGTTGAACGGATCAGATGGTTACCGTTCGGTTATTGCCGGCTGTTTGACGGCCGTTTTGCTGTCGGCTTGCGGTGGCAACAGTGAACAGCAAGTCAGGGAAGAAGCCGTTGCCGCAGCAACCGCCAAAACAGCGGTAAAAGTGCAAAAAGTGACGGAACAGCCCGTGGAACAGTTGATAGAACTGACAGGCAACATTCAGGCATTCAAAAGCAATGATATCGCCACCACCGTACCGGGACGCATCATCGACATCTTCGCCGAGGTAGGCGACCGGGTACAAAAAGGACAAAAACTGGTGCAGATGGACCGTTCCAATCTCTTGCAGGCAACCATACAGTTGCAGAACGCCGAAAGAGAACTGGCGCGGGTAGATACCCTGTTCCGGCTGGGAAGCGCTACACAACAACAGTTAGACCAATTGACCACGCAAGTGGACGTAGCGCGCGAAGCTTTACGCCATCTCGAAGAGAATACCACCCTGCTCTCGCCCATCGACGGAGTGGTAACGATACGCAACTTCGACCCCAAAAATATCTACCCCGGTGCGCCTGCCATTCTGAACGTACAGCAAATTTCGCCGGTAAAAGTGCTTATCGGCATATCGGAAACCTATTTCCCCCGCGTAAAGGAAGGCATGGCGGTGAAAGTACGGCTGGACGTATATCCCGACAAGCTCTTTGAAGGCAAAATAGCCATTGTCTATCCTACCATCAACCAGACGTCGAGAACCTTCACCGCTGAAGTCACTATTCCCAACAGCGACACGATGCTGCGTCCGGGAATGTTTGCCCGCGTGGAACTGAACTTCGGCACCATGATGCATGTGGTGGCGCCCGATATGGCCGTCATCAAACAGGTAGGTACCAACAACAGGTACGTATTTGTGGTGGAAAACGGCGTCGCTTACCAAAAAAAGGTCGAAATAGGACGGCGGGACGGCACAAACTATGAATTGCTGTCGGGGGTGGAAAACGGCGCATCCGTGGTCGTTGCCGGACAGTCCAAGCTGTTGGACGGAACGAAAGTAACCGTAACAAATTAACAATTAATAATTAATAATTAATAATTGATAATTGATAATTAAAATATAATGAAACAATGAAATTATACGAAATAGCAGTCAAGAAACCGGTAAGTACCATCCTGATCTTTGTCGGGATTATTATTTTCGGGTTGTTTTCCTTTCAGCGGTTGTCCATCGACCTGTATCCCGATATCGAAACCAACACCATCATCGTGATTACCGCATATCCGGGGGCGGGAGCGGAAGATATCGAAACCAACGTCACACGACCGATTGAAGACGTGCTGAACACGGTTACCGATCTCAAAAATTTGACCTCCACCTCAAAAGATAATCTTTCCATGATTATCATAGAGTTCAACTGGGGTACCAGCGTTGACGAAGCCACCAACGACGTGCGCGACAAGCTCGACATGGTGAAGAACAGCCTGCCCGATGCCGTAGAAAATCCCATTATTTTCAAGTTCTCCACCGACATGATCCCCATCATCATCCTGTCGGCGCAGGCGAGGGAAAGTGCAGACGCACTCTACAAACTGCTCGACGATCGCGTGGCCAACCCGCTCAACCGCATCAGCGGAGTAGGCACCGTGTCGGTGGCCGGAGCGCCGCAACGCGAAATCCACGTGGACGTTGACCCGCAAAAACTCGAAGCCTACAATCTTACCGTCGAACAGATCGGCAGTATTATCGCGCAGGAAAACCTCGACGTGCCCGGCGGCAGTTTCGACATCGGCTCCAACACCTATTCGCTGCGCATCGACGGCGAATTTAACGTAAGCGACGAACTGAAAAAAATCGTGGTAGGATCGTTCAACGGTTCCAATATCTACATGAGCGACGTGGCGGCAGTAAAAGACACCCTCGAAGAACGCACACAGGAAAGTTTCACCAACGGCGTACGGGCGGCAACGGTCGTCATCCAAAAACAGTCCGGCGCCAACGCGGTGCAAATAGCCCAAAAAGTACACGAACAGTTGCCTGTGCTGCAAAAAACACTGCCGGCCGACGTGCAATTAGACGTCATCATGGACACATCCGACTTTATCGTACAAAGCATCAACAGCTTGACGGAAACGGTGCTGCTGGCATTCATCTTCGTGATGATTGTCGTGCTGTTCTTTCTCGGACGGTGGCGGGCTTCCATCATCATCATCATCACCATCCCCATTTCGCTGGTGGCTTCGTTCATTTACCTCATGCTGTCGGGCAACACCATCAACATCATCTCGCTCAGTTCGCTGAGCATTGCCATCGGTATGGTGGTGGACGACGCCATTGTAGTACTGGAAAATATCACCTCGCATGTGGAACGCGGCAGCCGTCCCCGCGATGCCGCCATCTACGCCACCAACGAAGTGGCGGTGGCAGTCGTCGCTTCCACCCTTACCATCATTGCCGTATTCCTTCCCTTTACCATGATTACAGGCTTGGCCGGCATGATGTTCAAACAGTTGGGCTGGATGGTCACCATCATCATTACCATGTCCGTGATTTGCGCCCTGACGCTTACCCCTATGATGTCGGCGTATATCCTGCGGCACAACTCGAAAGCGCGGGAAGCCAAATGGTATCTGCCCATCGCCAACATGCTCGCGCGTTTGGACAACTTCTACGAAAAAGCCCTCACCTGGTCGGTGCGCCACAGGGTAGTGGTCGCTGTTGTGTCCATCGCCATCTTTCTCGGCTCGCTGTTCATTTCCAACGGAACGGAATTTATCCCGGCTTCCGACGACGGCCAGATCACCGCTACCATTGAATTGCCCGTCGGCATTCGCGTTGAAACAACCAAAGCGTTAGCCTTGCAGATACAGGAATATTTCCGTGAGGAGATGCCCGAAATCCGCATCCTGAACTATCAGCTGGGGCAAGCTTCCTCCGACAACGTGTTCGGAGCGCTGCAAAGCAACGGCACCAACATCATTACCCTGCGCATCCTTTTTGTAGATGCCGATGAACGCCAGCGCGACGTATTCGAAATGGCTGCCCTCATGAGGTCGTATCTCTCTTCGCTGCCCGAAGTAAGCAAATTTGTCGTCACTACCGGCCAGGGCGGAGGTTTCGGCGGTGAAAGTACGGTGGATGTGGAAATCTACGGCTACAATTTCGAAACTACCGACCAACTGGCGGCCGAAGTCATGAACCAGGCGAAGGAAGTGAAGGGATACACCAATATCCGCCTCAGCCGCGAGGACTATCGCCCCGAATACCAGATCAATTTCGACCGCGAAAAATTGGCGCTCTACGGGTTAAATATGGCCACGGCGGCAACCTTTGTACGTAACCGCGTCAACGGAATGACCGCTTCGGTGTTCCGCGAAGACGGCGAAGAATACGACATCATTGTGCGCTACGACGAAAAGTTCCGCCAAAGCCTCGAAGACCTTGAAAACATCCTGATATACAACAGTCGCGGACAAGCCATCCGCGTGCGCGAACTGGGCAAGGTGGTGGAACGTTTCGCCCCGCCGAGCATCGCCCGCGAAAACCGCGAACGTGTGGTCAAAGTGCAGGGAACAGTGGCGGGCGTGCCGATGAGCGAAGTGATAACCGGCCTGAACGCCATCATCGACAAGCTGAATATTCCCGACGGCACAGGAGTAAAAATCGGCGGCTCCTACGAAGACCAGCAGGAATCGTTTGGCGACCTCTTCCTGCTGATGGGGTTGATCATCGTACTGGTTTATATCGTGATGGCCACGCAGTTCGAATCCTTTAAAAGCCCTTTCATCATCATGCTTTCCTTGCCCTTTGCCCTCTCAGGAGTCATCATTGCACTGCGCATCACCGGCATCACCTGGAACATGCTTTCGATCATCGGCGCCATCATGCTGATAGGTATCGTGGTGAAAAACGGCATTGTGCTGGTGGATTACATCAACCTGAACCGCGAACGCGGCGCGACCCTCACGCAGGCGGTCATCTCCGGCGGCAAGTCGCGTCTGCGACCCGTGCTGATGACCACCATGACCACCATACTCGGTATGCTCCCCATGGCGCTGCGGCTGGGCGAAGGCGCCGAACTGTGGCAACCGATGGGCGTGGCTATCATCGGCGGACTGACCGTATCCACCCTCCTCACCCTGATTGTGATACCGGTAGTGTACACGCTCTTCGGCGCAGGAAACATCAAAAAAGAACGCAAAAAATGGGCAAAACAATTAGAAGGTTAAAATAATAAAAACAATGTGCCAACAGGAAATCATCAAAATCATCAATGTCGCGCTGGCGGAAGAGTTTGAAGTGAAATTGTCGGACATCACCCCCGAGGCCAACATCAAGGAAACGCTCGATCTGGACAGCCTGAGTCTGGTGGACATGGTGGCGCTGGTGGAAAACGTGGCAGGTGTGGAAATCAAAAGCACGGACGTGGGATCCATCCAAACTTTCGACCATCTGTACAAATTCGTCAGGGAAAGGCGAAATTAACCGAAAATCATTATCTTTGCGATCATAAATAATTCAATAATTAATATGTCTCATTTTAAATCAAAATTATCATGGCAGTACATTATGTAGTAACAGAGCGCGGCAATCCCGGCAATCCCGATGCGCCGAGAAAATTTTACGCGCAGGCAAAAAGTTCGGGAGAGTTTACGCTGAAAAAACTCGCACGGGAAATAGCCGAAGGCGGCACCACAGTGAGCGACACCGACGTGCTGGCAGTGCTCAACGACCTCACCAAGGCGTTGAAACGCCATCTGGACAACGGCGAAATAGTCCGCTTCGGCGATTTCGGCACTTTTCAGGTAGCCCTCAG
>JAISWE010000105.1 GCA_031271175.1 Bacteroidales bacterium | reverse complement strand
TTAATTCTTAATTCTTAATTGTTAATTGTTCGGATGTTTTTACTTCCCGTCTGTAGTCGCTGATGAAACCGAACGAGTTGTCGTCGATTCTGATTTCTTCGCGTGTTACGTGTCCCAGGGTCATGAAGGGTACGTTGGAGGTCATCATGAAATCGATAAAGTCAGCTTCGCGCGTGGTGGCTACGCTTACCACGATACGAGAAGGCGTTTCCCCAAACAGGAAGGCTTCTTTGCTGATTTCCCCGTCTGCCGTGATGTCAAATCCGAACTCTCTCACCATTGCCGATTCGAGCAGCGACATGAACAGCCCTCCCCGCGTGACGGAGTGCGCCGATTTGATCAGTTTTCGCGCAATGGCCTGTTTCGTTATCTGCAGCAGTTTTGCCTCAGCATCCATGTCCATCTCCGGCGGCAGGAGGTCTTTTATGCCACAGCAAACCCGCGCATATTCCGAATCGTGTTGCCGGTCGCTTGTTTTACCCAACAGATAGATCATGTCGCCTTTCCCCTTGAAGGAAATCGTCATTTGCCGGTGTTTGTCTTCCATAAAGGCAATGCATCCCACCGAAATATTCGTGCAGGGCTTGTCGGAGGGGATACTGACGGTGTTGATTGCCGGCGGAGCTATTCCAAGCTGCCGGCAGGCGTCGGCAAGGGCGTGACAAATGCGTGCCGCCGTATCCTTGCGGTGCTTTTCGTCGTTGTCTTTCAGGGTGAGGCATCCCGTTACGGTCAGCGGGTTTCCGCCCGCACAAACGGTTTTGCGCACGGCTTCCGCTACCAGCAGCGACACTGCCTGGGCATGGTCGTCCGGTGAAAAACGTCCGGAGACGAAGGCGACGGCAACGGCACAGCGCGTTCCCTTGATTTGAAGCGCCGGTGCGTCGGAAATGAAATTGGTGGAAAGGTTATTGGTGCCAATGGTGCTGTCGAAGCGGTCGAAAAACCAACGGTGCGACATCAGGTTGGGCGAGCGTGTCAGGGACAAAGCCGTATTCCGGCAATCGTCTGTTTTTGGGAATGTCGCCGGCGCGTGCGGCGGGACATGAACAGGGAAATTCGGCGTTTCGTTTTCCATGCGGTCATAGATGAACGTTCTGAGGATCTCTCCCGTCCATGCTGCAATGACGGTTTGCCGGTAATTTACGGTAAGTTGGTTGTCATCGACCACTGTCCCTATCAGCAACCATTGTTTGTCCCACTTGCGGCAGATGCGTTCCATTTTGCTGCGGCTGTCATCGTTGATGATTATTACTACTTTGTCCGGTTCATATTGCAGCAGTTTGGGAAAGTCGGTCGGTGAATCGATCATGTTTTCCGCCTGAAGCGCTATGCCGCAGTTTCCGTTTGCCGTCATGTCGGCGCAAGCGCCGAGCGCCCCGTTTTTCCCGACGGCTTGCATCGCCTTGATCAGGTCTTCGTCGTGCAGGTCGCAGATCAGTTCATACGTGGTTCGGGAAGCAAAAATGCCCGTTTTTCCGCCGTAATCGCTCAGCAGGTACACCTTGTTTCCTTCATTGCACGCGGGGTATAGTTGCAGTGCATGGTCAACGATACCCACGGCGAATAAATCGACACAGGGTTCCTTTGTTTTGCGGAAACACAGGTCGCCTCCTACAACCGGAATCCCATAAATATTGGGGGGTGAAGCAATCGCGGTCACCATCGTTTTCACTTCCGGTTGTTCCGGCTGGGCGTCATCGTCCAGCGCTATTGTCAGCAAGGCGGCCAACGGCTGCGCACCGTGTACAAACAGGTCCTGATAGGCGCGCCCAAAGGCAAACTCAACTTCCGCAGCGGAGGAAACATCCACCGGCAGCGTTCGAAACACGCAACTGTAGTCTTCGGTGAGTTCGACAATACCTGCCTGTTTCTCTGTTTCCGACACCACCGGCGATTGATCGGAATCGGTTGTAGAGGTGGTACCTGTAAGCGTATCATTCTCCCACAGGCGTTCCATCAGTTCCCTCTCCCAACGGTTGAAGTCCCTTCCGGCAATCTCCTGTGCACGGGCAAATACGTTATTCTTACCGTTCTGAAAAGATTGATTAAGCTGATCCATATTATGTTTAATTTTCGACAAAGTTAGGATTTTCCAACGTAAAATGAAAATTCGGGAATAAGAAATCTTTTTAATGGCTGATGTTCTGCGCTGGTCAGCGTCGCGCCGTCCTTTCAGGCCATGCCGCTTTCACCGCCCTGCATAATAGGAGTTAATTATTGCGGAACCGGTGCCGCCTTTTTTTCCGAAATCCGAAAAGGGCGCATCTGGCAAGCACCAGTAAGGTCAGCAGCAGGTAGAACAGTCTTTTGTCCGAGGTATCGCTTTGTTTTTTCAGGGCGTAGCCCGTCAAATCACCGGTTAGTTCCTGCGCATCGGGCATATCGTTGAAATGCCATTTGGCAAGAATGGTTCCCTTTTTGAGCAGCAGCAGTCCGGGATTGGCGCGGATGATGGTTTTCAGGGTGATAGCGTCGGTGAAACAAAATTCGTAGGACAGTCCCAATTGCGATTTTACCGAATGGATTTCGTCTTGCAGAGAGGAAGTCAGGCAATAAAAGCCATAGTTGTTGTTGCGGCAGAATTGCGCTATTTCGTTTGCCTGTTGCAGGGCTTTCCTATTGCTTTCGTTCAGCCGGTAAGCGACGAGCAGGAAGGTATAGCTTTCATCGGAGAGCAGTTCTTCCGTGATATCGGCGCCATGTTCCGCCGTCACGACAGAGAAATCGTGAATAGGCGGTTGATAGCCTTTTTTCAGCAGTACCGAACGGGTGTCTTTCCATGTCCAGGTGGAGTCATTCCACGGGTAGTCCTGTTCGGAAAAAGCTTTCACCACGCCATCCTTTTCATAGTACAGCGTGGTTTCAAATTCGTCGGCAGGCATTCCTTCCGGAACGGTCATGTTTTGTGGGATATTGACGCCCACACTGTAGGGACGGAAGTCGAACAGCGGCAAATGCCGGTAGCAGTACAGCGAGATGCCGGTAATTACTGCGGCTGCGGCAATAACACAAAGCCATTCCGCCGCCGGCCGATAAACCGGAAGAAACTTGTTGCGCCGGATGAATACTGTGATGGCCAATACCATCAAAACGAGATTTTTAAAGAAAGTTTGCCAGTTGGTCAATATCAGTGCGTCGCCGAAACACCCGCAGTCCGTGACGGGATTGGTCAGCGCCAGAATGAAGGTGAGCGTGGTATAAAATAGCATGAACAGCAGGGCTGCCCACGCCGCCACTTTCATTCGCAGCCGCCATACCAGCGCTATGCCGATAAGGGTTTCGCCGGTGTTCTGCAAAATGGCCAGTACAAAAACCGCAGGCGATAAAGATGTCAGGTGAAAGGCGGTAAAATAATCCAAAAATTTGTAGGTGGACCCCAACGGATCTACTCCCTTGACAAAACCCGAAAAAATGAATACCCCGCCTAACAGGATACGTGCAACATTTGCCAAAATCTTCATCTCAACTGCATTATTTACTTGTCCGACATTGTGATTTTCGGTTGTAAAGATACGTCTTTTTTACCACTTTAGCGATCTCCTGTCCGAAATTTTAAAAAAAATTGTAACTTGGCAGTCGGATTTTTCCTTGAATATCAAATGGGTTTTTTATATAAATTTCTGATAAGCAAGATATTTCTTGAACGGTTGACCATATTGACCTGCTGTGTTGTGGTATTTATTTTTCCTGTTTTGGCACAGGAAAAGGCCGAAGTGTTGCGGACGGTGGTCATCGATGCGGGGCATGGCGGCAAGGATGCGGGAGCGCCGGGTCTGCATTCGAAGGAAAAGGACATTGTGCTGGATATTTCTTTGCGGCTGGGGGAGTTGATCCGGCAGCAATATCCGGCAGTGGATGTTGTTTTTACCCGTCAAAAGGATGTGTTTGTCGATTTGTCGAAACGCGGCGATATTGCCAATAAGGCGCAAGCCAATCTGTTTATTTCCATTCATGCCAATGCGAATCCCAAAAAGACGGCTTTCGGTTCCGAGACCTATGTCATGGGAAACAGCAAGACGGAGGAAAACATGGCTGTTGCCAAGCTGGAAAACGCCGTGATTCTCATCGAAGACGATTATACCGAGCGGTATGAAGGTTTTGACAATTCCACCGAGTCCTACATCTATTTTTCGCTGGTACAGAATGCGTATTTGAATCAGAGCCTGAGTTTTGCCGCAGAAGTGCAGGAACAGTTTAAAACGACGGCTTCTCGTATCGACCGTGGCGTGAAACAGGCGAATTTTGTGGTTTTGTGGAAGACTGCCATGCCCAGTGTGCTGATAGAAGTAGGCTTCATTTCCAATGAAGAGGAAGAAAAATACCTGATGTCGAAAGCAGGCAAGGAACAGCTTGCTTTGTCCATTTTCAACGCCTTCTGCTCCTACAAGTCAAAAATCGATGAACGCAACGCCGCAAGTTCGGCGAGCATTCCATCCCGTGAGGAGGAGCAATCGGAAATTCGGGCGAATACCCCACCCGTTCGGCCGGCACCGGAAACGCAGTCCCACACGGTGGAATTTTGCGTGCAGATAGCCACATCGGCCAAACCGATAGAAACCACTCCCTACAATTTCAAGAAATACAAAGAAGTAGAACGCATACAGTCTGCTCCCAATTTTTACAAATACATTGTAGGACGTACTTCCAGTTACGACAAAGCGCAGGATACATGGAAAAAAGTTCGCGCCGATTTCAAAGACGCATTCATCATGGGTATCGTTAATGGACAACTGACGCCGGTGGGAGATGCTTTAAAAAAAGTGAACAGAGAATAATTTCAAATTTCGTTATTTTAAATCATGTTAGAACAAGTATTTTTTGGCAATTCGATCAAAGCATGGGCGATATCCCTGGCCATTATTGCCGGAGCCATTCTGCTTAATAAATGTATTGTATTGTTTAACCGGCGGGTGATCAAAAAAGCGACTGCCAAAAGTAGCGGTCATTTGGATAATTTGTTGTTCGAATCATTGGAAAAACCGCTGGTGCTGGGGATCATGCTGGTGGCGATATGGGTGGTCGTTCACCGGCTGAACATGGAGCCGACAATCCGGGACACGATTGAAAAAGCCTATCAGATGCTCACGGTCGTCAACGTAACATGGTTCTTTTCCAAATTTTTAGGCGGGCTGATGGATGAATATGGGCACAGGACGTTTAATGCCCGGTTTCTTCCGCTGCTCAAGAGAGGAATCGTGATTGCCGTATGGATCGTCGGGTTGGTGACGGCTTTGAACAATATAGGCGTGAAAGTCACCACGCTGTTGGGCGCTCTGGGACTTGGAGGTATGGCCATTGCACTGGCAGCACAGGATTCCATCAAGAATATTTTCGGAAGCATTACCATTTTCACTGACGCTCCTTTCCGTCTCGGCGACATCATCAAATTCGACGGTTTTGAAGGTGTTGTACTGGATATTGGCATTAGGAGTACGCGCATTCAAACTTATGAAAACCGTATGGTAACCATTCCCAATTACAAACTGATGGATGCCGTGGTCATCAATATTTCGAGGGAACCCAGCCGGAAGGTGACGGTAAAACTGGGGCTTACCTATGACACGTCGCCGCAGAAAATGCAGGAAGCCATTGAATTGTTGAAAGACATTCCGCAGGCAGTGCTGGATATCGAAAACACTGTTACTGCCTATTTCTCTGATTTCGGCGATTTTGCGATGGTGATCACCTGTCATTATTTCATCAAAAAGGGCAGGGATATTTTCGAAACCACCTCGCGCGTCAATTTTGAAATCTTGCGCCGTTTTAACGATGCAGGATTGAATTTCGCCTTTCCGTCTCAAACGGTTTATCTCGAAAAAACAAGTAACCTCCCATGTTGAATCTTTTCTTGATATTCATTGCCAGCCTGTTTTTTCCGGGCATCATCGTACGTACTAAAAGTCTTTTGTCCGGCCGGAAAGGGCCGGGGATATGGCAACCGGTGTACGATTATCTGCGCCTTTTCCGAAAGGGCGCGGTGTACAGCCATACCGCCACGCCGATTTTCCGTCTGGCGCCGGTCATTTATTTTGTATCTCTGCTGTTTGCCGCTTTTTTAGTGCCTTTTGGCAGTAGCAGGGGTATTTTTTCTTTCGACGGCGATTTTATTGTGTTTGCCAGTCTGCTGTCGTTGGGCAAGTTTTTTCTCATTCTGATGGCGCTGGATACCGGAAGCAGTTTTGAAGGCATGGGCGCCAGCCGCGAAGCGCTCTTTTCCTTTCTCGCTGAACCGGCTTTTTTCATACTGCTCGGTTCCTTTGCTTTGCTCACGGGACATACCTCCTTTTACGATATTTATTCCTCGTTCCATTTTTCCGGTCCGATATCGTACGCATTAGCCGCATTGGCGGCCTATGTCCTGCTGCTGCTGGCGGCCGTCGAGAACAGCCGCTTGCCTGTGGATGATCCTAAAACCCATCTCGAACTGACGATGGTGCATGAAGTGATGATCCTGGACAACAGCGGCTTCGATCTGGGACTTGTCCTGTATGCCGGAAGCCTGAAATTCGCCGTTTTCGGCGCGCTTATCGCCAATTTCTTCATGGAACCTTCGCTGGCTGTTTATTGGCTGGTGCCGGTCTTTTTTGCCATCCAGTCGCTGGTAGCTATCGTCATCGGTTGCATAGAATCGTTCGGCGCCCGTTTCCGCATGAGCCACAACGCACAGTTCATTTTCACGCTTACGGCGGTCGGCTTGCTGATTTTCTTCGGAGTGCTGCTCATGCCGATGGATTTTTGATGGCCGGTTACACTTCTTCTTTCGACTGATCCAGCATCTCCAACCGTTTGACCGATTCCACGCCTTTCAGTTCTTTCAGTTTTTTGATGAGTTCTTCTACATCTTTGGTGTCGTGGACATACAGTTCGATGGTGCCTTCGAAAATACCGTCGTGGCTGGCCAGATTGAAAGTACGAATATTAACGTTCAGCTCTTCAGTGATTTTGGATATGATGCGCAGGTAGATGTCGGGGCGGTCAATGCCCTGTATTTCTATTTTTACCAGGTAGGAAAAAACTTTGTAGGTAGTCCATTTCACCGGTACGATGGCTTCCGCATAGCTTGAAAGCAGTTTCACCGCATTGGGACATCGCGACTTGTGGATGTGTACGATGCCGTCTTTCGCGCTCAGATAGCCGATGACGTCGTCGCCGGGAATGGGATTGCAGCAGAGGGCGATTCTGTATTCCGGCTGTACATTTTCGCCGGCGGGCGCTTGTTTTCCCGGATGTTCCTGCCGGCTTTTTACACCGAACAGTTGCAGTTGCCAGTAGCGTATCCATTTGTTTTTGCTGTTTTTTTTCAACACTTTCGGAAGGTCGTCCAGCGTAATGATATCCATCCCGATCTTGCTGTAGAGTTCTTCTTTGGTCTGCGTGTCGTAGGCTTCCAGCAGTTTGTGCATGACTCTGGAATTGGGCGCTACATTGTTTTCGCGCAACTTCTGTTCCAGTAGCCGTTTGCCGTTTTCCACGCGGTTGTGTGTTTCCGCTTTCATGTTGTTTTTGATGCTTGTCTTGGCTTTGGTGGTGACTACTTCACTCATCCATTCCCGTTGTGTCCGTTTTTTGTCGGAAGTGATGATCTCCACCTGATCGCCGCTAAGCAGTATGTGGTTGAGCGGCACTAACTTGTGGTTGACTTTGGCGGCAATGGCGGTGTTGCCTATTCCGGAGTGTATTTCATAGGCAAAGTCGAGCGCGGTAGCTTTTTGCGGCAGGGTTTTGATCTGTCCTTTCGGAGTAAATACCTGTATTTCGTTGGCGAAAAGATTCAGTTTGAAATCGTCGATAAATTCCAACACATCCGAATCGGGGTCTTTCAGCGAATCTTTGATTTTTCTCAGCCATTTGTCCAGTTCTGATTCCGACGAGACTACCCCCTTGTATTTCCAGTGTGCGGCAAATCCCTTTTCGGCAATATCGTCCATTCTGCGCGAGCGGATTTGTACTTCCACCCATTTCCCGTCATTTCCCATCACGGTAATGTGCAGCGCCTCGTATCCGTTGGCTTTCGGAGTGCTTACCCAGTCGCGGATACGGTCTTGCTTGGGGGTGTAGATGTCGGTGATGATGGCATAGATATTCCAGCATTGCCGTTTTTCGGAAATATCCAAATCGGGTTCGAACACGATGCGCACCGCGTTCAGGTCGTAGATTTCCTCAAAGGGTACGCCCTTGTGCTGCATCTTGTAATATATGGAATAAATGGATTTCGGACGCCCCGTCATTTCAAAACGGTAATGGTTTTCTTCCAGTTTCTGCCGGACAGGCGCCATAAATTCCCTTAGTACTTCGTTGCGTCTTTCCTCATTGTCTTTCAATAAATTGACAATATCGACATAAATCTTAGGATGCCGGTACTTGAGGCTCAAATCTTCCAATTCCTGCTTGATAGAATAAAAACCCATGCGGTGTGCCAGCGGTGCATACAAAAAGATGGTTTCGCCGGCTATTTTGATCTGCTTTTCGGGCGAAAGGGCATCCAAAGTGCGCATATTATGCAGCCTGTCGGCCAGTTTTATCAAAATGACGCGCACATCATCCGACAAGGTGAGCAACATCTTGCGAAAATTCTCGGCCTGCAACGATGAATTGTTGTCGAATACACCGGAAATTTTGGTCAATCCGTCCACAATCGCAGCTACTTTTTCTCCGAACTGTTCCCTGATGAAATCAAGCGTATAATTCGTATCCTCCACAACATCATGCAATAATGCAGACACTACCGAAGTAGTGCCTAAGCCGATTTCTTCCACCACAATGCGCGACACGCAAAGCGGATGAATGATATATGGCTCGCCGGATTTGCGCCGCATGTTGCTGTGGGCTTCATTTGCCAAATCAAACGCTTTGCGTATCGTGTCTCTGTCTTTTCCGCTACGAATAAAGGTAGAAACATGCAACAACTCCTGAAACTGGTTCTCAATAGCTATTTTTTCAGCTACCGTCAATACAGACATATTCTATTACACATTACAAGAAGTTACAAAGTTATAATAATATTACAACACAGGATCAATATATTCATAAATATTCCTAAAAAAACAATATGAGAGCTATATTTATATGATAAATAATGTATTTTTGATAAAAAATACAGGTGCGTTGTGTGATCGTATAGCGCACATAATAAGTGAGTTATAGTAATATTGTCATAAAAGTAAGTCGAAAAATGAAAAGTAAAATTTTGTATGCGGCCATCATTGCCTTGTCCGTGGGATGTGCCGGAAACAGGGACGGATGGGAAGCTTTATTTAACGGGAAAGACCTCAAAGGCTGGGTACAGCGCGGTGGCGATGCCGAATATAAGGTAGAAGACCATGCCATCACGGGGATTTCGAACCCACAGGCCAGCAGTTTCCTTTGTACGGAAAGAGAATACGGCGATTTCATCCTTGAGCTGGAACTGAAAGCCGACAATACCATTAATTCGGGAATACAAATCCGTAGCCATAGCCTTCCCGAATACAAATCCGGCAGGGTTTTCGGTTATCAGGTGGAGATTGATCCCTCTTCCCGCGGATGGAGCGGCGGTATTTACGACGAAGCGCGTACCGGGTGGCTGTATCCGGTAACGCCCAACAATCCGGAGGCCATTACTGCATTCAAAAACGGCGACTGGAACCATTACCGCATCGAAGCCATCGGAGACAACATCAAAACATGGGTGAACGGGATTCCTGTCGCCGATCTGCGGGTCAATCTGGACGCTTCCGGATTCATCGCACTGCAAATACACGGCATCAAACCCGAATCGGAAGCAGCCGGAAAAGCCGTACAGTGGCGCAATATCCGCATCCTGACAACTCAGCCGGAAACACAGCGTAAAACGGATACACCACCTGTGAAACAGGTAAACGTTATCCCCAATACCCTTACCGAACAGGAAAAAGCCGAAGGCTGGGCATTGCTGTTCGACGGAACAACGACCAACGGGTGGCGTAAGGCCGGACAGGAATCCTTTCCCGAAAAAGGATGGTTTGTGAACGACGGCGTGCTGGAAGTCATGTCGGGCAACGAAAAAGGCACAGGCGGCGACATCGTCACTGTTGAACAGTTTGACAATTTTGACCTGACGTTTGATTTCAAACTGACCGAAGGCGCTAACAGCGGAGTGAAATACTACGTTACGGAAAATCAGTATGCACCCGGAACATTGGGACTTGAATACCAATTGCTGGACGACGCCAAGCATCCCGACGCCCAAATGGGCAATGACAAAAGCCGAACCCTTTCCTCCCTCTATGACCTGCTTCCTGCCGGAAGCAAACGTTTCAACGGTATCGGTCAATGGAACACAGGCCGGGTGCTTGCCGACCGCAACCATGTGGAACACTGGCTGAACGGATTCAAAGTGCTGGAATATGAAAGAGGAGGCGAAGCCTACCGAAAGGCAGTAACGAAAAGTAAATTCTCCCAAATGAAAAATTTCGGAGAAGCGACGCAAGGCCATATCTTACTGCAAGATCATCAAGATCATGTATATTTTCGCAATATCAAAATCAAAAAACTGACATACTAAAGTTGGAAAAACCTGTCAGAACCGGTGATCATTTGAACTGACTTAAAATGATTTTGTCAAACAGGGCATCGCTCAAATATTTTTTCAGAAAAAGAGCGGGTTTTGCAAGAAAACCTTTGGAGTAGCGGGCTTTGGGATTTTTTGTTTCGATGATTTTTTGAATCAGACGGGCAATGACAATGGATCCGGGCGACTTGCCTGCTTTCGATGCCATGGCTGCGGCTTTTTCCGCAAAATAGGCATACGCCGTATCTCGCGACGCTTGTTTCATGGTATTCATGGCAATTCCTGCCCATTCGGATTGGATGAGACCCGGTTCAACCACCACTACATCAATGCCGAACTGCTTCACTTCCA
>JAISWE010000230.1 GCA_031271175.1 Bacteroidales bacterium | reverse complement strand
GACGTCAGTATTTGGACTACTGACGTCAGTATTTGGAATACCGACGTCAGTATTTGGAATACCGACGTCAGTATTTGGACTACTGACGTCAGTATTTGGAATACCGACGTCAGTATTTTGAATACTGTCTTCAGTATTTGCGACACTATCTCCCGTGTATCGGACACGGCTGTTGGCAGTCAAAATACTTTCGTTGATATCTCCTTTACTGAGGATGGTATTGGTGACGCTGACGACGGTATTTTTGACAGTGACGACGGTATTTTCGATACTGACGAGGTTCTTGCCTTGACCGACGATGGTATTTTTTCTTTTGGCGACGGTATTGCCGATACTGAGGACGGTATCGGCATAATAGAAGAGAGATGATTCCATCATGTGGGGTTGGGAATCGTCGTCCGGCACGGGATCACTGGTATTGTTATTCGTTTTCATTTAAAAGAGGTTTTTCAACAATCAACTGCAAATGTAAGCAATATTTTTGATGGATATTTCTTTTTTGCAATAAAAATTTTTCAACATTTTGTATATTGTAATTGAAAGCCGCATTACATAAGGGCATCAGTTTTTTTTGGTTAGGCGTTTTTTTTTGTCGTTGGGTGCTGGGAGGCGGTATTTTTTTTTTACGGTGTGTCGGCGATGGCTTCTGCGGCACGGATGCCGTCCATGGCCGACGAGGTGATGCCTCCGGCATGGCCGCTGCCTTCGCCGCAGGGGTAGAGGCCTTTCAGCTGCGGGTGCTGCATGGTGCGGCTGTCGCGGGGGATGCGCACGGGCGAGGAGGAGCGCGATTCGACGCCTGCGATGAGGGATTCGGCGGTGAGGAAGCCTTTCATTTTTTTGTCGAAAAGGCGGAAGGCGTCCTGTAATCGTTGGGCGAGGTGGTTGGGCAGCCACTGGTGGAGGGGCGATGCGGCGACGCCCGGGAGATAGCTGCACGCGGGCAGGCAGGTGGAGGGCTTTGCGGCGACGAAATCGGTGGTTCGCTGGGCGGGTGCGTGCTGCAGGCCTCCGCCGGCGATGGCGGCGAGCCGCTCCATTTCCTGCCGGAAACGCAGGCCTGCCAGCGCGCCGCAGCGGTGAAAGGGGGCGGTGTCCTCCGGACGGATTTCTACCACGATGCCCGCATTGGCGAAGGCGGAGCGTCTGGCCGATGCGGACATGCCGTTGACGACTTGCCCGTCGGGGGAGGTGGCGGAGGGCACGATGATGCCGCCCGGGCACATGCAGAAGGAATAGACGCCGCGTTGCCGCACCTGCGTCGTCAGGGCGTAGGCGGCGGGCGGCAGAAAGGCGCGGTGGGGGTCGCGGCGGTAGAGCAGGTCGTTGATCAGCGCCTGCGGGTGCTCGATCCTGACGCCGGCGGCGAAAGGTTTGGCTTCGAGCAGGTAGCCCTCGCGGAAAAAAAGCTCGAAGACGTCGGAAGCCGAATGGCCTGTGGCAAGGATGGTGGCCGTGCCGCAAAATTTTTCGCCTGTCTCGGTGGTGATGCCCTGCACTTGGCCGTTGGCAAGGATCAAGCCGTTCATTTTTTGTTCGAAGCGATACTCTCCTCCGCACCGGACGATGGTTTGGCGTATTTCCTGAATGATGGCCGGCAAACGGTCGCTGCCGATGTGAGGACGGGCGTCGATGAGGATGCTGTCATCGGCGCCGTGGTGGTGGAGCAGTTGCAGTATGCGGAGGGCGTCGCCGCGTTTGTTGGCTCTGGTGTAGAGCTTGCCGTCGGAGAAGGCGCCGGCGCCTCCTTCGCCGAAGCAGTAGTTGGAGTCTGGATGGAGGCCTTCGCCGCGGCACAGCAGGGCGATGTCGCGTTTGCGGCGGTCGGTTTCTTTCCCGCGCTCGATGATGATGGGTTTTTTGCCTAATTCGATCAGGCGGAGGGCGGCAAACAGTCCTGCCGGCCCTGCGCCGACGATGACGACGGGCGGAGCGTCGGCGACATTGCGGAAGCGGAACTCAGCGGCCTGCAAGGGGAGCGGCTCGCCGGGCGCGTAGGTCTCGATGGAGAGCAGTATTTTCACGTGTCCTCTTTTGCGGGCATCCACCGAACGGCGGATGATGCGGTAGCGCAGCGCGGTGGCGGCGGTGGCGGTGGCGGCGGCTATTTTTTGCTGCAACACTTCCGGAAGGGCTGCCTCGTGGGGCGCAACGGTGATTTGGATTTGCCGGGGCATACGGTTGTTCAGTTCAAAGATGGCGTTTTTGTTCCTGCGAAGCCGGCAGCGGATGGCCGACAAGCTGCCGCCGTGCAAAAGCGCTTTGCCGGAAGGGGCAGGATGCCCATGCGTGCCGTCAACGGAACGGCTATTATATAATGGTACATGCTGAAAAAATACGATGGCCGCAAAGTTAGGTATAATTTCGGAAAAAGCGTCACGGCAACTCTTTTCCGTTTGGAGGGGGGCAGGATGCCGGCGGTCTTATACCGGAAAACGGATACCGCAATACCTGAAATCAGGTATTTTTTACCCCAAAAATACCTGATTTCAGGTATTGCGGCGGCGGTCTTTTGTCCCGACCTTTGTACCTTCAAAATAGAAGTTATGATGAGTCGTTGGAAGAGTTGTATTTTTCTTGTTTTTCTATGCGTTGCGCCTGCTTTTGCACAAAAGCATACGGTGCGGCTGTCGGGAAGAGTTGTTTCGGCGGCGGGCGATGCGGTGCCGTATGCGTCTGTTGTGTTGAAGGATACCCGCTACGGGGTAGCAACGGATGCGGCAGGTAAATACCAATTGACTGCTCCGGTGGGGGAATACGTTTTCGCCGTTAGCGCCATGGGTTACAGGACGGTGGAACGTCCTTTGTCGTTGCGCGGCGATCAGCAGCTGGAAGTGGCGCTGGAAGAAGCGGCGCTGGAGCTGGACGAAGTGATGGTGACCGCTAAAAGCGCGGCGCGTCAAGTCAATGAGACGGCATTCAACGTGACGGCCATTGACGCCAGGCCGCTTCACAACAAAGCGCTGGATCTGGCTCATGCGCTGGATCGCATTTCGGGCGTGCGGATCAGGGAGGCCGGCGGCGTTGGCTCCAATGCGGAATTTTCGCTCAACGGTTTCAGCGGCCGGCACATCAAGTTTTTCATGGACGGGGTGCCGATGGAGGGCTTCGGATCGACGTTTCAGATCAACAACATCCCCATTAACCTTGCCGAACGGATTGAAGTGTACAAGGGCGTGGTGCCTATCGGTTTCGGGGCGGATGCGCTGGGCGGCGCGGTCAATATCGTCACCGACCAAAAAAGAAGGAGGACGTTTGTGGACGCCTCCTATTCCTACGGGTCGTTCAACACGCACAAGTCGTACATCAACGCGGGTCATACCTTCCAAAACGGCTTCAACGTGCAGTTGAACGCCTTCCAGAATTATTCGGACAACAATTACTGGGTGCATATTCCCGTTCTCGACTTGGAGACGCTGGTGTACAGCACGGATGAGCAGCGCGTGCGGCGCTTTCACGATCGTTACCACAACGAGACGCTCATCCTGAAGACGGGCGTGGTGGGGAAACGCTTTGCCGACGCGCTGCTGTTAGGCATTACCATAGGAAAGGATCATGCGGACATCCAAAACTCGAACATCATGAAAATTGTCTTCGGCGGCAAGTTCAGGGAAGGCAACACGGTGATGCCTTCCCTGCAATACCGGAAGAAGAACCTGCTGTTGCAGGGGCTTGACGTCAACCTGAATGCCAACTATAACTTCGGATATTCGCAAAACGTGGACACGCTCGCGCGGCAGTATAACTGGCGGGGCGAATACCGCGAGATTTCCCGCAAAGGAGAGGCGAATTACTCCATTGCCAAACACTACAACAACAACGGAAGCGCAACGTTCGGCGCTAATTACCGGATCAACGGGAAGCACGGGGTTTCCATCAACGACGTGTTCACCACGTTTAACCGCAACAGCAAAAATCCGCTGGCCATGGAAGGCACCATCAATGCGACGGATACCTTCCCGAAGATCACCGCGAAAAATGTCGTTGGGGTGGCCTACAAGTTTGACTACAGCAGCAAATGGAACCTCTCGCTGTTTGCCAAGCATTACACGCAGTACACCAAAGGCCCGAAAAACGTATCGACGATATCGAACAGCTACAAATATGAGCTGTTTGACCACACGCTCAGCACTACCGGCTACGGCGGCGCAACGACGTACTTTCTGAAAGACTTTCAATGGAAGGCGTCGTATGAAAAGACTTACCGCCTTCCCACAAGCAACGAACTGTTCGGCAACGAAGACCTCGAAAAGAGCAACGCCGTGCTTGTGCCGGAACACAGCAACAATTACAACCTCAACGTGAGCTACGAAAAGGTGCTTGGTAAGAAACACGTGCTGTTCATCGACGCCGGCTTTATGTTTCGCGACATCAGGGATTACATCAGGCGTGTGGTGGAAAACATGCACAACACCGCGGCGTTTGAGAACCACGGCCACGTCACCAACATGAGCTACAACGGCGAGCTGCGCTATTCGTACAAAAGGCTGCTGTCTGTGGGCGGCAACTTTACCTATCAGCGCCTGATCAACAGGGAGCGATACAAATCGGGCAGTTCGTCCGTTGTCAGCACGAGTTACCTTTCGCGGGTGCCCAACGTTCCCTATCTGTACGGCAACGGCGACGTGAGCGTTTTCCTTGCCCGCTTCGGCGGGAAGGCAAATACCCTCAGCATTGGGTACAACACCCTGTATGTTTATAAATTTCCGTTGCGGTGGGGCGTCAACGGCGCCTACGACTCAAAGGACATGATCCCCACGCAGTTTTCGCATGACCTCAGCCTGACCTACGCCATCCGCAACGGTCGCTACAACCTCTCCATAGAGTGTCGCAACCTTACGGACGCACGGCTGTACGACAATTTCAGCCTGCAAAAACCCGGCAGGAGCTTCTCCGCCAAAGTCAGGTACTTCTTTAGCAATTAAATCATCTATATTATAATCATTTTTTTCGTAATTAATATTAAATAAATAAACACCATGAATAAAAAGATCATTTTTCCATCAGTTATGATAGCGCTTGGCGCTATGTCCATCCTCCCGTCGTGCGACAAGGATGAAAATAAGGAACAGACGAAAGGCGCTTACCTGATTTCGGCGAGCAGCGAAGACGGTTCCTATCTTCTGCAAAGCGAGGAACTTTCCTCCGGCCAGGTATCCATTGCAGGCAACGGCATTGAATCGGCCTCTGCCACCACGTGGATATTTTACAAGAACAGGTATGCCTATGGGCTGATGTACCGGCAAGGCGATCCCGCCACGGTGTCGGCCTACGAGATCAACGCAGCGGATGGCAAGCTGACGCCGCGCCTTAACGAGTACCAGATGCCCTCCCGCTTTACCACCTGGGGCTATTACAGCGACTATATCGTTACGTCGGTCAACGCTACAGGCAGTGACAATAATACGGTCATTACATTTAACTTTTTGGACGTAAACAACCAGACCATTACCGAGAAGGCTGTCCCCGCCGGGAATCTTATCGGCAACGGCGCTGCGGAGACGCTCTCCGGTATTCTGGAAGCGGGCGACAGGTTTTTTTCGGGCGTCTGTCCGACGGTAGCCAGCACTGCGGAAGGCGATGCCCTTCGCTACATCGACAGCGTGTGGGTGGCCATCTTCGACAAGGATTTGAATTATACCGTTCTGCGCGACGGTCGCCTGAGCTACGCCACGGGACGCCACCGCTCATCTTACCGCACCAACATTGCAAAGGACGACAACGACAATGTGTATGTCTTCTCGTCTGCTTATGACAGCCGCACCAGCAAACCGTCGGGAGCGCTGCGCGTCAAGAAGGGCGAAACGCGCTTCGATCCCGATTACTTCTTCGACATACAGTCGGCGGCGCAGGGACGGCATCTCTTCACGGTGTGGCACATTACCGGCGATTATTTCCTGCTTCAGATGTACACCACTCCCAACCAGACCAGCGAAGCGGTATGGAGCGTATTGGCAGTGGTGGACGTGGCGAAGAAAACGTACCGGGAAGTGACGGGTCTGCCCGCACCGGACAAAATCACCAGCATCGGCTCCACGCCTTGCGCCGATGGCGGGAAAATTGCCGTACCGGTAGTGTCGTCGGACGAATACCCGCACATTTACATTATCGATCCTGCAACCGCCACAGCAAGCAAAGGTATTGAAGTGATCGCCGAAAGTATTTCGGCAGTAGGAAAACTGAATTACTGATAGCTCGCGGGCAATATAAAAATCCAAAAACACCATGATTAAGTTATTACTTGATTTCATTCAATTTCTGTACACCCTTGCGCCTTTGCTCATGGCGCTGGGTGTTTTAACCCTGCTGGCGCTTCTATTGTCAGGCTCCATCAAAAAACACGCGACGGCATATTACATCGCGATGTCGATTCCCTTTGCGATGGTCGCCATCCCCTTTGTTTGCAGGCTGCTGGGAGTGGAGATGTTTAATTTCAACCGCATCCCGTTGATGGGAAGTATTCTGAGAGATTACATTCACGTGGGGACGCTGGGCTTTCCCCTGCTGATCATCATCATGTATGTGGGAGCGTTGAACCCCAAAAATCCCTACGTGAAAAAACTTCTCGGCATCCGCAAAGAGTTGTCCATTCTGTCGGGCTTCCCGATACTGGCACATTCCCTGATCCGGGTTGCGCACAATTTCCCGAACGCGCTCCGCTTTTTCACCGACCATGAAGGGTACATGGCCGGCGGGAGAGTGACCAACGCATTGGGCGCCGGCATCTCGAATTTCAGTTTTGTGCTGGGCGTTTTGATGCTGGCGCTGTTCCTTCCGCTGTGGGTTACTTCTTTCGATTTCGTCCGTAAACGCATGGGAAGCGTCCGATGGAAAAAATGGCAGCGCTGGTCTTACGTTTTGTATGCCACGCTGTTTATCCATGCTATGGGCATACAGGTCGGCGGCATGTTGAACCCCATGCGAAGAGGGACGCCGCATCCCACAGTTGAAGTGATCGCAGCGCCGGCAAGCGCTCCCGCTGTCCGCAACGCCGACAATCAGGGATCGCCTCAACGGACGGAAAGAAGCGAACGCAACGGTGAAGGTGGCGAACGCGGCGACAGAAGGGCCGTACAGCCGGCCGACAACGGCAACCGCACCGAAGCTGCAAGACCGGCAGGAAGAGAAGGACACCAGCAAAGTTGGGGCTTTGCAGACATCAACGTCAGTCCGCAGGCAAAAAGGTACATCCATATCGCTTCCCTTCTGCTGATTTTCGGGTCGTATCTATACCTCCGGCTGAGAAAGGCCAAGCAGGACGCCGCCAAGAAACAAGCGGAATAGATGGAAAGCGGACTTTCAGCTGTCGGTTGGCCTGTCATTCATAAAACCGACTAATTCGACGGTGACGGTACGGATAATCATGTAGGCCGGGATGGCGACAATCATTCCGATGATGCCGTCCAGTGTTCCTCCCATGACGAGTACGATAAAGATTTCCACAGGATGGGTTTTCAGGCTTTTAGAATAAATGAGCGGCTGTAGCAGGATGTTGTCTATCAGGTTGGCGGCGACAAATACGCCGGCAATCTTGATGACGGCAGGCAGGACGGCGTGATATTCGTTGACGCTTACACAGTCGATCATACCGAACAGGCAGCAGGTAGCCGCGCCGATGATAGGCCCCAAATAGGGAACAATATTGAGGATACCCCCAAAGACGGCAAACAACAGCGCGCCTTTGATCCCGAAAATCATCAGCCCGATATAAATAAGCGCTATCATGCAAAAGACTTCCAACGTAAGCCCAATGAAATAACGCGAAAGCAGATGATTGATCTTGTCCGAAAGCTTACTTGTATTCACCAGTTTCTGTTTTCCAAACAGGAACATGGCAACGCCTTCGAGTTTAAAATTGTCCCTGATGAAAAAGAAAGTGAAGAAAAGGATGCAAAACAGCGCAAACAGGAAAGACCCGGTGGCGCTTAACAAGCCGCTGAGGATGTTCGAAAAGGAGGTAAAGTTGATAAATCTCTTAATTTCGGATGTAAGCATATCGACAATGGTTTCGTTCGGATCGATCATCCTGTTCTGGTAAAGGAACTGCTGGATATTATCCATAAAAACCTCAAGGCCTACCGCCAGTTCGTCATAGTTGATCTGGGCAAGCGCTTGCATTTCATCTACCAGCATGGGAATCAGGATCAGCAACACAAGCGATATCAACAAAATAAACAGCAGCATCGCAAACAACGTGCCTATTCCATAGGAAATCCGGTATTTATATATTTTAATAGAACTGATTTTACGCGCTATCGGTCTTCCTATCAAAGAAAAAATGAACGCGAAAAACAGATATAACAGGATATCGGAAAAATACCATCCCAGATATACGGCGGTAGCTATCAGGAGAACCCTTATCAGGATATAGATATTGATTTTCATTTTATGTTTTTCGGTTACGTTAATACATTTTCTGTCCAATGCGCAGAACGACAGGCCCCAGCAGACCGCTTTCCACCGGTCGCTCGTTCTTTGCCGGCCCCGATATGGTCCATGTTTTGCGACCGGCTTCGGGCTGCGCGGCGTCGTACACAAGGCGGTTGAACCACGTGCCGGTGACATCCGCCGTCAGCGTGTTTTCGCCTTTCCGCACCGCGTCGGAAACGTCTATTCGGTAAGGAGGCGCCCACAGCGTGCCGATGCGTTTGCCATTGACCGACACCTCGGCAATCATTTCTACCCTGCCGAGGTCGAGCATGAGGCACATGTCATCTTTCCATTCGTCGAGATTAAAAGTCGTGGCATACTGCACCGTTCCCGAATAGGCCTTTGCTTCCCTCGACACATCGAGGTCTTTCCACGCTTTCAGCGCCGTTGTCCGGACGGTAGCGGGAGCGCCCCATCCGGGCGAAAAAGCAAGCGTCCAGGGAACGTTCGGCAGAATGACGGCAGGTAAATCCGCCTCAACGGTTTGCTGGAGCGCATTAGACCGCAGCAAGCTATAAGTTCCTGCTTTCCACGCAATGAGGCCTTTCCCGTCGGGAGTAACTTCACAGGAAAGCGCATGGCCGGGCTGTATATCGAAGTCGGTGGCCAGCGGCGGCATTTCCCCTTCGACAATCTGCTCAATGGTGGAGACAGGCTTGCGGTGGCGGAAGACGACGAAGCACGCGCCTGCTTCGGGCAGGTCGAGCAGCGCCATAGTGCGTTTCCCATCCCGTTTGACTGTGGTAGAAACGATTTCGCCGTTCACGGGATTCCATATCTCCACATTGCCGTTGTTGCGGAAGGAAAGCACGCCGCGGAAGCCCTTTCCTTGCGGCGCACAGACGAAATACCAGTCGGCTTTCTCCGTTTTCCGGTGCAGCCATAAGGCGCCTTCCCCGATCACGTCGGGCGATACCGCCAGTTGCTGCATCGCCGAATCAAGCGCCATTCCCGAAACGACAGTTCCTTTGCCTACATTGCGGATGCCGGCGGATGCCGGGTCTTCCCAAATTTCGCGCACTGCCTTGTCGAAACGTTGCCGTGCGGCATCTCCTCCCGACAGGGTGGCAAGCTCCGCCGGCGCGTTGCCCACGACCGTGGCGCCGTCGCGGACAAGTTCCCGCAGTTTTTCCAGCGTTTGCGGCAACATGCGCAGGTTGTCGGGCAGCCACAGCAAACGGTAAGCGACGCCTTCCGGCGTTACGATCTTTCCGTCGCTTACGGAAAGCCGGTTGAGCAGAATGTCGGAATTGCAGTAATCGTATTTGAAGCCTGCCGGAAAAGGCGCCTGCTGATCGGGCTTATGGTTGATCTCGTCGCCCAGATACCACAGTACGTCCGACACCGGATGCCCGCGTTCGAGCATGAAACTGCAACGGGCGAGGTAGGTGGTCAGTTCGGGCATGTATTTCCACCATGTCTGTTCTCGAAGGAAGGGCGTGCCGATGCTCGACCCGAGAGAGGATCCGGGCGGCAGGAAGTCTGTGCGCGGATTGTGCGTGTAAGTGTGGAACACCAGGTGCGTTATTCCTTCCGTACTGTTGATGTTTGCCGCTTCTTTCAGCATCCGGAATGATTCGTTCCATGTCAGATGAAAAGAAGTGAATGCTTCGGCTGCCACGCGGGGTTTTCCGTACAGGCGGGCGGCGGAGGCGGTCGGTTTTACGGGTTTGAAGTTCAGCGAACCGACAAAAGATTCGGAGAGCGGCTGCCAAAACTCGCACATCGGCACGTCGGCATGTTTGAAATATTCGAGGATATCTGCGGGAAAGACGTCGCCGGCAGCCGTTTCGTAGGTTGCCGTCAGTCCTTTGTCGTGCGCCAGTTTGACCATGCGTCCGTAGAAACTGTCGGCAAAGAGCCGTCCGATGTTCCTGCGCCAGTCGAGCAGGAAGCGGGCGGTGGTGTCGGGGCTGTTCAGCACATAGCCGAACACGGCGGGCAGCCATTGGCGCAGGGGATAGCCGGCATGGTCGGCAAAGAGCCGTTCCATGTCTGTAGTCCATGTTTGCGTTTTACATTCCCAGCTGTCCAGTAACATGCCGTTCAGCAGGCCGTCGTGTAGCGCGCCGTCTGCGAGGCGTCCGATATAGCCGGCGAAATGGGCGTCCGGCCCGGACGGGGACAGTTTGTCGCATTCCCATCCCGTGCCTTCCGGCGGCGCCGGTGCATTGCGCTGTCCCGTGTTCACATGCCCGACGCGCAGGATCGTCCATTTTCCGGCGGGAGCGTCCCACTTGAGTGCGCCCTGCTCATCCATATACGGCGAGAGGTCGAGTATCTGTTCCTGACGGATGTATGCTGCCGGCGACTGCACGGGCGATTCGCCCGGACGCATCAGGCTGCGCAACGTCCATCCGGCTTCCGCTTCCCAGTTGTGCTTGCGTGCCGCCGAAAAAAGGCGCAACGAACTGATGGACATGTTGTGCCGGTTGACAATGCTGATGCGGTAGGTCTTCACCTCCGGCAGTTCGGAGCAGGCAAGGGAGATGGGGCGGTCGTCCTGCCAGCTGCTTTGCGGCATTTCCGCTTGCAGGACGGTTTTCGTTTCGTCCTTCGGCAACACTGCCTCCACGGTTACCGTAACGCCCGGTTCATAACACCATGCGTGATTAAAGCCCTGTACGGAGGAGAACTCAACGGTGCGAAGCGCGACAGCCTGCGGGAAAGATACCTCTACCCAGTTTGGCTGGTCGGGAGAAGCCGGAGCAAGCTGCATTCCCGCACCCGCCTTGCCGGACAGTGTCTCTTTCCACGGCAATTCCGGTCGGTTGCTGCGGACGGACTGCGGCTGGAGCGGCGCGCCCGTATCGTCCTGCGGAACAGGAAAGGCCAGCGTTGCAATATCCTTATAATCGCGCCAGGGTTCTTCGCTCGGTTGAGGCGTCGGCAGGGACAAGTCCAACCGCTGACCGCCTTCCGCATCGGTACGGCTCCACGCCAGATGCCGCATGGCGTTGGAAGGTTCGATCCAGGGGCCGCCGGACATAGCCCATCCCGGACAGTTTTGCATGGTGAAACGCAGCCTCAGCCGGCGGCACTCCTGCGCCGTATGCCGTATCGCATCGTCCCACGATGGACTCAGGCAGGTAATCTGCGTTTCCATGCCCGGCCACTTGCCGCCGAACTGACCGTGAAACAACTGGACACCGGAAATGCCGGCGCCGGCAATGGCTTCCAGGTCGGCGGTAATCCCTTCCGGCGACACATTGCCGCCGATAAAATGAAACCAGGTTTCGGGATAATAGATTTTGGGAGGATTTTTAAATAATTGCTCATCCTTTATTCCAAAAGCGCGATGGAGTTCCTTCGCAGGAGGCACGGCAGGCGTCGACTCCTTATCGGCAGTGCATCCTGCGGCCGACAAAACGATCATTACAAAAATGTTTTTCTTGAACTTATTCATGGTATGATTTTAATATAAAATAAATAAACCTCAGTAATATGTCAGGGTTACATCCGTCATGGCCGCTCACCGTAGGGTTGTAAATCTGCGCACTTTGGAAAGCCGTTTGGCAAAGGCTTTATTTTTGCGGATGGTTTGCAGGTTGTAACTTGCCTGCATTTTCAGGAGAGGTTCTGCATCCACCCCCAGCGCCGCCTCTAAAAGTATCGCATATTCGACAGTCACCGGTCGCTTGCCGTTCAATATTTCGTTCAGTACGGAATTTGCCACACCCATTTGTACGGCAAGCCTGCGCTGCGATATGCCGCGATATTCAATTTCGTCCTTCAGCAATTCGCCCGGATGCACAGGCTCAAAAGACGTGAGATTGTTGGCTGTCATGCGAGGGTCTCGCCCTTTCAAGGTAATCATCATTTCATCATTTATAGTGATTGATCCATGCCATGATATTGCATACCGTAACGACAGGCTCAGCGCCTTCATCCCTTACGGTAAATTCGATCCGGCATTGCCTGTTTACTCCTATGACGTACCTGTCGTCCGTCAAACGTTCGACATTCAACCCGTTATACCTGCAAAGCTCCTGCATATCGGCAACGGAAAGCATCATACGGATACAACGGATGTAAAGACGTACGGCTTCGGACTGAAACCGGTAGCTATCGTCGTCGGTTTTACCTGTCTCGTACAGGTCACGCAAATATTTCCTATCGAAAGTAACAATCATGCCGTACTGTTTTCGGGACAAAAATAATACATATTTTAGCTATTCGCAAAATATCGAATATTTTTTTGGACACGGTAGGAATAAGGCAAATGTTTTATACCTTTGTTTTGGAGAATTTATCGGCACAAACAAAGTATTAATGTTATATATCAGAAAGTTATGGTACGTATCAGTATGTTTTTCATGTTAAGTTTATGGATTTCCGGCTGTACATCGCAAGACCGGTACGATGTGGTGATTTATGGCGGAACATCTGCCGCTGTCACTGCTGCCGTACAGGCAAAAAAGATGGGCAAATCGGTGATAGTGGTTTCTCCCGACAGGCATCTCGGCGGGTTGACGAGCAGTGGGCTTGGTTTCACCGATTCGGGAAATGTGGGCAGTATCGGCGGGCTGTCCCGCGAGTTTTATCACCGGATATATCTCGAATATCAGAAAGACGAAACTTGGCGATGGCAGGAACAGAGCGAATACGGCAATCAGGGACAAGGCACCAAAGCAATGCGGCATGATGACCAAACGATGTGGATTTTTGAACCCCACGTAGCGGAAAAAGTTTTCGATGAATGGATAGCCGAGCATAAGATCCCTGTGGTGCGGGAAGCATACCTTGACCGTGAACACGGCGTTGCGAAAGAGGGAACACGCATTGTTTCCATCACCACGCTCGATGGAAAAACATATCGCGGCGGGATGTTCATTGACGCCACCTACGAGGGCGATTTGATGGCAGCTGCGGGAGTAAGCTACCACGTTGGGCGCGAATCCAACGATGTGTACGGAGAGACATGGAACGGCAACCAGTTTGGATTGAAGCAGCACGGGCATTATTTTAAAACTCCCGTTGATCCCTACAGAACGGCAGGCGATCCCCAAAGCGGGCTGCTCAAGTATATTGACGCCGGCAGCGAAGGCGTCAACGGAGAAGGCGACAGCTGCATACAGGCTTATTGTTACCGGATGTGTCTGACGGATCATCCCGAAAATCGCGTTGCTTTTACTCAACCTGCCGGCTACAATCCGGAAAACTACGAATTGTTGCACCGCGTGTTCGAAACAGGCTGGCGGGAAACTTTCTACAAGTTTG
Organism: Bacteroidales bacterium; assembly: GCA_031271175.1. Lineage (GTDB taxonomy): Bacteria > Bacteroidota > Bacteroidia > Bacteroidales > UBA4181 > JAIRLS01. The sequence goes on along the minus strand of JAISWE010000230.1, from coordinate 16,731 downwards.
ACCCCATTCCAAACCGAAAAACGGACACCAACAATCATGGCCCGTTCAGCACCGACTTCATCGGAATGAACTACGATTATCCCGAAGCTTCCTATGAAAGGCGCAGGGAAATTCTTCAGGAGCATTACAACTACCAGATGGGTTGGTTTTATTACATCGCCAACGATCCGAAAGTGCCGGAAGAAGTCCGCACGCGCATGAGCCGGTGGGGGCTTGCTCAAGACGAATTTACCGACCACGGACACTGGCCGCATCAGATATACGTGCGCGAAGCACGCCGCATGATCGGCGAATACGTCACTACCGAGCACGAATGTCTCGGAAGACGTCAGCCGCCGCATCCCGTAGGAATGGGATCCTATTCGCTGGATTCCCACAATGTGAGACGGCTGGTGACAAAAGAAGGTTTTGTGCAAAACGAAGGTGATGTCGGCGTACATCCCAAACGTCCGTATGGAATTGATTACGGCTCGCTGACGCCCAAAGCCGGGGAATGTACCAATTTGCTGGTGCCTGTCTGCCTGAGCTGTTCGCATATCGCTTTCGGCTCCATTCGAATGGAACCGGTGTTCATGCTGCTCGGTCAGAGCGCCGCCACTGCCGCCGCACTTGCCATCGATACAAAAACAGACGTACAGCAGGTAGATTATACCCAACTTCGCGAACGCCTGCTGGCAGATCAACAGCGACTCGAATACAGGCAATGATACGGACAGCCGAAAAAGCAACAGTGATAATTCCGAAAAGTTTTAATATGCCTTATGATAGAACAAATCGGATATCTCATCTTTTTTTATCATCAACCGAACCGATTTTAATTATTTGGTATTATATTTGTACCCTGTCTATTATTAATATTTCATCATCGACAGTGATGAGATAAAAGTGGTTATCATGTTGAATATAAGAATTTTGAAGGTTTTTCTTTTCGTGGTGGGCTTGTCGATGGTTTTTCAGTTTCCGGTTTGCGGAACGACAAAAGGTAATTTGCCGCGTTTTTCGGCTACGTTTGACTTCGATCCTTCTTCTTTCGAAAAGGGAGAATACGGCTTCAGGGTACATGCAGTCGGCAACCGGCTGCTTCGGGAATCCGTCAAAAACCGGTCAAGCATCAACTCGTTTTATTTTTCGTATGGCGTTGGGTTTGGCAGCTACCGGACAAACGACGATGTTGATCTGGCATGGGACAAACGATTTATACATCAGGCATTTCTGCTGGCTTTGTTCGATTATCGGAACAAAACCATTTTTGAGCCTTTCGTTGGTGTATATCCGGGTTATGCATGGGAAGCCCGGAAAGGCTTTTTTTTCAATCCGGTTGCAGGATCCAATATAAAATTGTTCAATATTGACCGCAATTGGAACAGCAAAATTTTAACCCTGTTTTTTCAGATTCGCGGAGAATACAACACCTTGCTTTCTTCGTTTTATACTGGAGGCGGGTTCATATTTCAGTTTTTTTAAATTTTAAAATCATCTTTATTAAGTTTTTATGAAAATCTTATTCTCTATTATCGTTTTTTCTTCGTGTTATTGGGCAAGTACATTTGCACAGGCCGGCGCCAAAGTGAAATGGTACAGCATCGAAGAAGCCGTACAGTTGAATGCCAAGACGCCCAAAAAATTTCTGATCGACATCTACACCGACTGGTGTGGCTGGTGCAAAAAAATGGATGCGGAAACGTTCAATTATCCGGAAATTGCGCAATACATCAATACCCACTATTATCCGGTAAAGTTTAACGCGGAATCTTCGGCAGACGTCAATTTTTCCGGTAAGGTTTACAAGGCAGAAAAAGCCGTTGGGAACAGGATCCCGCCTCACCAGTTTGCCGTAGCCCTGTTTAACGGACAGGGAATCGGATATCCGGCCATTGCCTATCTGACGGAAAAGCTGGAAATGATCGGAACCATTCCAGGATATAAAACCCCGCAACAAATTGAACCTCTGCTGTATTATATCGCAGAGAACAAGTTCAAAACCATTCCGTTCGACCAATATCAGCCTTCCTTTGTCAGCCGGTTGAAAAAATAATTTTTTTCGATTAAAATCAAAAAAAATCTTATCTTTGCACCCTCTAAAAAATGGACCCGTAGCTTAATTGGATAGAGCATCTGACTACGGATCAGAAGGTTGGGGATTCGAGTTCCTCCGGGTCCGCTTTTATCCGAAGAGAGTGGCAAAGGGCGATTTTGTACTTCTCGGTGGTAAATTTTCGGATTTTAACAGTCGGGGAGAAAAAATAATCACTACATTTGCACTTTATCATTACAAACATAAAAAAGTATAAAACATGCAACGAAGAGATTTTATCAGAAACACGCTCGTAACCTCCGGAGCGTTTGCTGTAGCCGGCCAGTCCCTTGCAGGGAGCAGCACATCCGCTATGCAGGCGGCAGCGCCGTTCAAAAAATCCATCATGTGGGGTACCGTCGGGCTGGAAGGATCGGTGCTGGACAAGTGCAAAGCCATCAAAGCGGCCGGTTACACAGGAATAGAACCCAACAGCCACATGGACAGGCAGGAAGTACTCGACGCCATGAAAGCTACGGGATTAATAGCCTCCAGCGTTTGTTGTTCAACACACTGGCAAAAACAACTTTCGGACGCCAATGCCGCCGTCAGGCAGGAAGGCATTGAAGGCGTCAGAACGGCGCTGGAAGACGCCGCCGCATACGGCACTAACGCGGTACTGGTGGTGCCGGGAACCGTTTCCGCCCAAACCGCCTACGACGAATGTTGGGAACGCTCCACCGAAAGCATCAAAAAACTGTTGCCGGCGGCAGAAAAACTGAAAGTGAAAATCTGTATCGAAAACGTATGGAACAGTTTCCTGCTCAGCCCGCTGGAAGCATGTCGCTATGTAGACCAATTCAACAGCCGATGGACAGGCTTTTATTTCGACTGCGGAAACATCTTGGTGTACGGATGGCCGGAGCAATGGATACGGATATTGGGAAAAAGAATCGGCAGGATACACGTCAAGGAATTTAGCCGGAAAAAAGCCGATAGCGAAGGACGCTGGAAAGGTTTCGATGCAAAACTCACCGAAGGTGATATCGACTGGGCAAAAATCGTAGCAGAAGCCCGTAAAAGCTATCAGGGAGAATGGTTTACCACCGAACAGGGCGGCAACAAAACTCCCGAAGAATTGAGCGACCTATGCCGAAGGTTAGACAAGATTCTTGCTTTGTAATTCGACTTCCAAAAAAACAAGATACCATTCAACCCCTATTTTGAACCCGATATGTCAGGACACAGCAAATGGTCAACCATTAAAAGAAAAAAAGGCGCTTTAGACCAAAAACGATCCAAGATTTTTTCACGTATCATCAAGGAAATCAGTGTAGCGGTAAAAGAAGGAGGCGCCGATCCCGACGGAAATGCACGTCTGCGCATGGCGCTCAACAATGCGCGGGGCGCCAACATGCCCAAGGAAAACATCACACGCGCACTGAACAAGGCCAAAGAGACGGAAGCGCTGACGGAAATCACCTACGAAGGATACGCGCCCAACGGCATCGCAGTTTTCATCGAATGTCTGACCGACAACCCGCAACGAACACTGGGTAATATCCGCGCCATCTTCAACAAGCGAGGCGGAAACCTCGCCGTCAACGGATCGGTGGCTTTCATGTTCGAACGGAAAGGCATCATCACCATACCCAAAGGAACGCTCGACCCCGACGAACTCCAACTGGAAATTATCGATGCCGGAGTGGATGATTTTGATATCCGGGAAGACTCCTTCGTGGTCACCACTTCTTTGGAAGGCTTCGTACCGGTGCAGAAACGTTTGGAAGAATTGGGTATTGAAGCGGAAAATGCCGAATTGCAGCGCATCCCTGTCGAAACCAAAATACTCCCTCCCGACGATGGCGTAAAAACACTGAAAATCATCGAACTGATTGAAGACGACGATGACGTGCAGAACGTATTCCACAACCTGGAAGTCACCGATGCCATCATCGAACGGATGGAAGCATAACCGCCGTCAACGGGGCCTGATCTGTCCGTTGCCGCGAATCACCCACTTGTAGCTGGTCAGTTCCTTCAATCCCATGGGGCCGCGTGCATGAAGTTTTTGCGTGCTGATGCCGATTTCAGCGCCCATTCCGAACTGAGCGCCGTCGGTAAACGCGGTGGACGCATTGGCATACACAGCAGCCGCATCCACGTGCTTCAAAAACAGTTCGATGTTCTTCTTGTCGTCGCTGATGATCGCTTCACTGTGCTTCGACCCGTACCGTTCGATATGGGCAAGCGCTTCCCGAATGCCGTTCACCGTTTTAACGGCTATCTTGTAATCTTCAAATTCGGTACCGAAAGAAGAGCTGTCGGCGGGGAACAACAAATCGTCCGGATAGCGTCCCTTCAGGGCATCATAGGAAAGTTCGTCGGCATACACCGACACATGAGCATCCGCGAGAGGATTCATAATGATAGACAATTCCTTTAACCATCGCTTGTGCACGATCAGGCAGTCGAGCGCATTGCAGACGCTCACGCGACGTGTCTTGGCATTGTTGATGATAACGGCGGCCATGTCGCGCTGGCATGTCATGTCAAGATAAGTATGTACAACGCCGGCGCCCGTTTCGATTACCGGAATCCGGGCATTTTCGCAAACGAAGTCGATCAACTCGCGGCTACCGCGCGGAATCACCACATCCACCCATCCACGGGCAGTCAGCAATGCGTGAGCCGATGCTCTGTCGGACGGAAGCAAGGTAACCATGCTGCTGTTAGCCCCGTAATGAGCCAGCGCACGATGAATCAACGACATCAGCGCCTCATTGGAAAAAACCGCATCGCTTCCGCCTTTCAGCACACAGGCATTGCCCGATTTGAAACAAAGCGAAAAAACATCGCAGGTCACATTCGGACGTGCCTCGTAAATAACGCCAATCACCCCTATGGGAACGGTAACCTTTTGCAGTTGCAAATCGTTGGCAAGAAAATGTTCTTCCAACAATCTGTCCAGCGGCGAGGGCAAAGCAGCCACACGACGCATATCGGCAGCCATGCCGGCGATTCGCTCTCCGGTAAGTTTCAGCCGGTCATATTTGGGATTGCCGGCATCCATCCTGTCCAGATCCTTCCGGTTGGCAGCCAGCAACCATTCCGTCTCGCTCTCCAGCATATCGGCAAGAAAGTTCAGCACCTCATCTCTCCGGCTGAAACTGTCGAAACCGCTTGCCGCCAGCCGTGCTTTTTTGAAAACCGTTGATAATTCCATCCTTATTTTTTTTGCAAAAGTAAGGATAATTACGGAAAAACAAAAAACCAAAGCGAATGAAAAATATTAAAAATGGGCAGTAAATGTTATTTTCGATTTTTTATTTCGAACTTTAACCATACATTTGTTTCCTTATTTTATTTATCAAATATTCATGTCTGAAAAGAAAATCATAGGTATCGTCGGCTACCGGTCGGAGGACGGCGTGGTATTCGGCGCAGGGAGCAACTATCTGGAACTGATATCGCGCTTTGGCAAGCCGTACATTATTTTTCCCGACGAAGAACTTGCAAAAATCGACATGCTCCTGCTCCCCGGCGGCCCGGACATCGCGCCGCAGGCCTTCGGCGCTCTTCCCACCTTCAAAACCGGACATCAGGACGTATTCAGACAGTTTTTCTACGACAGGCGGTTACCGGCTTATATCCATGCAGGTATTCCGGTATTCGGTATTTGCCTTGGCTTTCAGATGCTGGCGGTACACTTCGGCTCTTCTTTGGAACAGCATCTATGGAAACATCCGCAGAGCGACGAACGAAGCAAACCCGCACACAGCGTACAGCCGCTCCCACCGGCAGCCGGTTTCGACACTCAGCCTTTCGACGTCAATTCACATCATCATCAGGGAGTGTTGCTCGACGGACTGTCGCCGCAACTGGAACCGCTTGCTACCGCCCAACTCGACGCCTGTTCGGACGTGCGTCTGGTAGAGGCTTTCCGCCACAAAACACTGCCGGTGATGGGCGTACAGTGGCATCCGGAAGAATGGTTCGACCGCTTCTCATGCAGAATGATCGAATATTTGCTGGAGAACTGCTGAAAACAGCGCTTCCCATTTTGGAGGTGTTTTCCGCGGATGCGATGTCTCAACAGGAAGTTATTCCATTTCCAGCTGTTTTCAAGTCCCGTTTCCCCCAAAGGAAGGCTACGATTTCACCTGTTTCCATCTGATAAGCATCGATCAGCCATCCCTTCCTGCTCTTCTTGCCTGCATAAGTTCAAAGCTCGTCCCATGGTCGCCTATCAACTGACAACCACAGGCTTTACACCAATCATTTTGCCTCTTCGCTATTTTTTTGCCGTTTTTCTTTACTTTTTTCCTTTGGCCATCGGGACAATGGAGCGTTATGCATATTCTCATCTTACAAAGATACGCCTTTTTATTCTGATTGCCAAATTTTTATAGCAGCATATTTTTTACATCACCACCTTTTTTTGACTTTATTTTGATTTTTCCGGAATTATGATATAATTTTGTAAAAAAATAGATGAATATATGAAATTTGGAGTGGTCAATTTTCCGGGGAGTACCGGTTATTCCGATACGATGTATGCCTTGCAGGTTGTATTGGAGCAAGAGGCGATAGAGGTTTGGCACGAGAGTAATTCCTTGCCCAGGGTAGATGTAGTGGTACTGCCGTCGGGTGCATCTTTCGGCAACGAGCCGTCGCCGGGCGTAAAAGCGGCTCAATCTCCCATTATCAGGGCTATCAGAAAATTTGCCGATAACAGGGGCGTGGTATTAGGTATTGGGAACGGATTCCAGATACTGTGTGCCGCAAAATTGCTGAGCGGTCAATTGATAGCTAACCAGTCGGGCGTCTTCGCAGGAAAGAATATATACGTCAAGGCAGGTAACACTTCTACTCCGCTCACACGGCTACTTTCCAAGGAACAGATATTGCAGTTGCCCATTGCGCACGATTTCGGACAATACCGGGCAGACAACAAAACGATGAAAGATTTGCACCAAAACGGACAAATCCTGCTTCGATACTGCAATAAGGACGGAACCATTTCAGCCCTTTCCAATCCCGACGGATCAATGGATAACATAGCCGCCATTCACGACAGGAACATTTTCGGCATGATGGTATGCATAGAACGGGCGGTAGATCCGGATTTAGGCAATGCCAACGGCCTGCTGTTCTTTCAAAGTCTTATCGGTTACCGTTGAAAGAAAATAAAATTAGCGCCGGAAAGCAAAAAACAGCAACAATCCACAAAAAAAACTTACTTTTGCACCCGATAATAAAGCGAACACGATGAGCAAATTATTGACAGTATCACTCTCGCCGCACATACACAGCGGAAACAGCATTCCGCGAATGATGTATGATGTATTGCTGGCGCTGGTGCCGGCTTTTTTGGTATCGGTGTGGATGTTCGGCATAGGCGCCGTATATGTCACAGGGGTATCGGTGCTTTTTTGCCTGTTGTCCGAATACCTCATTTCCAGATATTTGCTTAAGATCACTCCTTCGTTGAGGGATGGTTCGGCGGCAGTAACCGGCGTCCTGCTGGCTTTCAACCTCCCGTCGAATTTGCCGGTATGGATTCTGGCAATAGGCGCTGTGGTTGCCATAGGTATCGGCAAAATGACTTTCGGCGGGCTGGGTAATAACCCTTTTAATCCGGCGCTGGTGGGACGGGTGTTCCTCCTGATTTCTTTTCCCGTTCAAATGACCAACTGGCCTCAGCCCGGTGTTTCCCGCTGGAATCTCGAAACGGTATTCAACTTCGGCGAATATTCCCAGGAATATATCAGCGCCTATACGGGAGCAACTCCCCTGGCAGTGGTCAAGGAAGGCATCAAGAATTGGGAAACTGGCGCTATAAGCGGCGCCACGTCGGATTCGCTGCCGGATATTCTTTCCGGACTACCGTCCACACTTGACATGTTCTTTGGAAAAACGGGAGGGTCAACAGGTGAAACGGCAGCGTTGGCGCTGTTGCTGGGACTGGGTTATCTATTGGTCAGAAAAGTAATCACCTGGCACATTCCCGTCAGTATCATTCTTACGGTAGCCCTGTTTACCGGTATTCTCTGGGGAATACATCCCGAAAGCAACGCTCATCCCCTGTTCCACCTGCTCACGGGCGGATTGCTGCTGGGCGCCATCTTTATGGCAACCGACTACGTTACCTCGCCGATGACAGCTGCGGGAATGCTGATCTATGGCGTCGGCATAGGCGCCATCACAGTTGTCATCCGTGTTTTCGGAGCCTACCCCGAAGGCATGTCCTTTGCCATACTGATCATGAACGCATTCGTCCCGCTCATCAATACATTCATCAAACCCCAGCGATTCGGAAAGGAGGTAAGACATGGCTAAGAAAGCATCTTCCCTTCTCAACATGACGCTTACCCTGCTGATCATCACTGCCATTTCGGCGGCATCACTGGGTTACGTACACCGGCTCACCAAAACGCCCAAGGCAGCCGCCGAAGCCGCCAAACTAAACTTTGCCATTCGGGCGGTATCGGCAAAGTACGACAATGACCCTTCGGCCGAAAGTTTCCTGATAGACAGCTACGACGGCGGCAGTCCGCTCACCTGCTATCCTGCCGAACAGGGAGGAGAAATACAGGGCGTAGCCGTCGGCACATGGACGGACAAAGGCTATAGCGGGATGATACGCCTGATGATTGGCTTCGACAAAGAAGGCAACATCACCGGCATATCCGTACTTGAGCAAAAGGAAACGCCCGGATTAGGCTCCAGAATGACCGAAACCGCCTTCATCAGCCAATTTTACGGTAAAAATCCGGCAACGAACAGCCTCATCGTCAAAAAGGACGGCGGCGAAGTGGACGCCATTACAGCCGCCACCATCAGTTCACGCGCCTTCTGCGATGCCGTCAATCGCGCCTACCGCAGCGTTAAAGCTCATCAAACCGACGATAAAAAAGAATGATTTTATCTGTCCGGAGGATGAAAATCCGATTTTTTTATTTAAATTTGTATTTCAAAAACTTTTTTCATGAAAGTAAAGTTTTTTATTGTTGCGCTTTGCGTAATGCCGACGCTCGTTCGCTCACAGACGTTCTGCGACCGCCTGTATTACGGAGGAAACTTCGGTTTGGTGCTGGGCAGTTTTACAGATATCGAAGTGTCCCCGCATGTGGGCTACTACATTACCCCTCGCTGGGCGGCAGGCGCAGGGGCAAGCTATGAATATTTCAACAACAGAATTCACGACCTGTACAGCGGCATGTCCTGGCGTTACGAAACGCATATTTACGGTGGCCGGCTGTTTACCGAATATGTGCTGGTAAATAACGTCAATGATTTTATTCCGCTCGGTCTCAATTTCAGAATACTCGTTCATGTGGAATATGAAGCGATGAGCTACGAAAAATCGTTTTTCGATCCCACCGCTACGGGCAGGAGAATCGTGAACAGTTTCCTGCTGGGCGGAGGATTGCGATTCCCGACGGGAAAGCGCTCAAGCATGAACCTGCTGCTCATGTGGAAACTTAATTCCGAATTTAACGATATTTACGATAGCCCCATCATCAGGATCGGATATAACTTCTGACCGGATTTCATCGGATAAAACCGGCTTGTTGTCGTTTAAAAAACCGGTTTTGAAGAATTATTATTGCATTGATACGAAAAAAACAGCAATTTTGCATTTTTATTAAAAATAAATTACCATGAAAACGAGAATAAACATCGGTTCCCTGATATTCGGGTTGCTGACGGTAGGGGCAGGTATCTGTCTGTTTGCATTCAACACGAATCTGTTGCCTCAACAATACAAGACGGTTGTTTTTTCGTGGCCGATGCTAATGGTTGCGATTGGTTTTTCCGTTCTTTTCATGCGCAACCGCTGGCGAACAGGTGTTATCTTGATGCTGGCGGGCGTCGTTTTTCTTTTCCCAAAGTTACAGCACGTCATGGGACGCGACTTCGACGCGCAGAGCAACTGGCCTGTCATACTGGTGGTAGCAGGCCTTGTAATCCTGTTCAAGTCGGTGTACAGGCATCGTTTTGTCCGCTGGCACATGAAAAAGCACGAGCAGTTTGGATGTAACCGCAAAGCATGGCACGACTACATGAAAGAGAAATGCCAACACAGGTCGGATACCGGCTACATCGACAGGAATCAGGTGTTTGGCAGTTTACGCGAGAAAATTGACGTGCAGGATTTCAAGGGAGGCGACATCAATTGCGTGTTCGGCGGCATAGAGCTTGACCTGAGCGACGCCAAACTTGCCGATGGCATTCATACGCTCGAAATCAACACCGTTTTCGGCGGAGTAAACATTTATGTTCCCATCGACTGGAAAATAGAAATCCGGAAGGATCAGATATTCGGACATTTCGTCGATAACCGTCCCACCCCCAACTTTGAAGTCAATGAAAACACCTTGCTGGTGCTGGAAGTAAGCGCGGTGTTTGGCGGAGGGGAAATCAGATGCAAATGACCTGAGGCGATGATTAAAAATCCGATACTTCGTAGCGTCGGTTCGCGGTTGTTGTACTTGTGCGTCTGGATAATCGTCACTTGCACCCACGTAGTCCTCTGCATGAAGGTCGGTTTGTCGCTGGAATATGCGCTGCTGGACGGACTGGTGTTCAATACCGTCTTTGCCGTGTTTATTCTCCCGTTCTGGTATCCGGTGTGTTTCAACGCGTGGGAACACCGGACGTGGCTTTTCAACGTGGCTGCTCATTTTATGCTGATATGCGCCTATCTGCTCGTGTGCCTGTTGACCGGATTCCTGATTATTTCACTCATTGCGCCGAACAGCGAATATCCGCCCGACAATCCCATCTGGATGAAAACGTTCAGCGGCTTGCTGATTTATTTCATTACCATTCTGATTTATTATCTGTATGTATATGTGGATCAGCTCAAGGAAAAGACGGCTAATGAAATCCGCCTGAACAGCCTGCTGAAAGACGGAGAACTGAATTTGCTGAAATCGCAAATCAATCCTCATTTTCTGTTCAACAGCCTCAATTCCGTCAATTCGCTGATTGTAACCCAGCCGGAAAAAGCGCAGCAGATGCTGGTCGCCTTGTCGGAATACCTGAGATATGCCGTATTATCGACTCATCGCGTATATTCCCATATCGAAGAAGAAATGGAAAACATCAACCGGTATTTGTCCATCGAAAAACTGCGCTTTGGCGATAAACTGGTATATAAAGCCGTTGTCGCTCCCGAAGCGTTGAAAGCAGCCATTCCCGTCATGCTGTTACAACCCCTGTTCGAGAACGCCATCAAACACGGGATTTACGAAAGTCTGGAAACGGTATGCATCACCATCATTATTACCTGCGAAGGACAGAATTTACGGATCGTAATGAACAACGATTACGACGGACATATTTCCGCCAAAAAGGGGTCGGGAACAGGATTGCAGAATGTCCGCGAACGCCTGCGCCTGCTATACGGCACAGCTGCCGACATGCATATAAAGAGGGAAAGCGGTAAATTTACCGTTATCCTGAACATCAGGCGCAAGGACGCGGAATCCTCAAATAGCAAAATTGAACTGAAAAACCGATGAAAGCCATTTTGTAAAAAAAAGACTACATTTGCAAAATATTTTCAGACCAATGGATACAGTCAGAACACGTTTTGCCCCCAGTCCTACGGGGTTTATGCACATCGGCAATTTGCGGACAGCGCTTTACGGGTATTTGTTTGCCAAAAAGCACGGGGGGAAGTTTATTTTAAGGATAGAAGATACCGATCAGGAACGGACGATCGACGATGCCGTCCGGGTGATATACAGGACACTGCAACTTGCAGGCTTGCAGCACGATGAAGGCCCCGACACGGGCGGCGACTGTGGCCCCTATGTCCAAAGCGCGCGCAAGTCCATCTATCTACGGTATGCAAAAGAACTGATAGACCGTCGCCACGCCTACTGCTGTTTTTGCAGCAGGGAACGGCTGGATTCGTTGACGGACGAAAGCGGTAACCGCCGTTACGACAAACATTGCCTGCACCTGAGCCAAGAGGAAACGATGGAAAAACTGGCTGCGGGAGTCCCCTTTGCAGTGCGCCAGAAGGTTCCCGAAACAGGATACACCACTTTTACCGACCTCGTGTATGGCGACATCACGGTGGAAAACAGGGAACTGCACGATAACGTACTCATCAAGTCGGACGGTTTTCCCACCTACAACTTCGCCAATGTGGTGGACGATCACCTGATGCGGATCAGCCATGTATTTCGGGGAATGGAGTACCTGAGCAGCACGCCGAATTACAATCTGCTGTACCATGCTTTCGGTTGGGAAATTCCGCAGTACGTACACCTCCCCCACATTATGCGCGACAAACACCACAAACTGAGCAAACGCGACGGTGACGCAAATTTTGAGGATTTCCTCAACAAAGGATTCCTGCCGGCAGCCATCCTGAATTATGTCGCACTATTGGGATGGAATCCCAAAAACGATACCGAAAAGTTCACGATAGAAGAATTGATCGAACATTTTGACATCAACGGCATATCCAAGTCGTCGGCCGTTTTCGACGAAGTGAAACTGCGATGGCTCAATAGCCTTTATGTGAAAGAAATGTCGCAAGAAGCCTTTCATGCAGCCGCCAAACCCTGTTACAAAACCATTGATACGCCGGTGGACGAGGTTTTATTGAGCCGGCTGTTGCAGACCCGAATCGGCGTCCTGTCCGATATACCCGGTATGACGGCCTTTATCGACGCTTTTGAAGGATATAACCTCTCTCTGTTCGACAGCAAGGATGCCAAATCGTCCCTGCAACTGGCACAAACGGTGCTGCCCGCCGTGATCGAAGAAGCGGAAAAGATAACGGTGTGGGAAAATGACGAGATATTCGACGTCATGGAACGGACCTCCGTACAAACCGGAGTAAAGAAAAAAAGCTTACTGTGGATCGTCCGGATTGCCGTCACAGGACAATTGTCCACTCCCGGCGGCGCTTCGGAAATGTGCGTGCTTCTCGGTAAGGCGGAATCCCTCCGACGACTGAAATACTCTTTGGAACAAGTGAATATAAATTTTCAAATATGAATAAAATAGCCGTTTCTATTCTCAACTGCGATTTCGGAGAATTGAACCGCGAAATAAACATGATTAACGATAGTCATGCAGCGTGGTTTCATCTCGACATTATGGACGGAGTTTTTGTCCCTAATCTTTCTTTCGGTTTTCCGGTCATCAAGGCTGTAAAATCGAAAGCCTCCAAACCGCTGGATGTCCATCTGATGATCACTTCTGCCGACCGCTACATCAAGGAATTTGGCCAAGCCGGCGCCGACTGGCTGACCGTTCACTACGAAGCCTGTCCGCACCTGCACCGCACTGTGCAAAACATCCGGCAGGAAGGGATGAAAGCGGGAGTATCGCTCAATCCGCACACACCGGTCAGCCTGTTGGAAGACATTATCGGCGAGGTGGATCTTGTCCTGTTGATGTCCGTCAACCCGGGCTTCGGCGGTCAGGATTTTATTGAAAACACATACGCCAAAGCAGCAAAACTGAAAGAGATGATAATAAAGAAAGGCTCCCGCGCCCTCATTCAAGTGGATGGAGGCGTGGATTTGAGCAATATTGCGCAATTGTCCGGAGCCGGCGTAGATGTTTTCGTAGTAGGAAGTTTTATTTTCCGCGCCGCCGACCCGATGAAAATCATTCGTGAACTGGTGGAGAAATGTTAGCAAAACGTATTATACCCTGTCTTGACATCAAAGACGGCGTCACCGTCAAAGGAGTGAATTTTACGGAATTGCGCCATGCCGGCGATCCGGTAGAACTGGGGGCGGAATATAGCCGGCAGGGAGCCGACGAACTGGTTTTTCTCGACATTACGGCATCGCACGAAGGCCGCAAGACTTTTGTCGATCTGGTGCGACGGGTAGCCGAAAATATCAGCATCCCGTTTACAGTGGGTGGCGGTATCCACGAGTTGAAAGATGTAGAAACACTGTTGAACGCCGGCGCCGATAAAATATCCGTCAATTCGGCCGCCCTTCGCCATCCGGATCTGATCAGCGAAATCGCGCTGCATTTCGGCAATCAGGTGGTAGTGACAGCCGTTGACGCGCATCTGGAAAACGGGAAATGGACTTGCTATCTCAATGGAGGCCGTATTCCTGCGGGAAAAGAATTGTTCTCATGGGCAAAAGAAGCGCAGGAAAGGGGAGCCGGCGAGATCCTCTTCACCAGTATGAACCATGACGGAGTGAAAGACGGATATGCCAACGAAGCGCTTCGGATGCTTTCCGAAACGCTGAGTATTCCCGTCATTGCATCGGGGGGCGCCGGCGCTCCGGAGCATTTCCGCGACGCCTTTTTGCTGGGAAAAGCCGATGCCGCCCTGGCTGCCAGCGTATTCCATTTCGGGGAAATTTCCATTCCCCGCCTGAAAACCTATCTGGCCGGCGAAGGTGTAAACGTAAGAACAATTTAAAACTATGGTCGGAACATTAGTCAATGCCGTTGCCATCGTTGCGGGGAGCAGCATCGGGCTGGCATTTAAAAAGAATTTGCCCGGAAAGTATCAGGATATCTATTTTCTGGGAGTCGGTCTGTTTACCATGCTGTTGGGCATACAGATGGCGGTGGCGACGGAAAATCACCTGCTGGTGGTATTAAGTCTTGTATTGGGCGGGGTCACCGGAGTGTGGTGCAAGTTAAGCCAGCGGACGGCACGCATGGGCGATTACGTAAGATCGGTGGTACGCTCTAAAAACGAACGGTTTACGGAAGGAATGATTACCGGATTCCTGCTGTTTTGCATGGGGTCGATGACAATTGTCGGCGCTGTTGAGGAAGGATTCGGGGAAACATCCCATCTGCTGCTGACAAAATCCGTGATGGATTTTTTTTCGTCCATCATGCTGGCATCGGGACTGGGCGTCGGAGTGCTTTTTTCCTTTGTTCCGCTTTTGCTGTTTCAGGGCGGTATCACCCTTGCGGTAGCGGTTATCGGGAAAGACATTCCCGCCGAAATCGTCGATTCCGTCAAAGCCGTCGGCGGTATCATCCTGATAGGACTGAGCCTCGAACTATTGAAACTGAAACGGATGGAAATCATCAACCTGCTGCCCTCCCTGCTTTTCATCAGTCTGTTCGTATGGCTGAAAATCCGGTTTCACGAATGGAATGTCCTTCAATGCATCCTGCCGGAATAAATTTCCTCCGGTTAAACCTTTGGCAGGTTCAACCGTCCAATAAACAAAGAAGGTTCAAGTGAAAGGATGAGCGAATACAGTGACGGGCAATTGTTGGAGATGTTTGGCAGGGAAAGCGACAAATACAGGGCTTTCAGCTGTATCGTCGAACAATACCGCTCTCGACTGTACTGGCATATCCGGAAAATAGTAGTTGTGCATGAAGACGCGGATGATGTTTTACAAAATACCTTCGAAAAGGCATGGAAAGGATTGTCCGATTTCAGGCGGGAAGCACAGTTGTTTACGTGGCTGTATCGCATTGCCACCAACGAAGCCATCAGTTTTCTGCAACAGAAGCGCAACAGAAGTTCGATACCCTTGGACGATGCCCAAATGTTGTCGGCATCGTTGCAAAACGACAGCTATTTTACGGGCGACCAAATCCAGATGCATCTGCAAAAAGCCATTCTCAGCCTGCCTGAAAAGCAACGCATTGTATTCAACATGAAATATTTTGACGAAATGCCATACCAAAAAATGTCGGCCATTCTGGATACCTCGGTAGGAGCGCTGAAAGCCTCCTATCACCACGCCGTGATGAAAATCAAAGCCTATTTTGAAAGCATAAGTATCTGATAATAAAACATAAAAAGATGATAAACGAAGAATTACCGGAATACCTCCATAACGATAACCCTTTTACCGTTCCGGAAGAATATTTCGACGATTTTCAGAAAAAAATGATGCACCGGATACGGGAAACGAAAAAACCGTTTATCCGACCGATCGGCTACCTCAAGTATGCCGTTGCAGCCAGCCTGTTGCTGCTTTCCATGACGCTCCTTCTGCTGCGGAACAGGCCGACCGCCGACCTGCCCGACGAACAGCTGGCAGATGCCGTCCTCACATGGGCCTACCAATTAGACAAAACCGCATGGATGGCTGCCGTGCTGGACATGGATGAAACCGGCAGTACAGACTATTGCTGTACGGAAGAACAGGAAACCGAGATCATCTATTTCCTGGCATCACAGGACATCCCCATCGAAACACTCATGCAATCCATGAAAGAAGAATAACCCTAAAATCACCTGAAAATGAAAAAGACAATCAGTATTTTGTTGTGTGCAGGCCTGCTGTGTCTGCTGCAAGTCCAAGTCCAAGCACAGGACGAACACCCCCGCCGTAAAAAGCTGATCATCATGGACGAACAGCTTAAAACGGAACGTGTGGCCTTCCTTACGGAAAAAATAGGCCTGACAGTTGAAGAAGCACAGACCTTCTGGCCATTGTATAATGAAATGGATGGAAAAAAGACGGCGCTTTTCGACGAACGAGCTGATATCATGCACCGAATAATGGAAAAACAGGAAACGGACGAAAAAAATAACGGAAAACTACTGGACAGGTTAGTGGTACTCCTGCAACAGGAAGCGGATCTGTATGCGAACTATGACGCCCGTTTCAGAAAAATCCTGCCCAACAGCAAAGTAATAAAAATTTATGTTGCCGAATTTCAATTCCGTACACATCTGTTGGTGAAAATGCGTGAAAAAAAGATTGAAAGAAAATAGATAAACCCGG